>CAYWBK010000017.1:0-27919 GCA_964455745.1 uncultured Armatimonadia bacterium
CAGATCATTGCGTCCCACGCGCGGAAATGTGGGTAAAGCATAGCCACAAGTGGAGCGAGGAGTACGGCAACGGCCTCCTGTCCCCCCTCCCTCGAAGGAAAGCGGAAACGACGGCGGGCACGCGCAACGCCCCACCTTTCCGGGGCGGAACTCGGCTTTCCCCGTCACCTCGGCGGGCTATATCTAAACGCTCAATTCCGACCTCGCGATCATGTCGTCCTGGAATGCCCGGTCAAGCTGGGTGAAGTAGGCACTGAAGCCGCCGACTCGCACCATGAGAGAGCGGTGGGCGTCGGGATCGCGCTGAGCGGCCTGCATTTCTTGCGTTCCGGCGACAGAGATTTGCAGTTGTTGCCCCCCGCCGAGGAAGTAGGTCTCGATCATGGCTTGTAGCTTGGCGACGCCCTCCGGGGATGCCATGTCCCGACCACCGAAACGCAGACTCAGCGCCAGCGGCCCGTGGACCCTGTCGTGAGGCAGTTTCATCATGGAGTTGAGGGTCGCTGTGAGGCCGCACACATTGCGGCCTTGCGCCGGACCGGCGCAGTCGGCCAGCGCCTCACCGCGGCGGCGTCCGTCAGGAGTGGCGCCCGTATGCCGCCCTTTCTCCACGGCGTCCGACCAGCCGATGACATCCATCCCCCAGGGGCCGCCGAAGACCGTTCGATACGAGCGGATGTGATCGTTGATGCGGCTGAATTCCGCGACCATCAGCCCGTCCGCCTCGGGGTCGCCGTTGCCGAACTTGGGCATGCGGGTGAGCAGATACCGCCGGAGTTCCTCCCGCCCCTCCCAGTCTGCGTTGAGGGTATCGCGAAGTTCACCGAGGGAGACTTTCCGCTCCTCGAAAACCGCCCTACGGATGGCGACCAGGGAGTCGGTCACTGTGGTGAGGCCGACCATGTCCACCATCCCCTCGCTGTAATCCGCCCCGCCCTGGTTCCAGTCGAGTCCGCGCTCAACGCAGGAGTAAGTCAACAAGGAACGCAGGAGGCTGACCCAGCGGGTCGCGTTGGCGCGCCTGTGGGCGTTGACGGCTTCGATCTGTGCTGAAATGTGCTCGTCCATCTGCAGCCGATAGGCGGTCTCGAACTGCTCCCAGGTCTCGAACGCCTCGGCCTGGCCTGTGGACGGCCCGGCGATTGCGCCCGTCATGGGGTCGACGCCGCCGTTCAGGGCCAACTCCAACGGCTTGACGGAGTTGATGACCACGTCTTCGTAGCTTCCGTGCCCGCGACCATGCGGGTAAGTCTGACCACACCCCACGAAGGAGTATTCGGCGGCGTGGGCCGGCGCGATGCCGCGCTCGATGAGGCTCGGCAACATTGCGGCGTCGTTGACGAGGGCCGGGTAAGTCACTCCGTCCGCCAGACTCCGGCAGGCCTCCGTGAACACATCGGGGTCAACGCCCGCGTGCCAGCGGAAGGCGGTGCGCGGGGAGAGCAGCCGCAGTCGGCGGATCGCGCTCAGGCAAAGCACGGTCATCTCGTTGCAGGCGTCTGAGCCATCCGCCAGTTGCCCGGCGATTGTGGCGCCGTAGGCGGTCTTCTCCTCGAACTTGAGCCAGAGGCAATCGACCAGTTCCTGGGCGTCATCGAGCGTGATCGCCCCTGCATCGAGATCGCGCCTGAGAGCAGGGAACAGGTAGCGGTCTATCGGGCCGGGCGAGTCGTGGCCGCACAGCCAGAAGATGAAGTAGAGAAGCTGGATGGCCTCGTGGAAGCTCGCCGGGGCCGCGGCACTGATGCGCTCGCAGACGGCGGCGACGCGTGAGAGTTCCTCCCGCCGCTCGGGGTCGGCTTCCGCGGCGGCCTCACGCCGGGCGCACCGGGCGTGCTGCAGGATGAACGCGCTCACGCCATCCAGCACGATCAGCAAAGCCTCATACCACGCGTCCGTCTCGGGCCGGTCGGCGACGTTGACACCGCGCCAGTGGCGGACGTGGTCGCGCATGCCATCGATTCCCCTGTCGAGGAACAACTCGTAGGCCAGGGAGGCGTGCAGCAGCATCGGCGGCTGGTAACCAGTGTCCGCGAACCAGCGCGTCCAGTACGCCTCGATCTCGTCCAGGCGCTCGCATTCGTCCGGGCGGGCTTCGCGCAGTTCGCGGAGGCGCTCGTGGTCGACGCAGATGCAGTGCGCAAATGCCGTCGAGAAAGCGGTCACGACAGGGCGCAGGGCGTTGTTGCCGATAATGATCTCACCCGCCTTGATGACGGGGCAGGCGGCTGCGAGTTCCGCAGCTTGCGCCTTCGCGAGGCGCAGCACTTCGGGGTCTCCCTCCGCAGCCATCCAGGCGTTGTGGAATGGTTCGTCCCACTCGGGCTCGATTGGGTCGGCAAGCTGCGACCGAAGCAGCTTTACTCGCGTTGCGTGGTCGATCATCTGTTAGCTCCAAATCTGGCTGTGCGCGTTACTTGCTCTCGGCCAGTTGCGCTTCCACGATCCTGCCCGTGTACGGGTTCCAGCGGATGCTGATGGTGTCGCCGGGCGCGAAGGGGCTGTCGCCGACCACTACCGGGCACGCCGCCGGGGCTCTGGCGGGTCCACGGCCGCGTACTGTGGTGATGGTGCGCACCGGGCGCAGTTCATCGCCGAGGACCTTGATCCGCAGGGGGTCGAACGGCGTGGCGGGACTGATGAGCGCCACCGCGCCCTGCATCGTCCCGCGGCGAGCGACGATTCGTGCGGCTTTCCCGCCGCGGACCGTGACGCGCACGTCATCTCCATCGCGGATGTCGCCGATTTGGGCGTTCTGCTTGCCGTCGCCATTTTCGATGAGGGTGACCTGCGTGTCCTGCGTCACCGGAATGCGGCGACACATGCAGCCGCCGTCATAGGGGTCGAAGGCGATCTCCGTCGCAGAGACCCCGCGCGCCTCGCCGGCCTCCTCCCGGTCAGGGAGGGGTGGCTGCCAGGGGCGATAACTGTCGGTCTGATGCGCACGGAGCAGGTCCTGCGCGAGGGTCGCAGCCTGCTCGTACTGCCCTTGCGCGAAGAGGGCCTGTGCCCGGCCGGCCGCGACCCCGGCTGTCTCGCAGGCCTGGATCGCCCACGACGCCTCGGCGCGCCAGGCGACGATGGAGCTTTCGGCCCGCAGCCGGTCGGCGCGGTAGCTGCCATTCGAGCGCAGGAGGGCCTCGCAGTCCCACGGCTCCTCCAGCGCGCAGTCGAACAGACACACCCAGCCGGCCAGGCCCAGCGGGTGGAACTCGAACTCCAAGTACAGGTCGCGCTGCCCACGGGCGATCTCGGTGAGATCGACCAGGAAGCGGCCGCTTGCGTCGTGGATGCGCGACACCTCGCGGAGGGCCTCGGGCGATGTCCCGGCCCGGATGGCCATGTACGCGTCAGGTGTCTGTCGATCCGCCACGAAGGCGCGCGCCTTGTAGCTGAGGGCCAACCGCTCGAACGTATCTTTGCCGGTCGTTGCGCGGGCGGTCACGTGCATCATGGCGCGACTCGACTGGCCGACCCGAGATCCGAAAAGGGCGCGCATCGGCCCCGGCCAGATGACATCGACGGTCAGGCCATCGCCGAAGAACAATTTCTTCCACCGATCGCCCTGGCTGAAATCCTCGAAGACGAGGCGTTTGCGCCACGGGACCGGCGGGGCTTCGGGCCAGCCCTTCGCCAGCTCCTCGCCTGTTGCCCGCAAGCCCTCGTCGGGGATGTTGAACAGTGAGATGTGATCGCAACCGGCGGCGTAGGCCTCGGCCACAACCGCGGCAACCGAGGTCGTGTGCCCGCCAAGTTCGCAGTTGATGTTCGCCGGAACGCCAAGCTCACGGTGCAAGTCGAGCACCGGCCCGGCGCCCTCGCTCCACTCCCCGCCCATCCGCACGCGGTTGAGGACCCCCACTTCGGTTTGCTGCATCGGAGTATCGAAGCACCAGCCGCCGAGGAACGTGTGCGTGTAGACGCGATCCGCCAGCGGGCATCGGCCCAGCCCGGACAGCAGCGCCTGCGCCATCCGGCGGTTGTAGTCGCGCAGGTTCCGGCGCAGGAATTCAATCGCCTCCGGCGACAGTCCGCGCTCCGGCGCGAGCTTGACGCCCTCCGCGGCGGCTTTGCGGACCAGCGCCAGGTTGAAGTCCGCCTGTAGATGCGGCGGCGTGTTCGGGTTGCCCGCGCCCCAGTAGGCGACTTCATTGTCCATCACGATGCTCATCACCGGGAGGTCGCTTGTGCCGCTGGCCGCGAGGCGATCCCACTCCGCCCGCAACATGCGCCCGGTATCGCGGAAGCAGTTCGCTTTGAAGGCGTTCAAAGCCGGGTGCGCGGTCGTGAGCCACGGAACGCTGCTCCAATAGTTCGGCACAGAAAGGCCGAAAACACCGCTGTCGGGGTCGAAAGTAACCTGCTGGTACTCCGGATCGCACCATCGTCCGCCACGATCGTCGCAGCCCAGCGGCGTCCCGGCCCACCAGGTGTTGAGCTGCAGCTCGACCGGCATCCCGGCGCGGGAGAAGGTGTCGATGATCTCTCGCAGCGTCTGCGCCGTCACCTCCGGCGGCCACTGCGCGATGGCGAAGGTTGGCACCACAGCCATCGGGAGCAAGCCGTCGGCGGAAGGGACGAGATGCCGGAGCTCCGCGAGCCGAGAGGCAGTGACATGGGTGTCCACCGTCGGCCCGAGGCGCATCGGCTGCAGGAAGCCGCAAGCGCGCGCGTAGGCTTCGATGTCCCGGTAGACGAAGGCTTCGGAGAAGCAAAGGGGCGTGGCGGCGCGGTTCGTCACAGTCACCTGCGCCTGCGGGCCGCCGCCATCGGGCAAGTCCACGAACGCCGAGGCGGGGCCGGTGGCGTCATACTGTCGGCAGCGGAAGGCGATCGGCTTGCCATTGACCGACACGACGTAGGCGGGCGACTGGTGGTCGGTGGTGCGGAACTCGCGCAGTTCGAGCGTGATCGGCCCTGCGGGACCGGTGCGCGCCGTGAAGGTATAGCTGCCGCCCGACGGTACCTGAACGCCCCTGAGGGGCATGGTCCGGTCACCGACGTGCCAAGCGAAAGTGACGACGGCCTTGGGGTCGGAGGGGTGGGCGAAGCTGAGATGGTCCACGAGGGCGGGGTCGCCTGGCGCGGCGAGCAGGGGACTGCAGGCCGCCGTAACCACCGAGAGGGCGAGGAGCAGGTGGCGATGAAGTTGCGTGGCCCTCTGGGGGTTCGGGGTGGTCGCTGGTGTTCGATGAGGTGATTGCAGAAGACGCCGAATCGTCTGTAGGAACGAGCTCCAGACCGTGATTATCGTTAGCATATCACCGCAGTAGCATGCACTCATCATCATGGAAACCATGTGAACACAGAATCGCGGCTTGGTCGCACTCTGGAGAGTGCTCCTACAGACTCCTGCAACCGCCTCGCCGTCACAGGAACCACACGATGTACCGCCGCACCCATTCCCCCGCGTATAGCCCGACCAGGCTCCAGACGCCGACTGAGAAGAAGTGACCGATTGTGAAGGCCATGAACGCCGGCGCGAGGCGCTTGTACAGGCCTATGCCGCCTACGTGCATGACGATTGACTTGATGCCCCACAATAGCAGGGCCGGGAACCACATGAAGGGAGCTTCATGGCAGAAGGCCAGCGCGTAGCCGCCCGGATGGAAGGGGAAGCGCACCGAGGCCCGGCGAGTGACGATCATCATCAGGACCATCGCCGCGCCGAACAGCACATAGGGGATCCTCTGCAGGTTCGGACCCTCGGGCGTGTCGATCCACTGTGAGACCTGGGTGTACTGGCCAAGGACTTCCTGGGTCATCTGCCCGCCCTCGGTGCCTCCGGGGCTGGAAAGCACGAGGCCCCCGTACTCATAGTAGGCCGCCAGATTCACGACGAAGGCCAGCAGGACCCCGAAAATCAGCGCGAAGATGACGATGCGGGCGAGGGCGCTGCGCTTATGGCCCAGCTTGTGGCCCGAAACGTACGCTTCCTGCCCGAAGCTCGTGATCGCCTGGTTCACGCTACGCTGCAGCCACGAGAACATCGTCAGCACGGTGAAGGACTGCAGGTGGCCGCTGGAGACAAACGGCGCGCTGCCCAGGAAGTTGACCATCACGGAGCGCTCCTGGTACAGCGGATAGCCCCAGACGATGGGGAAGCCCATCTCGGCGCGGTTGCGGCAATAGACGACCAGCACCAGCACCATGATGCCGAAGTACATCACCGAAACCCACCACTTCACCCCGAACAGGATCGGCAGGCCGATGATGGCGACGATCCCCAGCATCGCCCCGAGGAAGGCGAGGCGGTGGCTGAGCGGCTCGTCGCGGTCGTCCGGCCCCTCATCGAGGGCCAGCGCCCGCCTCGCGACCTGCAGAATGCGCCCGCGCGACTGGTAGATGAAATACAGGCCGAGCAGGATGAACGCGCCGATGGCCTGGTCCGTGACGAAGGGGAAGCCTGCGGCGGTGTAGCCGGCCATCTTGGCGAACGGCCGGACGATCCAACTCAGAAGCGTAAAAAACCAGATGGAGAAGAGCACATCGGAGGGGACCATGTAGCCGACGCCGAGGATCTCGGGCTTATAGAAGATCGAAAGCCCGTTCATCGTATCCCAGGGAGATTCGGTGAACAGCGCTCCGATAGGGTACGAAATCCCCAGAGCCATGACGCCCGGGTTGAACACCTTCAGGGCATTGAGGGCGTTGTATACCACCGCCAGCGAGAAGCCGATCCACACCAACGGATCGCCAAAGAAAGCCTTGCCCGACAGCGAACTGCCCTCGGGACGCAGCATCTCCACCGCGATGCTCGCCACCGGGAAGGTCAGCCGCTCGTCTTCCTCCCACGCGCGCCGAAAAACCGTGACGAGGCAGAACATCGCCACGAAGTAGATGCACAGGTAAGCCGACCAGAACAGGAAAGGCGTCAGCCAGTAGCGCCAGGGCACGAGAGTCGGCCCGGACAGGAAGCGCAGCACCGTCTCTAAGACCGGGCCGATGACCGGGATGCCCGCCAGGCCGAACGACGGCAGCGTGACATCGCCGCCCTCCCAGAACACGCGGGCGAGTTCGGGATCGGTCACGGCGAGCTGGTGTGGGATCGTCGCGGACATCTCGGCGAGGTGGTTCGTGGGGTTGCCGAAGTACGGACAGACCATGACGCACGGCATGACCTGGCGGAAGAGGCCGACGCCCGGCATCGCGGCGGTGATACCGAGGAACACGAAGACGACCAGTATCTCGCCGCGCGTCAGCATCAACCGGCGGAGCCAGTGACTCAGCCTGCCCGCGGCGTCGCCCGTTGCCTCCAGGGCGCGCGCGGATCGCGACAGGAATGCGTTTGCGCCGAGGAGCAGGAAGACGCTGAGGACCGCGGCGATCGGGGGCGTACTCTCCGAGACCTGGCTCGTGAGAGTAACCAACTCAGCCTGCTTATTCCAGGCGCTGACCAGAAGCGAAAGCAAGATGGCTACGAGAAGGGCCCGCACGGTCGCGCACCGGAACGCAGAGGCGTCCCGCACAAGGCCAGGCTTCATCTCGCCTGTTGCTTCAGTGGGTTTCGTGGCGGACTGCCGATGCCGCTCACTCAAGCGGTGAGGTGTCTTCGCCTGCTCAGCGGGCGAAAACGGAGACCCCACAGCCTCAGCGGGCGCACGGGGTCCCTGCCCGCCTTCGGCGGGCGCCCCGCGCCTGAGTGAACGGTCTTCAGCGTGGTGCGGCACGTTCCGGCACCCCTCGATACGCGTGAATGAGAATGGCGGGCGGCACAGGTGTCAGCCGTCAGCGGGGACGGGTTTCCCCGAGCGCTGCCCGACCTCCTGCAAGAACCGGGCGCGCGCGTCGAGGCCTGCGCGAAGCCGGATCGCGATGATGCTACCGGTACGACACGTATCGCTGACTGAAGCGCTGGGAGTGGTGGTGGAGAAGGTCGGCGTTATCGAGAGCCTTGCCGGTGCCCATGGCCACCGAGGAAATCGGGTCATCGGCGACCTTGACGGGGATGCCGGTCTCGAAGGACAGGAGGCGGTCAATGCCCGCGAGATACGCCCCGCCGCCGGTAAGGGTGATGCCCCGCTCGATGATGTCCGCGGCCAGTTCGGCGGGGGTTTGCTCGAGGATCGTCTTCACGCGCTCCACGACCTGCGATACGCACTCCGAGATCGCCTCGCGGACCTCGATGGAGCTGACGCGGACGGTCTTGGGCAGGCCAGAGACGATGTCGCGCCCCCGCACGTCGGTCTCCAGCTCGTCCTCGAGTTCGACCGCCGAGCCGATGGCCATCTTGATGTTCTCGGCAGTGCGCTCGCCGACGTCGAGGTTATACACGCGCTTGATGTGACGGGTGATCGCCTCGTCGAGCACGTTGCCGCCGACGCGCAACGAGTCGCTAACCACGATGCCGCCGAGGGAAATGACGGCGATGTCGGTGGTTCCGCCGCCGATGTCAACCACCATGTTCCCGCCCGGCATGGCGATGGGCAGGCCGGCGCCAATTGCGGCAGCCATCGGCTCTTCGATGGGGATCGCGTCGCGGGCCCCGGCGGAGCGAGCGGCATCGAGCGCGGCGCGGCGTTCGACACTTGTGGCGCCCGAGGGGATGCAGATCACGACAAGCGGCTTGAAGATGCGCATGTACGGCCCGCAGGCCTTGCGCAGCAGAATCGCCAGCATGTCGCGGGTGACGGAATAATCCGCGATTACCCCGTCGCGGAGGGGGCGGGTGGCGACGATGTTTCCGGGGGTGCGGCCGAGCATGGCACGGGCTTCTTCCCCCACCGCCAGGACCCTGCGCGACCGCTGTTCGATGGCGACGACCGACGGCTCGCGCAGGACAATGCCTTTTCCCTTGACAAAGACGACAATGTTTGCGGTGCCGAGGTCAATGCCGATTTTCTCGCCTATGCCCAGCATATTGCCTCTTCGCTCCGCCTCGTGCCCTGTCGTGCAATCCGCGCTCCAAGAGCGCTCAGCTTCGCTTCGATATTCTCGTACCCGCGGTCCAGGAACTCAGCCCCGGTGATCTCGGTCTCGCCATCGGCTGCGAGGCCGGCGAGGATGAGGGCGGCTCCGGCGCGAATGTCGCTGGCCTCCACGGGGGCGGCATATAGCTTCGGCACGCCCTTGAAGATCGCGGCCCGATCCACAATCTTGACCTGCGCGCCCATCCTAATCAACTCGTCGATGTAGTTGTACCGGGCGTCGAAGATCGTCTCTTCGATGATGCTCGTGCCCGTCGCGGTCGCGGCGAGGACGCCGTGAGCGGGCTGCAAATCGGTGGGAAAGCCCGGGTATGGAGCCGTGGTGATGTCCACGGGATTCGTGCGTCCCTCGGCACGCACCCGCACCTCGCGCGGGCCGATAGTCAACTCGACACCCGCCTGTCGGAGAGTGTCGAGAACGTAGTCCATGTGATACGGGCTGACCGCGTCAATGGTGACATCGCCGCCGGTGATGGCGGTCGCGTACATGAACGTCCCTGCCTCCATGCGGTCCGGGATGGACTCGAACCTGCACCCGCGAAGGCGCTTGACCCCGTTCACGATCACGGTCGCACTGCCGACACCCTGGATGTCGGCTCCGCAATTGACCAGGAAGTTCTGGCAGGCTACGACTTCCGGCTCACGCGAGGCGTTCTCGATGGCCGTGGTGCCCTCGGCGAGTGCCGCGGCGAGCATGATGTTGACAGTCGCGCCGACACTGCGGAAACGCGGGTCCATGTAGATGCGCGTGCCCTTGAGCGATGTGGCCTTCGCGTACATCATGCCGTGTCGCTCTTCGACCTCCGCCCCGAGCGCGCGGAAACCGCGGACGTGGAAGTCAACGGGCCGCGAGCCGATGACGCAGCCGCCCGGGAGCGGCACTTCGGCGGCGCCGAAGCGGGCCAGCAGCGGCCCGGCGACGTAGAAAGAACCCCTCATGCGGCGAACGAGATCGTACGGGGCGCTGACGGAGTTGAGATGTGTCGCGTCGATCTTGAGGACGCCGGGGCTGAGAAACGTGCACTTCGCGCCGAGGCGGCGAAGCATCTCGATCATGGTGGTGACATCGTGGATGTCAGGGATGTTCTCAATGATCGATTCGCCCTCGACGAGCAGCGTGGCGGCCAGCAGGGGCAGTGTTCCGTTTTTCGATCCGCTGACGCGGACGCTTCCGACCAGTGGGTTGCCGCCGGTTATGACCACTTTATCCAAATGCGGTCACTCCTCCCGGAGTATGCCTGAGCACGAGCTTGAGACCTGCTACCAAACGACACACGAGCAGTTCCTTCGGCCGTCTCCTGCGCGGTCCGAGATCGCCCTCACTGCCCCGGTGGCGGCAAGCCCGGTCGCGCATCGGCGTGCGCCCCGCGCCCCCGCGAAGCGGGATCGACACGGTCGCAATGCTAGTTTACTCCTTCAGAACAGCCCTTGGCAAACACTTTTTGCCACTGCAATCTGAGGTTGCATCATACTGTTCCCGAGTGCGACGAAAGAGGTGGGGGTTAGGGCGCAGACTGGAACTTGCCCGCGATCTTGAGGCGATTGAGGGCGCGCAAGAGCGCCATCTCAGCTCTTGCGGCATGTATCTCAGAGTTCGCACGAGCTTCCTGAAGGCGCTTACGAGCGCGTTCTGCAGCCGCTTCAGCCCGCGCGAGGTCGATCTGCTCGGCTTCCTCGCAGGCATCCGCCAGGACGATGACGCCTTTCTCAGATATCTCGCAGATTCCGCCGGAAATAGCAAACCTGTTTCTGGACTGATCGGGCAGTTTCACCGCCAGTTCCCCGACGCCAAGCTGAGCGATCATCGGGGCATGACGAGGCAGGACGCCGAAATAGCCGTCCGCTCCGGGCGCGCGCAGGGAGGCGACCTCTCCGTCGAAACAGGAGCCTTGCTGAGTAGCGATCGTCAAGTGATAGGTTCGGGCCATGGGAAAGGCAGAAGTTAGGAGCCAGGAGTTGGGAGTTAGAAAACAGAATGACGGCAACGGCAAAAGACGACGAGCACGATTGTTTTCATTCTCAGTTCTACTGTGCTAGACAAGCAGAGGAAGTACCTGCTCTTCCAAATCGCGTATCTGCAGCAGTACATCGCAGTACGGCCTCAGCTTCTCTTTATCGCTGAACATGTCGTCTGCGGAGAAATCCTGCGGGATGATCTGCCCCAGTTCGGCACAGAGCGCTGCTATCTTCTCGTAGCAGCCAGCCAGATCGTCCCTATCGTTATCAAGGAAGAACTTGACGGCGTACTTCCGGTCGAGATACTGCTTATAGTTACACATGACATTGAGATACGGGGCGTAGGTGTCATCCCATGTATACGTGAGCAGCGCGTCGGCGAAAGCCTTATGTGCGGCAAGACCATTGTGCTGGCCCGGCACCAGGCTTTGCTCCCGGATAAGGCGCGAGACTAGCTTCAGAGTTTGCGACAGTATGGCTTCTTTGTCAGGCTTCTCACACCTGCCCTCGATGGTGATCATTCGTCCTTTGCAGTCCGCGAAGAACCCTTTGTGCCAGTCCGTCTTCCTGAAGTAGCCCGTCTCGTCCGCCTCTTCTGGATGATCGTCCTTAAGATACATAAACGGACTCCACCCCAGCAGCACGCGGCCATCGTCATCATAGCCGGAGATCACACAGGCGTCAGCGAACTGGACTATGCCCTCAACCGTGACGACGGGAACGCCCCTGTCGATGCAGCCCATTATGAGCCTGCTGTCGGCTTCATAGTCACTGCAAACGCGTTGCGATACGTTGTAGCCCAGCATTTTGAACGTGTGCTCGATGATAGGCGGCGTGTTGATGACGTGATAGTTGCCGTGGTTCCATCCCTCCACCGAGAACGATGTGCGAAACGCGCTTCCCGAGACCGCGCAGACGTAGTCATAATCCAGCTTGTCCCCGATGCCATTGAGCGCGGAGACGACGCTGCCGACGTATTCACTCTGCCTGCTAGTATCCGACCAGTCGACCTTGCGCAGGCCTAATATCACGTTTCTTTTCATGGTGAATCCCTCCCATATCTTCTCACCATATCTTCTCAAACAGATCGGCAACTCTCTTTTCCAAGTCCCTAATGGCGTAACGGTGGCTACGCGCCCTTGGCTTGCGCTACGGCATCCTGAATCGTGGCCACCATGCGGAAGGCGGACTCGGGCAGGTCGTCGTGCTTGCCTTCGAGGATCTCCTCGAAGCCCGCGACGGTCTCCTCGATGGGCACGTAGACGCCCTTCATCCCGGTGAAGACCTCGGCGACGTGGAAGGGCTGCGATAAGAACTGCTGCACGCGGCGAGCACGCCCGACGGTCAGGCGGTCCTCGTCGGACAACTCGTCGATCCCGAGGATCGCGATGATGTCGCGGAGGTCCCTATACCGCTGCAGTATCTGCTGCACTCCCCGCGCGACCTTGTAGTGCCTCTCCCCCACGATCCTCGGCTGCAAGAGGCGCGAGGTGGAGGCCAGCGGGTCGACTGCCGGATAGATCGCCTGCTCGAACAGTTCGCGAGACAGGGAGATCGAGGCATCGAGATGAGCGAAGGTCGTCGCCGGGGCCGGGTCGGTGTAGTCGTCAGCCGGGACGTAGATCGCCTGGACTGAGGTGATTGATCCTCGAAGGGTCGAGGTGATGCGTTCCTGCAAAGCGCCCATTTCGGTCGCCAAAGTAGGCTGGTAGCCGACAGCGGACGGCATCCGGCCAAGCAGGGCGGAGACTTCGGAACCGGCCTGGGTGAATCGGAAAATGTTGTCGATGAACAGGAGCACGTCCTGACCCTCTTCGTCGCGGAAGTATTCCGCCATCGTGAGGGCCGACAGGCCGATGCGGAGACGCGCGCCGGGCGGCTCGTTCATCTGGCCGAATACGAGGGTCGTCTGCTTCAGAACGCCGGACTCGCGCATCTCCAGGTACAAGTCGTTGCCCTCGCGAGTGCGCTCGCCGACCCCCGCGAAAACCGACACGCCCGAGTGCTCCTGCGCGACGTTGCGGATGAGTTCCTGGATCAGAACCGTCTTGCCGACGCCCGCGCCGCCGAACAGACCAATCTTGCCGCCGCGCGGGTACGGGCAGAGAAGGTCGATGACCTTAATGCCGGTCTCGAACTGCTCCTGCGCTACCGACTGCTGCTCGAAGGTGGGCGGTTCCTTGTGGATCGGGTCGCGCCTTCCGCCAACCGGCGGGAGACCGTCAATCGGGCGGCCAAGCAGGTCGAACATCCGCCCCAGCGTCTCATTTCCGACCGGCACCGTGATGGAGCCGCCGGTGCTCTCGACCGGCATACCCCGGACGAGGCCGTCCGTGACGTCCATGGCGATGCAGCGCACGCGATTGTCCCCCAGATGCTGGGCGACCTCGACCACCAGGTCGATGCCATGTGCCGCGTCCTTGATCGTTAGCGCCTCGAGAAGCTCCGGAAGCTCGCTCGCCGGAAACTCAGCGTCAACCACGGGCCCGCGGACCTCAGTTATCTTGCCGATTGCCATCGTGCCAATCTCCATCGCGCCAGTGGCCCCGACAATCCTGTCGGGGATGGGGTTGTCGTCGCCCCGACAATCCTGCCGGGGATAGTCTGCAGTGGTGGCCCCGACAATCTTGTCGGGGATGGCTGCCTTTTGCGTGGCCCCGACAATCTTGTCGGGGATAGTCTGCAGTGGTGGTCCCGACAATCTTGTCGGGGATGGCTGCCTTTTGCGTGGCCCCAACAATCTTGTCGGGGATAGTTCTCTCTCGTCCCCGACAGGATTGTCGGGGCCACTGCTGATGTCAAAGACCCCCGAAGTCAGAGCCCCCGCCTCCGACAGGATTGTAGGGGCCACTATCAATGATGTTGGTGCCGCCTACGCGCTTTGCAGCGCGTCCGCGCCCGAGACGACCTCGAGGATCTCGCTGGTGATCTGTGTCTGGCGAGCGCGGTTCAGATCGCGTGTCAGGGTGACGATCAGGTCATCCGCGTTATCCGTGGCGGCGGTCATCGCCGTCATGCGCGCCCCTTGCTCCGAGGCGGCGGCGTCCAGCAGTATCTGGTAAACCTCGGCGTCAACCGCGCGCGGGAGCAGCGCGGCGAGGACTTCCTCGGCGGAAGGCTCGAAGATGTACTGCCCGGCGCTCTCGACCTGTTGCTCGTGTCCGGCGAAGGGCAGAAGTTGAACCGTCTCCGGGATGTTGCGGATCGCCGAGACGAACTCCGCGAAGACGACATCCACGCGGTCCACTGTGCCGTCGGAATATATCTGGCGGATGTAGCGCGCCAGTTGCGCCGACTGCTCTTTGCGCCCCTCATCCGTCACCGCAGGAAAGACCTCCAGCACCGGCAAGCCCGTTCTGCGCACAAACGCGTTCGCCTTCGCCCCCACGGGGATGAACTGCACCTCGACCCCGGGGTGCTCGGCCGGGTAACTGCGCGCGAGGCGCAGGATGTTGGCGTTAAAGCTGCCGCATAAGCCCTTCTCGCCCGCGATGACAACCAGCGCGATCTTCTTGACCTCGCGCTCGGCCAGCAGCGGGTGCTCGATCTCGCCCGACACCGCAGCCACGCGGCCGAGGACTTCCTTCAGGCGCTCGTAATATTGGCGCCCGGCCTCAACCTGCGACTGCACCCGCTTGAGTTTGGCGGCAGCGACCATCTTCATCGCGCGCGTGATCTGGCGGATGTTGCGGACGGCCTTGATTTTGCGCCTGCCGGCGCGCAGATTCTGCGGCACAGGGGTTCACCGGGGGGAAAAAGCAGGAGTTGGGGAGAGGGGAGTTAGGAGTTAGGAGCAACAGCCCGGCGCACCCCGCCGCCTCCGAGCCGTCCGCCGTTCTCCCAACTTCCAACTTCTGACTCCCAACTTCCTACCTCCTACCCCTGCCTTCCCGCCTTATAGGCGTCGATTGTCTTGCCCAACTCGTCGATGTCCGCGTCGGTCAGGTCGCGGACCTGATCCATCCGCGCGACGAGATCTTTCGCATTCTCGTGCACGTATGCAACGATCTCCTCGGCGACTTTGCGGATGTCGTCCACCGCGATGTCGTCGAGATAGCCGCGCGTTCCGGCGAAGATCGCGATGACGATGTCCACCACGTGCATCGGCGCGTACTGGTCCTGGATGAGAAGTTGCATCATCCGGTCGCCACGCGCGAGGATGGCTTTCGTCTGAGCGTCGAGGTCGGACGCGAACTGCGCGAATGCCGCGTAGTCGCGATAGGACGCGAGGTCGAGCTTCAGCCGCCCGGCGACCTTCTTCATCATCTTCGTCTGCGCCGCGCTTCCGACGCGCGAAACACTCAGGCCGACGTTCACCGCGGGGCGAATGCCACTGTAGAACAGGTCCGGCTCGACGTAGATCTGCCCGTCGGTGATGGAGATGATGTTCGTCGGGATATAGGCCGAGAAGTCGCCTTCCTGGGTCTCGATGACAGGGAGTGCAGTCAAAGAGCCACCACCAAGTTCGGCCGACATTCTGGCAGCGCGCTCCAGGAGCCTCGAGTGCAGGTTGAAGATGTCGCCGGGGAAGGCCTCGCGGCCCGGCGGGCGGCGCAGGAGCAGCGAGACCTCGCGGTACGCTACGGCATGCTTGGACAGGTCATCGTACACGATCAGCGCATGGCCGCCGTCGTCGCGCACGTCCTCCCCGATCGTGCACCCGGCGTACGGGGCTATATACTGGACTGCAGCCGGGTCGGAGGCCGAGGCGGCGACGATACAAGTGTACTCCAGCGCCCCGAACTCCTCCAGCGTTGCGGCAATACGGCGGACGGTCGACAGCTTCTGACCGATCGCCACGTAGATGCACTTGACGCCTTCGTTCTTCTGGTTGATGATCGTGTCGATCGCAAGGGCCGTCTTGCCGATCTGGCGGTCGCCGATGATAAGCTCGCGCTGCCCGCGACCGATCGGGAACATCGAATCGATAACCTTCAGGCCGGTGGCAAGCGGCTGGCGAACCGGCTGGCGGGCCATGACACCGGGGGCCTTGATTTCGAGGTTGCGGGTTTTGGTGGCGGCGATGGGGCCTTTGCCGTCCAGCGGCTCGCCGAGCGGGGTCATGACACGCCCGAAGACCTCGGGGCCGACCTTCGTCTCCGCGATGCGACCGGTGGTGCGCACCTGCGCGCCTTCCTCGATCTGCTCGTCAGGGCCGAGGAGAATGACGCCGACGCTGTCTTCTTCCAGGTTGAAGACCATCCCCATGACCCCGCCGGGGAACTCCAGAAGCTCGCCGGCCATCGCGCCGGAAAGGCCATACACGCGGGCGATACCGTCGCCGACCTGCAGGACGGTGCCCACGTTGACCATTTCCATTTGCGCCTGGAAACCGGCCAGCTCGTTTTTCAGAATCGCGGTGACTTCTTCCGCTCTAACGTCCACCAGAGTTCACCTCAAAGACAGGGATCAGGCAGGAGAAAGGCGAGAAACAACGGGAAGAGCCCGGCGCTGGCAGCGACGCCAACGCCCCCTTCGACCCGGATTGTCCCAGCCGATCTGTCCTGCAGCCTCCTGCTATTCCTCTGCTGCGGCCCGCCCCGTACCTACCACCAGTCGCCCACCGTGTGCCGTTGCCGTTATCCCCTCCCTACCAGGGAGGGGATAGCCGCGCGCAGCGCGGCAGGGGTAGGAAGCCGTCGCCGTTCTCCCCTCCCTGCTGGGAGGGGGATAGGAAGCCGTTTACCCACTCGCCCCCATGCGTTCTTGTATCTGCGCCAGCCGATTGCGGAGCGTTCCGTCGATCGTGTCGTCTCCGATGCGAACGACCACTCCGCCAATCACATCCGCATCGACCTGGGCATCGACGACCACCGGCGTACCGACAAGCTTCGCCAATGCCGCCTCCAGCCGGACGCGCTGTTCCTCGCTGAGGGCAATCGCCGTGGTCACATGAGCCCGGGCCCGCCCGGCGAAAGCGTCCGTCAGCGCCTGAAATACCCCGCCGGCGGCCTCCAGGACCTCAATCCGGTGATGCGCCAGCAATAACCCGACGAAACTTGCCACGGGAGCCAGCAGCGGCGCGCCGACCGCGACCTCGATCATCCGCTGCTTGTCCTCGGCGGATACCAACGGGTGTTTGAGGAAGCGCGCGAACTCGGGGCCGGCCTGCAGCGCCGCCTGCGCCGTTACGAGCTGCTCCTCCACCTTCTCGAGGAGCCGCTGCTCGACAGCGACGGCGAAAACCGCGCCGACATACCGTTTGGCCAGGCTTTGGCTAATCATGATTCCGTCGGTGCTGCCCCGTGCGCTCTACGCGCTCTGTTCGCTCGCGGTCCGGTGGATGTCGTCGATGAACTCGTCCACGAGCGCCGCGTGTCTCTCGGCATTGAGGCTGCTTCGCAGCAGTTTCTCGCACATCTGGACGGCCAGAGACGCGGTGTCCCCGCGCAGCGATATGAGAGCGTCCTGCGTCTTGCGGACGATCTCGGCCTCGGCCTGCCGGACCATGTTACCGGCCTCGGCGCGGGCCTTGTCCTTCATCGCCTGGCCGTCAGCGAGGCCTGCGGCGCGAACCTGGGCCGCTTCCTGTTCGGCTGCGGCTACAGCGGCGTCACGCCCGGCCTTCAGGGCCGCCAATTCGGCTTCGGCGGCCTGCTTCGCTTGCTCGGCCTCGTCGAGGTTTTGCGCGATATGCTGCTTGCGACGCTCGAGGAACTCGCCCACCGGCCCGAACATGTAGCGGGCCAAAAGCCACACGAGCAGCAAGAAGCCGACGATGTTGATGACGAGCTCATTGGGCTCGATCCCGAGGCTTTTCAGAATAGGTCCCATGGTGATTCCTCAGCACGGCCAGTCTTCCAGCGCCTGACAGGCGGCGATCCGCCGCTGCGCGTGAGGCGCTTGCGTTCGGCCTGCGTCCGTTCGAGACTGCTACTTGCCCAGAACGTCACTGACGGCGGGCAGCTTCGTGTACAGCAGGAAGAACATGAGCAGCGAGTAGATGACGAGCGACTCGATCAAAGCCAGCGACAGAATGAGGTTGGTGCGGATGTCGCCGGCGGCATCCGGCTGCCGGGAGATGCCCTCGAGAGCGGCTGCCGCGGCCATGCCCTGGCCCTTAGCGGCGCCAACGACGGCGATCGGCAGACCCAAACCTGCGGCGATTGCGAGTGCGGCTGCATACCACATGATGTTGCCTCCTACCTTCTGCGTGTACCGGGCGTTGCCCGGTAAGCGGGCCTGCGGCCCGGTGATGTCCTGCGAGTCAATCCGTGGCCGCGACAATCCTGTCGCGGACCGCCGTCATCAGCCCGGCAATGTCCTGCAAACGACTTACGTCAACGCGTGACTGCAATCTCCGCGGCCGTGGCCGCGCCCCCGGTAGCCGTGGCCGCGACAATCCTGTCGCGGACCGCCGTCAACTCACGCAGCCTGTGCCGCGTGTCCTTCGGCGGCCTCGTGCTGCTCGTGCTTTTCGATCGCCCCGCCGATGTACGAACTCGCGAGGATCAGGAATACCAGCGCCTGCACGAAGCCGGTGAACAACGCGAACAAGAGCATCGGGAACTGGAACGGAATCGGCAACCACCACGGAAGCGCGAGTGCAGCCATCGCAATCAGCTTCGCGATCACCATGTCCTCGCCGAAGATATTACCGAACAGACGGATGGAGAGCGACAGCGGTCGCGCCAGCTCGCCGATGATATGGATCGGGATATTGAGTGGGGCCAACCAGATGGGCTCTCCCACGAAGTGCATCAGGTACTTGAGGCCATGAGCGCGAAAACCGGCGATCTGCGTCAGCGCGAACGTCGAAAGTCCCAGCGCCGCCGTGATGTTCAAGGAAGTCGTGGCGGAGATGAACCCGGGAATCACGCCCAGATAGTTCATGAGCAGGATGTAGATGAACAGCGTGCCGAGAAACGGGATGTACCGCTCGCCGCCCGGTCCCATCACATTGCCGCAGAAGCTGCTGAAGGACTCGTATGCCATCTCCAGGAGTATCTGCAATTTGCTCGTGGGCCGAAGTTGCATCTGCCGGGTGCCCAGGTATACCAGCGCCATGATGATGACGATGACCATCCAGCTCGTCAGCATCGGCGCGCTGATATGATCTCGCGCCGATTCCGGCAAGAGGTTCAGTATGGCGTTCAGGAATGTGGCGTGTTTCTCTTCCATGTTCCCTAAGCCGCGTTCAGCGGGAGTACGCACATCGCCCCTGATGGTAGGCGGGGCATGTTACGGCTTTGTGACCGGCAATCGTTTCTGGGCAGCCTGGCCCGCAAACTTGAGGAAGATCACGATCATCGGTATCGCAAGTCCGCCGGCCAGCCACATCGGCTCAGCGTTCCAGCGGGCGATGAGAAGCCAGAACAGGAAGCCCACGACGATGTACTTGAAGACATGCAACACCACGAACGGCCACCCCCGCTTCGGTCGCTCGTCGGGCGGCCGCGCGATGACATTGGCAAATGCGACGGTAGACTCGAGCACGGCCAGGGCGATGAGAGACCCGGCGAGGAAGCTGCCTGCCGCGCGCTGACTCACCCAGCCCCACACCATGAACCCCACGATGACCGTGACCACCGCCCCGGTGCGCAGCACGCGGCCGAAGAACGCCTCATCCATCCTCAATCACTCGTCACTCTTGGCGCTTGGCGCCTTGGCGCTTGCCGCCCGCCGCTCGGAAAAGCTCCCGAAAGGCGGCGACAGCGCCCAACAAAAAGCCCACGACGAGGAAAACCGGCGTGGACCCCAGACGTTTGTCGACCAAATACCCCGCGCCGGCGCCGATTGCGACGCACAACCCCATCGTAATGCCCAACGCTGTCAAACCCAGGGCGCCCCCCAATTTCCCGTCCCCGTTACCTCCGTCTACCCTGTGCACGAAGAATATACTAAACCTAATGATTGGGCATGTCAATAGAGAATTAGTTCTTTATTTACACGTGTGTGACGCCCGTTCGCGCAGATATCTGGCTGTCCGATTACGGGCCGTCATGCCCAGCCCAATCCACCAGATTTTGGCTCGTAGAGACGGCCCGCCGGGCCGTCTCCGCCGTTCGCGCGGGGCAGGCGTCTCGTCCGCCGACCATCCGCCACCAACACCGAGACGGCCCGCCGGGCCGTCTCTACTCCGTGATTAGCACCCCGCTGATCGGGTGGAAGTAGTGCACAATCGTCCAGAAAATCAACACCACCGCATTGCCCATGATGATGCCCACTGCGCCGTGGCGGAACACCCGATACGTCTTGTAGCCGCCGAAGCGATTCACCAGCCGCCGCACGAGCCAGCCTATGAAGATCGAGAAGCCGTAGCGGTCGCCCATGAACTGCGGCCCCATCAGCGCCGTATATGCCAACGGGTGCAAAGGCCACCACAGGAACCGTTGGCGCATCACCTGCAGCGCCATCACGATCCCCGCCCCTAGCGTCATGTTGCCGAGGTTGCCCAGGGTGTACGGCTTGGTGGCCTGGATCAACGTGGAGATGTTCTGCGGGAGGCTTTCGCCGGCGTTCTTCGGCCACCATCCCAGACCGGGCACGGAATGACTGTAGATCGCATAGATCGAGGGGACATGCGAGGCGAACAGAGCTGCGACCAGCGAAGCCGCCATCAACCCGGCGAGCGCGACCGGCTGCACCCACGCCATGTCGGCGAGTTTGTAGCCCTGCATGATGTTCGCCATCGTGTTCGAAGCGGTGTCGCCGATCTTCCAGTTCATGTATGCCAGAGCCGTGATGTTCCGCGGCCCAAGCGCCGACGCCCCGATCGTTTTCACGATGACGTGGTCCGCGGCAACGGGCGTCCACACCGCGAACATCCCCGTCTCCGAAACCAGGCGAGTCAGCACCGTCACGGATACCAGGTACAGCCCGATCGTCGCCACGGCGCACCCGAGACTCATCCCCAGCGCTCGCCCCCAGATCACGATGACGATGACGGAGAGCGCGAATCCCGAGACGGCCAGCCGCGCGGACATCGGTTCCGGCTGCCCTCCGTCCACCGACCGTTTGGAGCCGCTCTCCACCGGCTTGTTCCAGTATGCGGCGATGAAGACTTGCTTCAACGCGTGACGGGCGTACCAGATATAGAGCACCGCCAGCCAAATATACGCGCCGATCCCCTGGTGCTCGAACACCTCCTGCTGCTCGAAC
This sequence comes from uncultured Armatimonadia bacterium, assembly GCA_964455745.1. Taxonomy (GTDB): domain Bacteria; phylum Armatimonadota; class Zipacnadia; order Zipacnadales; family CAYWBK01; genus CAYWBK01. The sequence goes on from CAYWBK010000017.1 coordinate 20,985, forward strand.
AGCCCAAACGAGTTGCGCGCGACCATCGCCATCCGCCGCGCGACCCAGAAGAACCAAAGCGAGAAGCCCATGTCGTCGGGGACGAGGAACGTGATCCCTATCATCTCGAAGTAGATGTAATAGGGGAAATAGTTCAGTTCGTTCCAAGGGCGGCCGGGGAAGACCGAGCCGATGTCCTGGAGGAGGTTCGTCTGGGGCACGCTGGGGATGTAGAAGTGCACCGCATTCTTCGAGTGGATTAGCACCGGGATGAGAAAGCACGCCCAGAACAGCCAGTGCCGGCATACCGCCGGCAGCTTGGCCCTGTCGTCGGGGTAGGTGACCATGTCCACCGAAACCTGGGCCAGGGGGAAGGATACGCGCTCCTCATCCGCCCAGCGACGCCGGAGCATCGCGGCGCTGGTCATCTGCAGCCCCAGGATCGCCAGCAGGAATGGGGTCCAGGCGGCGAGGGGCAGCATCCAATCGCCCCACGGGATCGATCTGCCGGGCGGCACGCCTTCGAACGCCCACTTGACCGCCGGGCTGTCGGGGTCCTTGCTGACCACGGCCCACGGCGCGATGTACTCGAAGAAGGTCTCCTTGTATTTGTTCTCCGGGGTCGCATAGTGCTGCGAGCCGATCATCCCCAGGTAAAGATACGTCACCAACTGCTGTCCGGGAAAGCCGGCCATGACCAGAATCGCGACATACACGCAGATGAGGTGAGCGCGGGAGAAGAGCCGAGTCCTCCCGAACCAGCGCGACACGGCGTTGGCGAGGATGAGTAGGAAAATGACGAAGATCGCCGCTCTGGGCAGGTGTCCGAAGCCGATCAGATCGTAGCGCACCAGCGCCGAGAATGCGCCGCCGGCGGCGACGGCGATCACAGCGACCAGGGCGATGATGGCGATCTTCAGATTGAGGGGGGCGCGCCCGGCTTGTTCCATGCTGTCTCGCGGATACTGGGTAAGGCGGAGCCGGTTCGAGCGGAACCGCCAAGTCCGTCGCGATCTCGCCAGTGTCCCGCCACGGCGCGATGAGGACTATATTGGGACGCGCATTTCGTCCCGCTGTGGACGATCTCCTTCACCGATTCTCCGAAGGCTCGCCAACCGGCCCCACGTATGACAGGCCCCTTCAAACACAGTTTGTACGCAAGTGTGCCCGATAGCGTGAGGCGCTTGTACCGGCACTGGGGTGCGGTTATTATATGCTTTTACAAGCCCATTGGTGGAAAGCCGGTATCGCTCAACAGGCAAACGTCGATGGATGGGCTTTGGGACGCCATGGCGGGGCGGTAACACCGTGGGAGGGGCACAGATGACTGATGGAACCGATGCGCCATCCAAACGGCGCTCGAGGCCCTCGACGGCAGCCGACAGCGGGCGACGGAAGCCGCGGCTGAAACTCAGTCGACGCGCGTACTGGGCGCTGGCCCTGCTGATCGTCGCCGTAGCCACCCGGGGACGAATCCTCACCCCGGTCTGGCGAGGGTGGACCGCTTCGGAGGAATTGCTCCAGAAGGACAAGGATTACCGGCAGTTGGTTGCCGGCAACGACGCCATTGAAGACTGGCTTCGTTTTGCGTCGACCCCCCAGGGCAAGGACGCGGTTGCCCGCGAGAAACTCGGGCTGATCGCGCCTGATGAGGTCTTGATAAACCCCGTTGTCAAGACTTCGGTTGCCCCGCCGAGGCCGCTCACCCCGCAGGAACGATTCCGACAGCGAGTGGGCGAGGCGAGACAGGACGCGGCGACGTGGGTGCACCACGTCTCGGCCGTGCTTGATCGCTGGGTTGTAGACCCGCCGGGCGCCTGCCCCGACAAAAGCCACAAGAAGGCCGGGGCCAACAAGAAAGTGCAGGTCGCGGCCAATCATTAGGGCGCACCGATGACCGCTCTGGCAATCACGCCTCCGGGGGACCGGGGGCGTTTCCGTGTCTGGAAGGCCGACCGCCGACATGATGCGAGATGCCTTTCGCACGGCTTGAAGGAATCTCAGTGATCGACGGCCAATACACAGGCACGGGCGGTTGCGGCGATCCGCTGTGATGACCTCTGCAGGCGGGTTCTGCGCGGTGTTTTGCGCGCCCGAGCGGTCTTGACTTGGGTCGCTGGCAGTGGATATACTGGTGTGGATCAGCACAGTGCCGTGATCTCGCTCCAGCGTCTTCGCAGCACGTCGTCATGGCACGACCGCAACCCATTGCGGCCGATATCGCAGCAGGCTGCGGCAACGCAGTCTCACGCAGGGTGACACCTTCATGTTCATGACCAAGCCCCGTATCCAGATCGTGCTTGCGGCGGTGGCGATTGTAGCGCTTGCCGGATGTATGATCCTCGTCAAGGGGATCATGGCTCAGGACAAGGATGATGACACGAAGGTGGACAAGGCCGGCAAAGCCGCCAAGTCGGATGAGGGCGGCGCAACCAAGGCTGCTCCCGGCGGCGCGACGAAGGGAGCTGCCGGCGGCGCCCCCAAAGGCGGCCCTCCCGGCGGTGGAATGCCCGGCCCAGGAGGCGCACCTGGTGGCGGAATGCCCGGTGCCCCCGGTGGCGGAATGCCGGGCGCTCCAGGAGGCGGAATGCCGGGTATGATGGGCGGCGCCGGTGGCGGTGGCGCGGCTGGCGGCGGCCTCACCTGGTCCTCCGCGGACATGCCCAAAGAGTTGGTCATGTCCTATGACGAGTTCATCGTCAAGACCGCAATGCCACGCGCGGCGCTCCCCGATGTCTACATGAAGGACGACAAGGGCCAGCCCACCCAGCGCACTCTCAACGAGTGGGTCCAGCTCCAGCGTGTCTATGAGCTGCGTGGCAATGAGGGGGAAGCCAAGCTGCGACTCGGCAACCCCGGTAATGCCCTGGCCACTGCGGCAACGCGTGAGATCGGCGTCAAGCTCAAGGAAATGGACGCCATGAGCGAGCTGACCAAGGGCATCGAGAAGAACTTCTACTTCGAGGTCGGCTATCCGCAACTGGAGCACGTCAACGTGGCGGCCACGCCTACCCTGGACACGCCTGTCAGCATGAACATCGACGTGGTGATGAGGGTCCGGCCCGGCTTCCAGAAGTCCTTTGGCGACCGCGTCTACAACGCCCTGAAGAAGTTCGACAATCCGGGCGAGGGGCGGCAGAAGTTCGAGATCATCACTTACGGCGGCGGATTCTACCATCCCCTCGATCTGACGCTGTCAGCCGAGGCAATCGGCGTCTGGAACGCCTTCTGGGCTTCGAACCAGGTCAAGTTCACCCTTCTCGGCACCGACAAGAGGCCCCTGGCCGACGCAACGACCGCGGCCGGCTTGAGCGCCGGAATTCTCGCGAAACTCGTACACCTCGATGAGTTGATGTATCAGCCCAAATACGACTTGCTGATCCCTCCCAAGGACTTCAAATTCCACGGGGGGCGTCTGAACCTCAACTACTCCAAGGGCTGGCACTACCTGTTCCATGTGACAGTCCCGCTCGGACGCCTCGCGACAGTCGATTCGGCGCAGGTCCAGTTGATCCTCGGCCCGGCTGCGGCTGGCGGAGGCGGAACTGCGGCCGGCCCAGGTGGCGCGGGCGGAGGCCCTGGCGGTCCTGGAGGCATGGGCGGCATGGGTCCTGGCAAGGCCGGCGCACCGGGTGGGCCGGGCGGAATGCCCGGAATGCCGGGAATGCCCGCAGGCGGCGGCATGGGGTCCGGAGCCGGCGCACCGATGGGTCCCGGCATGGGTATGGGCGGCATGGCCCCGGTCGGGCACTAGCCGTAGCCTTCTCCGGGTAAAGTCGTGCCTCGTTGCCCTCGCTCGGGCGACGGGGTCGTACCGCTGAACTTGACGTTCTCCTCTTCGCAGGGGAGGGCGTGATATTCCAGGGAGGTGACCGCTGTGCTCCGAATGCCGTTGGCGCTGTGTGTCGTCTGTTGTGCCGCTCTGATAGCCATGTCCGCCTGTGCCCAGGGGATCGTGCCCGAATCCTGGGAACAGTCAGGACCCGAAGCCACACCTGTGGCGTCATGGTTCGGCTCGACCGGTCTTGTCGTCATCCCCACCGCTTACGTTCTCGATCCAGCGACCGCTCAGGTGGAGTACCACCACATCAACGCAGACAACAACGGGAACCCTGCTCTCCAAATCTTCGGCGGCAACGTCGGCGTGACCTCGGACCTGGAGGTCGGTGTCACCCGGTTCCAGGGCATCGAGACCGGAGACAGCCTCAACCCAACCACCTCGAAGACCGCCCTCAACGCCAAGTATCACCTGCAGATGAACAAGTGGCTGAACAGCCCCGATATGCCGGATGTGGCTGTCGGCGTGTTTGATGTCACCAACCAGTTCAATCGCGCCTGGTACGTCGTCGCCAGCAAGCAGGTCAACTTCCTCGAGTCCGGCCCGACCAGCCTGGGGCTGCATCTTGGCTACGCCAGGAACGAGGCGCGCCAGGGAGCTCTCGACGGGATCTTCGGCGGCGTCGATTTCGTCCCGTTCAAGAACCTGATCGCCCAGGCCGAGTACGACTCCAACCACTTCAACGCGGCGGTCCGGTACTTCCCGACCAAGTGGTTCTCGCTCGACCTCAGTTCCGTCGACAGCAACTTCGGCTGGGGCGCTACCGGCGTTCTCAACTGGTAGCAGGCCACGCCGTTTTGGCTCACGCGTACAAAAGGGCAGCCCCATCTGGAGCTGCCCTTTTCGCTGTCCGCATAACCGCCGTCCGCTCTTGCCTCTCCTCTACCCGCTCAGCGCGGCGTGGCTCTCTTTGAGTTGCTCGATGATCGGGATCTTCTGCGGGCACTTCGGCTCGCACTGTCCGCACTCCACGCAGGCGTCGGCCTGGAGAAGGCCCTCCCGGTGGTTCGGGCCTAGATGCCCGTATCGGGCCTTCGCATGCTCGGTCAGGCCCCAGACGCGGTGCATGTTCATGGCGGAGAACACTTGCGGGATGCCCACTCCGTTAGGGCACGGCATACAGTACCCGCACCCGGTGCAGTACAGCTCCGACAGCTTCTGATTGTCGATCAACGCCTGATTGATAGCCTCGATCTCTTCACCGGACAGCGGCTCGTCGCGACCCGCGACCGCGCAGTTTTCGAGGACCTGCTCCATGTTGCTCATCCCGGAGAAAGCAACGGTCACGCCGGGATTCGCGAGCACGAAGCGCAGCGCAAGCTCGGGGGTACTGGCGACGCCCGGAACGAGCGACTGCAGACGCTCGGAACTCATCCCCAGGCGTCCGCCACCGACCGGCCCCATCACTTCGATCGCAAGGCCCTTGGCGTGCCAGTGGGCAATCGCCTCTTCGTTATGGCGGTCCAGCAGATTGTACTGCAGGAGCACTCCCTCGAAGATGCCCAGGTCGCCGAGCTTGATGATGTTCTCAGGCGAGTCGTGGCTGGAGATCACGATGTGGCTGATGATCCCCTGCTCCTTCGCCTTCAATGCGGCTTCGAGGCCCCCGCCCGGCTTGGAGAAGTTGTTCTCCCAGGCGTCCCAGCTCATGCCGTGCACGACCTTGTAGAAATCGATGTGGTCGGTATCGAGGTCTTTGAGTGAGCGTTCCATCCGCTCCCACCAACCGTCCGCCGTCGCATCATTGAGCGGGTTTTTGGTGGCGATGTAAACGCTGTCCCGCCGGCCCTTGATGGCGCGCCCGACCATCCGTTCGCTCCACCCGTCTCCGTACACGTAGGCGGTGTCGATGTAGTTCACGCCAAGATCGAGCGATTTGGCGATGATCTCCACGGCGTAGTCCTCATCCTGGGGCAAGCGCATGGCGCCGAATCCGAGAGCCGACACGCGCACCCCGGTTCGTCCGTAAGTCCGGTACTGCATACTGTTTGGGTCCTTTCTGGTAGTCGCATTGCGGACGCCGGCAAAGCGGCGGCGATAGGCGTCCGTCTACCGCCGCTGCCCCGCGATCAGCCTGGCAAGAGCATGGTTGTCGGCATGGCCCGTCCGACAGGCCGCGAATCGCCCGATGACGGGAGCGCCAAGCAGATACAAATCGCCATATAGGTCCAGTAGCTTATGCCTGGCGAAAGCATTCGGCCACCGCAGGGCCTCGGACAGCCGATCCGGATAGATGACGACCGCGTTTTCCTCGCTGCCGCCCGCCAGCATCCCCGCCGCCTGGAGTGCCGAAAGCTCCTCGAAGGTGGCCCAGGTCCGCGCCGGAGCGAGGTCCGCGCCGAAATCGTCGCAGCCCGGCTCGTAGCTCGCCGACTGCTCGCCCGCCAGCGGGTGCGGATGCGACAGCGAGTAGCTGAATGCCGCGCCAGCCGCCGACTCAGTTCGTAGGCATTTCGACCCGTCTCCGACTTCGATGGTCCCCGCGATGACGAACGGCTCCACCTCATCCTCATACTCGCGCTCGCCGGCCTCCTGCAGAATATGCCAATAGGGCAAAGCGCTGCCGTCGAACATCGGAAGCTCGGCCCCCGAGACCTCGACGAAGATGTCCGTGATCGCCTGGGCATGAAGCGCGGCCATCAGGTGCTCGACGAAGGCAACCTGCGAGTCTCCCACGCGAATCGAAGTGCAAACCGGCATCGGCAGGACGTTGTCCAGCCCGATGACGGCGGAGCAGCCCAGATCGGTCCGAACGACCTGCAGACCCGTGCCCGGCGCGGCGGGCAGAAATGCCACACGAATGTCCGTCCCACTGCGAACTCCAAGCCCGACAGCCTCAATCTTGCGAGCGATAGTCTTCCGATGCACAAGCGTCCTCGCGATCCCGACGGTATGCCTAGCATCATAGGTGGGCGCTAAAGATGAGTCAAGCGGTGAGGGAAACGCGGTAAGGGAAACGCTGAACGCGGAACGCTAAACGCAGAATCAACGGCGAAGAACGGCAAAGACGGCAACGGCAGAGATATCGCTCCCGCTGCCGTTCCCGCCGTTCCCGCCGTTCCCGCCGTTCCTGCCGTTCCTGCCGTTCCTGCCGTTCCTGCCGTTCCTGCCGTTCCTG
>CAYWBK010000018.1:0-27321 GCA_964455745.1 uncultured Armatimonadia bacterium
CCGCCAGGACGCCCGGCGCGAAGCGCCCCTCAGCCGGATGCTTCAGCGTCCGGTTTATGGCCGTAGTTAGGGCCGTTTCCGTCCGCGAGGACGGATGGCGGCGCAGCCGCCCGAAGCCGTCTGCCGGCGCAGGCGGCAATGGGGCCTGCGGCCATTCGTCCTGCGGACGACTCGGTATGGGGCGGCGCGGTGTCCCGGACGCTGAAGCGTCCGGCTGAGGGTCCCCGCCTGCGGCGGGGCCGGGCGTCCTGCGGACGCGACGGCACGGATAACGACCCCGTGCCAAGACGGTTTGTTCAGCCACTGTCCAGCTACCCATACACATTGAGGAACAGCCCACCGGGAAGGAATCCTCTCCCCTGAAGCGAATTGCCCCCACGCCTCATCACCACTTGGCCCGAAAGCCTATTACCGGGAGGGCTTCTTCATGCCATCGAAGCCACTGAACTTGCTGTTCCTTGGGATCGACAGCCTGCGCGCCGACCACATGAGTTGCTACGGCTACAGGCGGCACACCACGCCCGTCATGGACCGCATCGCCGCGCAGGGCGTGCTGTTCGACAACGCATATAGCGCCTACATCCCCACAACGCCGGGCTACTCCAGCATGCTCACCGGCATGGATGTCATGTCCACGCAGATGGTCGCCCTCGGCCCCAAGGGCCCGCTGGACCCGAAATACCCCACGCTCCCCGAGATCCTCCACGACGCCGGCTATGTCTCCTCATGCGTCGGTTTCGACGGCGGCTTCTACCGGGGCTTCGACAAATACGCAGGCTTCGAAGCGTGGCTGTCGTGGGAGGATCGCCCGGCGCGCAAGGCCGAGAATCTCAATGAGGTCGCGATCCCGCTCCTCGACGAAATGGCTGGCAGCGGGCAGCCTTTCTTCCTGTTCCTGCGCCACATGGACCCGCATTCGCCGTATCTGGCCCCGCCCCCGTTCGATACGATGTTCTACTCCGGCGACCCCTGCGACCCGAGCAAGAACTCGATGAAGCCTGTGTTCGATTTCGCGCCCTTCGCTGAGTTCCTGGCTTCCTGGATGCCGCCAGGGATCACCGACATCGAGTACGTCATCGCGGCTTATGATGCCGAACTAGCCTATATGGACGCCTGCATCGCCCGCATTTTTACCCGTCTGGAGGAGCTGGGCGTGGCCGACAATACGCTGATCGTCATCACCTCGGACCACGGCGAGACGCTGGCCGATCACGACTGCTACTTCGACCACCACGGCCTGTACGAGCCGACACTGCATATCCCGCTGATCTTCCACAAGCCAGGCCTGCTGCCGCAGGGCCGGCGCTCGCAGGCTTACACGCTGCAGGAGGACATGGTCCCGACCGTGCTTGATATGCTCGGCCTCAAGAAGTCCCTGAAGGCGAACAAGTTTGATGGCAAGAGCAACCTGGGGGTCATTCGCGGCGAGACGCCCACGCACCGCAGTGAGTTCTATATCACCGAATGCACCTGGATGCGCAAGCGCGGCTGGCGCACGCCGGAGTGGAAGTTCTTCGAGGCTTTGGAGCCTGACTTCCACGGCAAGCCGTCGGTGGAATTGTATAACCTTATCACCGACCCGGAGGAGTACAACAACCTCGCCGACAAGGAGCCGGCAATTGTTGAGACTCTTCGCGCTCGCATGAACGCCTGGGTTGCAGGGCGCATGAAAGAGACCGGCAAGGGCGACCCGATTCTCGACTACGAAATCGGCCTCGGCGCGCGCATCGGCTCAATCGCGACGGCGAAGAAACTGCAGCAGAGGTAGGGCAGAGATAGGAATGGTTGTGGGGGGGATGGCAAGGCATAGGCGCCAAGTTGGGGCCAGACGCCGTTCAAGGAGGGGCCGGATTACGAGCGCAGCGAAGTATCCGGCCCCAGCCGCCGCGCGAGGAACGGCACGGGCCGCGCCATCTAACTTAGCGCCTATGGGATCTACCTACTGCGCCCCTGCCAGGGCCTCGCGCGCGCGGCGGACTGCGGACATCGCCGCGGGGTAGTCGTGGGTGTACAGCTTGTCGCGAGCCTCGTCCAATGCCTTCTCGACCTCGGCGACGTCCTTGCCCTGGCTCTTCGCCGCGTAGTACGGCGGCGCGAGTTGGCGGATCGCTTCGCGGACTGATTCCTCAGTCGGAGCCTCTCCGCGCCGTCTCATGCCGCCGGGGCCGCCTCCGCTCGGTCCACCGCCGTTCGGCCCGCCCATGAACGGACCGAACCGTCTGGTCATGTCGCCCAAAGCGGCCGGGTTCGTCGTTGAGAGACCGGCGAGCATGATCTGCGCCAGTTGTTGTCCGTACTTGGTGAAGTCGTCCTGGCTGAGCTGACGGGCGATAATGAACGCCGCGAGTGCCGTGGCCGCACCCTTATCTTCGGGCTTGCCTGCGGCGGTGAGAAGCGTGCGGACCATGTCCGGGTTGATGCCGGGCGGGATGGCATTGAGCATCGCGCCCATCTCCGACGGGGATGGCCCTGAAGGTTGTCCCGGCGGCGACCCTGAAGGCGAACCGAAGCGGCCACCTGAGGGACGCCCACCCGACGGACGCGAGGGGCCAGTGGAACCCGATGGGCGCTGCGCCATCTGCGATCGACCTCCGCCACCGCGGCCGGAACGGGATGCTCCGGCAGGTGGCCCGCCAGGTCTCCCCGGCTGGGAGGTTGGTGCGCCGCCCTGTCCGGCTCGGCTGAGGAACTGTTGGGCAAGCGCGCGCTGCTGCTCCGGCGGCAGATTGGCGAGCATCTGCTGGGCCATCGGCAGGTACTGGGGCGGGATCATCTTGAGGACCTCGGGGTCGATGCCCGCAGAGCCGCCGGAACGTCCCCCCGGCCCGGGTGCGCCACCGGCGCTACCCCGCCGGCCTCCGCCAAATCCGCCCGACATGCCGCCCGGTTGACCGGGTTGACCGGGTGCGCTTGGCTGTCCCGGCTGTCCCGCGCCCGGCGCGCCGCCGCGTCCTCTGCTTCCGTTCCCGCCGAACATCCCCAAAAACCCGCCGAGACCGCCGAGGTCGCCGCCTGCCGGCTGCTTCTCGGCCGCGGCCGCCTTCATCGCCGCCGCCGCCTCGGTGTATTGCCCGGCGCTGAGGTATTGCTTGATGAGTTTGCCCTGGGCGGACTGGTCATCACCGGACATCGTTAGAGCCGACGCGCCAATGTCGTCGAGGGCATTCAGGAGATTGACGCGGTCTTGGGCGAGCCAGATCGCAGCCCCGACGGACGCGAGGAATACAAGCGCAAGAGCTGAGATTCCGATGTGACGCCAGGGGAAACGCCGTCGACGACGAGGAGTCTCGGCCTCGAGCGCCTCCTCGGTTCCCTCCGGGGAAGGCGCAAAGGCGGCGAAATGGTCAGCGGGGGAGGCCGGAGCCGGCTCCCCGGCAGGGGTAGAGTCTTCGAAGCGTGGAACGTCGTCCGAGTAGTTCTCGCCTGCCATGGGTGTCAGTCCCCTCCCGTTGGGGTTATATATGGATAGCGGCGGCCACAATGCTGCACGAGAGCAATAACGCCCTGAGGTGTCGATTGGTTCAAGCGGCCGAGACCGGGAACAGTGAATGACACTGCTTCCCCCGATCCCTCGTGCAAAGAGGGCATGATCGGGTGGCGGAAGTCTGCGCGCTAACAGGTATAGGCCACCACTATGCCGAATTCGGTGTACGGCAGGCTATCTCCTGCTACCGGGCGAGATCGTCTTGGGTCCGGGCCGCATGCACTCCTCTTGCCGGGAGGGAAACGACTGACGGGAACGACATCGGCAGGCGAAATACCGCCTCGGCGGAGCCCCGCGCGAAACTTGAGGCAGGAAGGGAGCAAGACAGATGCGCGCACTGACTGGGGTAGCACTCATCGCGGCGGCGATTCTTGCTGCGGTTGTTGTCTGTAACGCAGAGACATACTACGTCGGCATCGGTGGGGATAACGCTGGGCCGGGGACGAAGGACAGGCCGTGGGAGACCTTGAACCGCGCGCTGGCCGCTGTTGGGCCTGGTGACACGGTTATCGTCAAGCCGGGCGTCTATCAAGTCGCGCCGTTGACGCTGCGCGCAGGCGGGACAGCCGAACAGCCGATCACCTTCATGGCCGAGAAGCCAGGCACAGTGACCCTCGATAAGAACGCCGAGAAGGAGACGTTCAGCGGCCTTTGGGTTCTTGTCGGATCGGGGGTTGGGTACGTGCGAATATCGGGGTTCAAGCTGACCCGTTCGGGGTCGGGCTTCGAGATCGACAAAGGCGCACACGACATCGTGGTCGAGGACTGCGAGGTCACCAAGTGCAGTTGGATCGTGCATTCAGTCACGGCCTCGAAGCTCACCTTCCGGCGAGTCTACGGGCACGACAACCGCAATGGCATACACCTCGGCTGGAAAGGAGTCGGCGGGGTCACCGGCGCGCTGATAGAGCAATGCACCGCAGCCAACAACCGCTTCCCCGACGAGATGGTACGGCAGCATCCGGCCCTGTACAACACCGACGGCTTCGGCTCCGAGCAGATGAGCAGCGACATTCTGGTTCGCGACTGCGTCTCGTTCGGGCAGGGCGACTCGGGGTTCGATATGAAAGGCGAGCGAGTCGTGCTGGAGCGTTGCGTGGGCTACGACAACAACGAGCAGGGGTTCAAAGTGTGGGGATCGGACACGAAGCTGATCAACTGCGTCTCGCGGGACAACCACTGGGCGGGGTACGTCCTGCAAGGGCAGCACGAGCAGATGATCAATTGCGATGCGGTCAACAACAGGAAGTGGACCGTTGTCACGTTCGCCGGTCAACCCCGGTTCACCAACTGCATCTTCGTCGGGGGTTATCGTGGCTTCAGTCTCGACACGCACAACGGCCCGGTGAACTACATCGAGGATTACAACCTGTTCGACAAACTCAGCGGGGCGGTGCGCACAGGCAAGCATTCCCTTGTCGGCGACCCGATGTTCCGAGACGCGGCGCACGGAGACCTGTCGCTACTCGAGGGCAGCCCAGCCGTCGGACGCGGGACAAAGGACGGCGCGCCCGCCCTCGACCTCTTCCGCCGTCCACGCACAGACCCCATCGACATGGGGGCGATCGCATACAAGGCTACGGCGAAATGAGTGAGACGACGGGGGCGCAGGCATCTGGGGGCAACCGAAGCCAGATCAGGAGGAGTTCGCATGACCGACCAGCGAGTCGCCTACGAGTTGTACCGGCCCGTCTACCCTTCACCGGCGGGCCTTATCACGAGCGTCGACGCCGCCGGCCGGCCGAACATCATTACCTTGGGGGAAGTGTTCAACCTCAGCATCCGCACCCCAGTCATCGTCGGCATCGCCATTGCGCCCGGGCGTTATTCGCACGAGCTGATCTCCGCGTCCGGCGAGTTCGTAGTCAACCTTCCGACCGGGGAGCTTCTGCCGAAGGTCCTCGAATGCGGCAGCTTCTCCGGTCGGGAGGTGGACAAGTTCGCGCAAGTGGGCCTCACCGCCATCCCTGCGACGCACGTCAAGCCCCCGCTCATCGCCGAGTGCCCTGTGAACATCGAATGCCGCGTCGTCAGCGTGCAGACAATCGGCGACCACGACCTGTTCGCGGGCGAGGCGCTCATCCATCATGTCTCCCCGGCCATCTTAAACGAATCCGGGCAGATCGACCCCGCCAAGCTATCGACAGTGGTCATCGCCGGAGGGCATTTCTTCGACCTGGGGGCGATCTTGACGGCCTGGGACTGACCTGGGGGGGCCTGGCGGCTTCTTTTGGACCATCCTGACATGATCGACGACCAGTGGGGCGGGAGCGGCGAACGGCATCCCACCCCCTCGCCCCGTCGATTTCGCCTTGCGAGATAACGCGGAGCACTCCCCCTCCCTCGACGGGCGGGATAACGACAGGCGACCCGGCCACCGCCCTGCCCCCTCTGTCGCAGGGCTGTGCCTGGGTGAAGGCGAACTGCCCTTTCGCGCGGGTACGGCTTTCCCTACCGCATGGAGGGTCTCGGTGAACATGAAGGCGACCTGTCTGATCGCGACAATCGTTTTGCTGGTGGATGCCGGGCTGGCTTCGGCGCAGGGGATCCAGGCCAAGGCCCCGGCGGCTGCCTATGACATCGTGGAACTGCCGGTGTCGGTGGGCGCTCTCCCCGACAATCCATACGATCCCGACCAGATCGACATCACTGGGGAGTTCATGTCACCCTCCGGCAAGAAGGTGGTCGCGCCGGCGTTCTTCCGGGTCGATCAGGAGACCATCGTCACACCGGCGCGCGAGCGGCTGCGGGATATGCGGCTGCTGAAGCTTTACATGGGGCGCGATAGCTGGATCGGCGGCAAGCACATCGAGTACATCATCGATGATGTGCGGCTCGTGAAGTATGACGGCACGCAAGTCGTGATCGGCGACTTCGAGAAAGATGACCCGCGCTGGAAAGGCAGCGGGGTGCAGGCACGCATCGACGGCGAGATCGTGCACTCGGGCAAAGGCGCCTTACGGGCGGACTTCCCGCCGGAGGCGCAGCCGAACTGGCCGGGACTCGTCATGGACCTCACCGGGCAGAGTTGGAGCGATGTGAAGGAACTCCGCTTCTTCTTCTACCCGCTCACCGACCATACAATGGGGACGCTGAGCGCCGAATTCTACGCGGGGGCCGACGACAAGTTCCAGACCCGGTATTCGTTCAGCAAGACCGGGCTGAAGATGAACGCCTGGAATGAGATCGTGTGGGACCTGAGCAAGATCGGCGACCGCAAGCAGGTGCGGGCGAAAGGCCCTGGGGGGTTCTTCGTCCGCTACTGCCCCAAAGAGCCGGGTGTGCACCGGTATGTGGTGCGGCGCAAAGGCGTGGATGCGCCGTTGGCACAAGGTGAGGTGAAGGTCGCCGCCTCCAGACGGCCTGGATTCCTCAGAATCGCCGGGCCGGGGGCGCGATATGTCACCCGCGAGAGCGGAAAGCCGGTGGTGCTGATCGGCGAGAACGTATGCTGGCCCTCGCAGGCGGGCCTTGGGGACTACGACGCCTGGCTCACCCACCTGGCCGCCGCCGGGGGCAACTATGTCCGCGTGTGGATGGCTCCGTGGGCGTTCGGGATCGAGTGGGACCAGTTGGGGCGCTACCAGCAGGATCGCGCGGCGGACCTCGACTATGTGCTCGCTCTGGCGCGCAAGCTGGGCATCAACGTCATGCTGTGTCTGGACTACCACGGGTTCCTGCGCGCCAACGAAGGGAGCTTTGGAGCATCGCCGTATGCCGCATCACGGGGCGGCCCATGTCAGAAGCCGACCGATTTCCTCACCAGCGAAGCCGCGAAGGCGCAGTATAAGAAACGCCTGCGGTACATCGTGGCCCGATACGCGGCTTATGACAACCTGCTGTCGTGGGAACTCTGGAACGAAGTAGACATCATTGAGGGGTATAATTCGGACCTCGTCACCGCGCTGCATCAGGAGATGGCCCGGTACATCCGCAGCGTCGATCCGTACGCGCACATCATTACCACCAGCACCGCCAGCAGCTACGGCGACCCCAAACTTTGGTCTCTGCCGGAGATCGACTACGTGCAGAGCCACACCTACTCCGGCGTCGATAAAGGTGCGGAGGCGGTCGAACTGGCCAAGGCCCACACGACTCGGTTCAACAAGCCTTTCCTGATCGGCGAGTTCGGCATCAATGGCGGCGATGGGACGCGGCTTCAGGACCCCGAGGGGCTGTACATCCACGACGGCGCCTGGGGAGGCATCCTGGGTGGCTGCATGGGCACGGCGATGACGTGGTGGTGGGACAGCTACATCGAGCCGGGGAACCTATATCACCTGTGGACGCCGGTGGCCAAGTTTTCGGCGGACATCACCGCCTCGGCGCGACCGTTTCCCGCTGACGCGCTTTCGGCCGCCTACGCCACCCCGCAGAGCCAGGTCACCTTCGATGACTTGCCGCTCGAGGGACACAAAGGCTCGTGGGAGGAGGCGACGTATAACACGCCGCAGACGTTCACGGTCGGGCGCGATGGCACGATAGGGAACTTCGACAACCTCGCCACGGTCCTTCATGGGGTGCGCAACCACCCGAAGCTCCATAACCCGGCGACGTTCGAGGTCGATTTCGCGAAACCGGGAAGGTTCGTGGCGCGGGTGTACGGCGTCTCGGGGTATGGCGGCGCGAAGTTGAAGATCAGTGTGGACGGGCAGCCCGTCTTCGACCGGGACTTCGACGCCGGGAGCGTGAAATCCGGGGAAATTCACGACTACGACCGCAGCTATCCCGTCGATGTGCCCGCCGGCAAACACACGATCAAGGTCGAGAACGATGGGAACGACTGGGTGTACATCGACTACCTGCTGGTCGGCTACGCCGAACGGACGACGCCGAACTATCTTGCAGCGGGGCTTGTCGATGGCAAACGGGCGTGGCTTTGGCTACACAATCGGCAGTCGGTGTGGTATCGTAAGGCGCGAGTGGGCCTCGACCCAACCCCGATTCCGGCGTCGCGCTTGAGCCTGAAGGGGATGCCGGACGGGGCATACACGGTAGAGTGGTGGGACACGTGGACGGGGAAGGTCGCGAGCAGGGCGAAGGGGGCGGCGAAGGGCGGAGTGTTGAGGGTGGATGCGCCAGGGTTCGAGAGAGATGTCGCGTGCAAGGTGACGGCGGGGTAGAGCGGCACCTCACCCTGACCCGCCTGCGGCGGGTAGGTCCTTCTCCACTCGTGGAGAGCACGGCCAACGGCCCTGCCCCTGCCGCCTTACGGGTGGCCGTACCGGGAGGGGACGACTGACAGCAGCGGCGTTGGCAGGCGAGACGCCTGCCCCACGTGATTCTCGTAGTGGAGGCAAACGGATGACCAACACATGCAAAGCTCTATGCGCGCTGGCGCTGCTCTTCGTGGCCGGCCGGGCGGTGGCGGATGGCACGACGCCGGGCAAGCCGTGGTTCAGACCGGGAAGCACCGTCACGAAGGCGGTGCTGTGCGACGGTCTCGACGACCAAGGGCAGCCGCGACATCCCGGACAGACATTCACGACCCGGCAGCGGGTCATTGCCCTGAGCCTGAGTGTCGACCCGGGTATCATCAGCTACACGTACACGGTGGTCTGGACGCGGTTCGGCAAATCGATTATGGAGAAGACCTGGACAGTGAACACCGCCATGCGCAGACTGTTCACCATCGTCCCGAACAACTCGAGCCAACACCTACCCGGGCCCTACCAGGTGGAGGTCAGGGAAGAGGGGCTTGCCGTCGTGCGGATACCCTTCGTGGTGACGGAACCGCAGTAGCATTGCCACACCGGTTGTGCGGCCCTGCTCGGCAATGAGATGCGATGCGGAGAAATGGATGGCGATGGACCACAGAGACACTACGTTTTCCGCGAAAACGGTATCTGAAGGCCCAGAAACCCCTGATACTGCGAGGGTCACCCGTCGCCAACAAGGGGCCAAACTGGCAAAGATGGGTTAGGCGGGGCGCTTCGCGCCAACCGTCCTGGCGGACGGCAACGGCCCTATAGCCGGTGCCAAACCAGACGCTGAAGCATCCGGCTGAGGGGCGCTTCGCGCCGGGCGTCCTGCGGACGCGACGGCGACGGCTTCGTCTGCGTCAGATGTAGGATCCTGGTCGGAACCAACTCAAGGCCACCGCCCACGCATTGAAGGCGAGCCCTACGTCGCCCGCAGCCTCTATCCCTCCCTCACCTCCGGCAGTTCCGCCCCGCAGCCCGGGCAGAAGCGGTAGTTGTGCGCGCAGGGGAGGCAGATTTGCGTGCCGCAATGCTCGCATTCCCGCGCGATCCGCGCGTCCTTCCCGCAGTGCGGGCAGAAGCTGAAGTCCTCGTCCACTCCCCCGCCACAGTATGCGCAGAAATGCTTCCGCTCCTCGACGGCCGGCTCGGTCGGCGGTTGGGCAACGGCCACGACCGGAGCAGCGGCGGTCACGGCAGGGGCACGCTCGGCGGTTTCGCCTGTTGGCGGTTCTTCCGATTCGTCGAATTCCAGGAGATCGTCCTCGTCTGACCCCGGATCGCGCGCTTCGCCGGGCCACGCCATATCCTCGCGCCGGAAGATCGACGGCGGCGGGGGCGGAGGAGGAGGCGCGGCCGCCTTGGCCTCGGCTACCCACGCCGAGATGCGCGGGGTCGTCCTAATCGCGAACCAGATCAGCAGCACGAGACCGACTGTGACCAGCGTGCCGGAGCCCTTCGTCGCCAGCGCGGCGGCGGAAAACAGCCCCAGGAGCGTCACCAGCCCGAAGCCCCCATAGCGCAAGGCGAACCAAAGGCCGTGCCAGCGGCGCAGGTTGTCGAGCACGAGGAACGACGAGACCAGGAAGGCGATGCCGAACCCCCACGGCACGGACATGTGGTGCGACAGGAAGTACAGGAGCGGGTAGAAGAGAGCCAGCGCCAGGACGATCAGGGCGAACTGGCCGAGCGTTACGGGCTTGCCGGAGGCCACCCCGCCGGCGAAGAGCACCAGCCCCAAGAGCAGCGCCGTGGCAATCCCGGCCCAGGTCAGCCTCTGCCAGACCTTGGCGACATCGTTGCCCATGAACGGCGGGGGGATCTCGAGGATGAGATCCCGCGCGGTGACCAGGTCCTTGTACTTCCACTCGACATTGTAGGTGTCGCCGGTGCGCGTGAGCGGGCTGGAGGGCTGCAGGCACTCGCGGGGCCGCAGGCGCGGCTTGTGCTCGGTGCCGGTGACGCTCGCGGTGAAATCCAGCACGCCCATACGCTCGCCGTGGTCGAGCACATAGACGAAGTCCTCGCTGCCGAAGGCGCGGTACTTGACGATGATCTCGTGGCTCTCGTTGGGGCCGAAGGTCAACTCCCAGCTCACGCCCTGCTGCGAGTAGTCAACGTCCTTGGGTTCCTCGCCGTCCACAAGGACCGACGCATCAGGCAGCGTGTCGGCGGTGGTCGGATAGGGGAAGAAGACCTGCAGCGAGACTTTCTTATCCTTCTTGTTGCGGATCAGGTACTTGCCCTCAAAGGTGGCCTCATAGCGGCGCATCTCGGCATCGGTCTCGGTCGGGTACTTGGCGACGAGGGCGAGCGTGACGGTGGTTTTCACCCGGGTGACGGGCGCCGGCGGGGCGGGCATCACTGCGCGGCTCCCGGTGGGGCTGAGGGCCATACCGCCGGCGCCTCCAGGCATGCCGGGCATCGCGCCAGGTGGGCCGCCTGGGGCCATGCCTTTCATCATCATCCCCGGCGGGGCGGACATGGCTGCTGCCGGAGCGCCGTATTCGCGATACTGCGGCCCGGACTGGGCCATCCCGGCGAAGGCGGGCGCGACGCAGGCGATGAGAAGAGCGGCAACGGCGAGGACGACGAGGGGACGGCGTGAGGATGCATCGGTGCGTACGGCGTTCATGTTGAGACCTCCCCGCGTAATATAGGGCTCGGACAGGAACGAACGCGCTGACTGGTTGAAATGGAGAACACCCGAGGGGAAGGAATAGTGCCGTCGAGAATGGGGCGCCGCCCCGGTAGTGCAGGAGCAGACGAACGCGACGCAGGAGGCGCGGACAGGTGTGCCCGCCTCAGGCGGGGAAACGGTGCGCATGGAGAGACCGGGCGCATGATGGGCCCAAAGAGGGCCGCCCATGGCGAGCCGAGGGGTACGAAGTAACCGGAGGAGTTTCACATCAAGTTGGACTTGCCGGTGGGACCGGCGGGGAAGTGTATCCGCAAGACGTGGGAGGCGCACGCATGGGTTCGTCGACCATCAACCCATACATGGACGTGACCTTCAGAGGTCGGGAGGACCGATCGGGGGTGGACGGTGCAAACTGCGAACTCACGGAACTCCTCGCGAATCTCCGGGCCGCACGAGACAGTGGCTTGGGTGCCTGCCTACAGGTACGCGGGAACGCTGGCGTGGGCAAGACGCGGCTGCTTCTGGAGTTCCAGCGGCGGGGTCCCGCGCACGAGTGTGGGGTCGTGTACGTCAAGGTCACCGAGTGCGGCCGACACCAGCCTGCGCTGGAATTGGTCAAGACAATCGCGCGGCGCATTGTTGAACTCGACCCCGAGTACCGGGGAGACAAGCGCCCCTTCTCCCGCAACCTCCGCAGGAGCTTCCGACCTGTCGCCAGCATTGTCGGTGATGTGGGGACGAAAGCCGGTCTGACAGCGCTTGTCGCAGGCCAACTGTGGGGATTGGTGGCGATGGGTGGGGGGACGATGTTGAAGGCTATTGTCGCCGCCGCTGAAGTCGGCGAGGGCACAGTACCAACCGCGTCCTCTCGTGTGGCTGAGTTCTGCGACGCTCTATTCCATCTGAACGCTAGCCTCAATCGCACCAGCAACAAGTCCGCAGTTGCCATTGTGATCGACCAGTGGGACGACATTCTACGCCTGACGACCGGTCAACGGGATGACATGCGTCAGGTCCTGGAGACCGTCGTCGAGCGCCTCAATCAGGCGCACGCTGGGGCGCGCAGAGTATTCCTCTGCATCGGGGTCCGCAACGAGCGCGCAGCCCTCTGCCTTCCACCACGCGCAATGCCGCTGACGACGCTGGACGTCACCCCGCTGCGGTCAGCGATGGCTGTTGAACTGCTATCCCAGCCCGAGGGGCCCGATGCTCCAAGGAACGCCTACTTCACCGAGGAGGCGGCGCATCGGCTAGCCTCTGAGTACTGCGGTGTTGACCCCGCCGCCAGCCAGGGGGACCTCGCCGCACTGCTTGTAGTCGCAGCGAACGCCTGGCAGCGCGCCGTATCTGCAGGAGGGCCAGGGACACCCATTGGCACTGGCTCTTCCTACGCGGGGATCGTGGCCGCGAGTGTCGACGACATCACCATGCACGCTATCGACGCGTTCCGGCAGACTGCGACAGGCGATCCGGCCTCTGCGAACGCGTTCACGGCGAAACTGGCGATGGTCGAGGCGTGGGACAGTATCGCCCCGGGGGATCTCGCCAAGTACACAGACAACCGTCTCAGCGAGAGACAGGCAGCCGACTGGCTGGAATGGTGGGCAAGAGAGACGCAGCTTCTATCCGGTGGCGGAAACGGACCCTTCCGGTTCAGACACGAGAGCTACGCCATCGCGCTGAGCAGGTCTGTCTATGGGGGAAGCGGAGACGAACTGCGACAGGGCAAGAACCTGTGCGAGTGGGCGCTACGCACTCTCGGCGGGCAGGCACCCGATGGCGATGACATCAGATTCGTCGAGCACTGCCTCGCACGGGTTCCCCCGCGCGCGTGGGCGGTACTCTCAACCGAGTGGTATGCGATCCTCAGCGCTCTTGAGGCGCACTTGTCTTCAAGCCAAGACGATCTGTGGTGGTACATATTGGGGCTGATGCGCGGCTTCCAGCACCCATCCGTCGACGAATGTCTCATCCGCGCGCTCGAGGATCCCAGAGAGGATGTACGGAGCATGGCTGCTGCGGCGCTTGGGTTTCATCACTACCAGCCCGCATTGCCCTCGCTCGCGACCCTGCTCGAGGATAGGGCTGAAAAAGTGCGCACAGCGGCGGCTTCGGCCCTTGTGGAACTGGGGCCATTGGGGCTATCCGAACTCGTTCGGTTGGCGCGACACCCCGAAGCGAACGTATGCGTAGCAGCAATTCGCGCCCTCAGCAAGACGGAAGACGCGACGTACTTTGACATCTATGTTGAGGCGTTGTCAGACGACTCCGAGCAGGTTGCCGAGGCCGCGGCGGAGGTTCTCGGGAAGCAGGGCGACCCACGCGCCGTCGATCCCCTCGTCGCGTACGTGAGGCGGCGAGGGGACAGGGATGCCTGGAGTGCGTACAGGGCACTGGAGGGCATGTCGCCCCACTCCATCGAGCCCCTCTACGAAGCGGTCCGCGCCGCTGACCCGGCAGCCGAGAAGGGGTTCTGCATGAGGGCAGTGCTCGTTCTCGCTGGCATGGGGAAGCCGGCATGGGATGTGCTGGTCCGCCTGTTGAGGAAGGGCAGTTGCGATTTGTGTCTCACAGTGGTCGCCGTCCTGCGTGGCCCAGAGGGGACGGCATTTGCAGACGGGCTCAGGGCTCTTTTGAGCGACGACGACCCCACCATCAGGGCGTACGCCGATACCGTGCTTCGTGGCAAATGAAAAGTCTCACGATTCTCCGGGCAGCCGGTCTAGCGCGCATCGCGCATCTTTACGGCTGACGCTTACCGCCTCACAGGTCCCTACCCCCTCTCCGTCGAACCCTCCCTCCCACAGACCCGCCGCTCTCGAAAGGCTTCTCATGTCCGCGCCGATGACGCTTGCGCTCCTGCTCTTCGCCCGCACGGCCGCTCTCTGCCAGGCCGCGAAAGCCGGAGAAGATGTCGGCTCTGCGTTGGCGAACGCTTTTGCGCTTCTGCGCCTTCTTGACCATCCATGCCGCAACGGGTAGAATCTCTGCACGGGCAGCATCAAGCAAGGGATGAGCGCAATGGCGCACACAACAACTATGCAGGGACCGACAGTCGGCCTGCACATTCGAGTTGACCGCGAACTTCGCACCCGGGTTGACAATGAGGCCTCGCGCGCGGGAATGAGCCGCGCGGCGCTGCTGCGACGCCTCATTGAGGACGCGCTCGAACTGGAGGAGGAGCGTCGTTGGGTGGCTGAGAAGGCCGGAGAGGCCCTGGAAGAAGAGGGGGAGCCCTGGGAGAAGGTCAAGGCGGAGCTGGGGTTGTGACCTACCGCCTAATTGTCACCCGTGCCGCGAAGAAAGGGTTGGCTTCGCTCCACCCCGAGGTCCAGCAGCGGGTTAGTGAGCATATCGCGGCGATCCTCGAGACGCCGAGGATGCCGCAGGCAGCCGCGCTGGCGGGGTCGTTCGCCGGGCTGCTCAAGGTTCGCGTCGGCGACTATCGCATCATCTACCACGTCGACGACGCCACCCAGACCATCAAGGTTGTGCGCGTAGGGCATCGGAGCAACGTGTATAAGTAAAGCGTCACCCGGTTCCTTAGGGGCGCAACATTCCCCCTCTCACAGGTCCCCTCCCCTTCCCCGTCGAACTCCCCCTCCCACAGACTCGCCGCTCTCGGGAGGCCTCCTATGTCCGCGCCGATGATGCTCGCATTCCTATTCTTCGCTTGCACCGCCGCTCTTGCTCAGCAGCCGCCTGATGCTGCGCCGCCGCCCCCGGTGGCCCTTAATGTCCGCGACTTCGGGGCTGTCGGCGATGCGAAGGCCGATGACACCGCCGCGATCCAGAAGGCCCTCGACCAGTGCGCCAAAGGCGGTGGCGGGATCGTCTGGGCCCCGCGCGGCAACTACCGCATCGCCACCCACATCACCATTCCGGCCTCGGTGACGCTGCAGGGCGTGTGGACCATCCCCACCGCCTGGACGCAGATGCAGGGCACGACGCTGCTGGCCGAGGAAGGGCGCGGCACGGAGACCGGGCCGGCGTTCATCACCCTCGCGCCGAACGCGACTGTCAAGGGCCTCACGATCTTCTACCCCGCCCAGGATCAGCAGAGCATTCAGCCGTATCCCTGGTGCGTGGCCTGCGCGGGGGGCGACAACGCCTCCATCGTCGATGTGCTGATGGTCAACCCGTTCAAGGCGGTGGATTTCGCGACCAACGCCAGCGGCCGCCATTACATCCGCAATCTCTACGGCCAGCCGCTGCGCATCGGCATCAGCATCGACAAGTGCTACGATGTGGGGCGCATTGAGAACGTGCATTTCTGGCCCTTCTGGGGCTGGGACGGCAAGCCGGCGATTCAGGAGTACATGCGCAAGAACGCGGTTTCGTTCATCTTCGGGCGCACCGACTGGGAGTACGTCCTGAACACCTTCAGCTTCGGCTACAAGGTCGGCTACCAGTTCATCCAGACGAAGGACGGCGGCTGCAACGGCAACTTCCTCGGTATCGGCGCGGACGCCACGAACACCGCCGTGCAAGTGGACGGGTGCCAGGGCATCGGGCTGCTCATCACCAACGGCGAGTTCGTCAGCTTCCTCGACCCCGACCCGACCGAGGTGGTCGTCAGCCCGACGAACACCGGCCTCGTCCAGTTCAGCAACTGCGCTTTCTGGGGTCCGGCGGAGCGCATCGCGAGCCTCAAGGGCAGCGGCTCGGTGAGCTTCACGCAGTGTCATTTCATGCACTGGGACCGCGCCAACAAGGGCACGGCGGCCATCGACTGCGAGGGCGGGAGCCTTACCGTGTCCTCCAGCCGCTTCTCGGCGAAGTCGCCGGGGATCAGCCTCGGCCCCGAGGTCAGCACCGCGACGATCTTCGGCAATACCTTCGCCGGCCGGCAGCAGGTCTCCAACGAGAGCAAAGGGGATGTGCAGGTGGGGCTGAACGCGTCTCTCATCCAGCCGATCAAGGCGGAAGCCGGCGAGACCATCGTCGATGAGGCGGACGGCAAGCCCGGATTCGCCACGACCGGCGCCTGGATCGCCGTCGAAGATCCCGGCTATCTGGGCGGACGCGCCATCTGGGCAGCGAAGGGCACCGGCGACGCCACCGCGACCTGGAAAACCCGCGTGCCGAAGGCTGGCCGATACGAAGTCAGCGTCTACATCGGCCCCGACCCCAACCACGACCACGCAAAGGACGCCACGTATACGGTTACAACAGCCGATGGCCCGAAGACTGCTCATCTCGACCAGACGACTGACACCGGCAAGTGGCGGCTTCTCGGCGCCTTCAGCTTCACTCCCGAACTCGACGCAACAGTAACCCTATCGAACGCCGCCGGGGCCAATGTCATAGCCGACGCAGTGAAGTGGCGACGCGTGCGTTGACTCCGGGCTGTTGCCGTTAGCCGTTGTTGTCTGCCGTTCCCCCCTCTCCACGAGTGGAGAGGGGCCGGGGGTGAGGTTGCCGTTCTCCCCCTCCCTACGAGGGAGGGGGAGTGCCCCGCGGTATCCCGCGAAGCGGGATCGGCGGGGCGAGGGGGTAGGAAGCCGTCGCCGTTCCCCCTTTCCTCACTCGTGGAGAAGAGGGCCGGGGGGGGCCGTGCCGTTAGCAGGGAACCGCGCGCCGATGGCGAATGTCTAAGGCACTCGGAGGAGACACCATGAGACTACTCCTGGTTATAAGCGTGCTTCTGATCGTAGCGTTCGTCATCACCGGCTGCGGAAGCGGGGTGGATAGCGTGCAACCGCAACATCGCGACACCCCCGGCATCTCGGGCGGAGCCCTCAATGCTGCCGCGACCGAGACCGCCACCAGCAGCGAACTCGACTACCAGGGCTGGAAAGCGCTGCGCATGCAGAATGGCCTCGTCGAGATCGTGTGCGTGCCGGCCATCGGCGGGCGCATCATGAGCTACTCGCTCGCCGGCCACAACATGCTGTGGAACAACCCCGCCGAGTACGGAAAGACCTACCCTCAGCCGAAGTCTGAGGACCAGCGCAAGTGGCATAACTTCGGCGGCTACAAGGTCTGGCCGGCCCCGCAGTCCGACTGGCACGGCCCGCCCGATCCGGTCGGGTCGCCTTTAGAGGGGGCCGCGTGGGAGGGCAAGATCACGACCGCCTCCGGCGCGTATGCCGAGATCACCCTCACCAGCCCCGCCGACAAGACCGTCACCGGCCTGCAGATGACCCGCCGCATCCGCCTGTATGCCGGAACGACGAAGCTCACCGTGCGCGAGACCTTCAAGAATGTGGCCGCCAAGCCGGTGCGCTGGAGCATCTGGGAAGTCACCCAGTTGCCGGGCAAGCTCGCCAAGGACAAGGACTTCAGCCCCGAGGCGCAGGCGTTCATCCCGCTCAATCCGACCAGCAAGTTCACCGATGGCTACACCCACCTCGTCAAGCCGGACAAAGACACCGAGCAGTTCGCGAAGATCGCCAACAACACCGTGGTCCAGACCAGCTACAAGCACCTGATGGACAAGATCGGCGTGGACAGCGTTGCCGGATGGGCGGCGGCGGTCGATGGCGTGAGCGGCTATGCGATGGTGAAGCGCTTCGATGTCAAGGCGGACAAGGACCACGAGTACCCCGATGGGGGCTCGACGGTCGAGAACTGGACGAACCCCGACGAGGCCTACATGGAGCTGGAGGTCCTCAGCCCGCTGTATGACATCCAGCCCGGCCAGGAGCAGTCCTTCGAGGAGCAGTGGTATCTGGCGAAGATGAACGGCCCGATCGTCGGCGCGACCGACGCCGTGGCGATCCGCGTGCCCGTGACGATGGCGATGGCGGATGGCGAGGCCACCCTCAGCGGCGAGATCGGCGCCTTCGCGCCGGGCAAGCTGAAGATCGCCTTTATGGACGCGACTAACAACTCGGTGGGCGATGTCGTGACGATGGACGTCAGCCCGATGACCGACCTGAAGCTCGACAAGAAGCTGAAGGTCCCCGCAGGCGCAGTGAAGCTGGCGCTGAAAGTGAACGACACGAAGGACAAGCTCGTAGGCATGGTGGCGGAATTGCCGATAGCCGCCGCGACGGCAGCAGCGCCACCGGCCGGCGCACAAGCGGCGGCACCGACAGCCGGCACACAGGCAGCAACTCCGGCGCAGTAGCGCGCGAGACCCGCGCAGCGACTGACTTGACATTCGACAGTGGGCCGTGATCCCCGGGCGAGCCGCGCGCTCGCCCGCTTCGTTCAGGTAGGCATGTGATCGCTCCCCAACTCTCCGACCTCGAAACCCGTCTTCTCAGCCGCATTCAGGCTGACTTCCCGCTCGTCGAGCGGCCTTTTCTCGCCCTGGCAGGGGACCTCGGCAGCGCCGAAGCCGAGGTCATCGAGCGCGTCCGCGATCTGCTCGACCAGGGGCTCATCCGCGAGATATCGCCCGTTTTCGAGGTGCGCAGGCTGGGCTATGTCAGCACCCTCGCGGCCGCGGAAGTGCCTCCCGAGCGGGTTGCGGATGTTACAGACATCATCAGCAAGTACCCCGAAGTCACCCACAGTTATCTGCGCGACCACCAGTATAACTTGTGGTTCACCGTCGTGGCGTGTGGTCACTTAGTGAAGGAACTCACCCTCGCGTCGATCGGGGACCGAACCGGGTGCAGGCCGATCCACAATCTGCCGGCGGTGCAGGTCTTCAAGGTTCGCGCTGTCTTTAGCCTCGCCGACACGCACCTCGACCGCCCGATCCCTTGCGCGACGAATCGCGCATCCACACATCAACGGGGCAAGCACGCGCCGGACGCTCTCTCCACCGCCGACTGGGACGTCATCGAGGCGCTCCAGGAGGGCATCGTTGCCGCGGAGGAGCCTTTCGCGCCGCTGGCGGACCGGGCCAGGCTGTCCCAGCCGGAGTTTCTCGAATGTGCGCAGGCGCTGTGTGCACGCGGTGTGATCCGCCGGTTCGGAGCCAGGCTGCGGCATCATCGCGTCGGCATCGAGGGCAATGCGATGGTGGTGTGGGATGTCGCTGCGAGACAGATCAAGCGCGTCGGGCAAACGCTCGCCGCCTTCCCACAGGTGAGCCACTGCTACGAAAGGCCCCCATTCGCGGACTTCCCATATAACCTGTACACGATGGTGCACGCCAAAACCCTCGACTTGATAGCGGAGGTCGTCGACGAGATGGCCGAGGCCGCTGGCATCGTTGATTACGAGATGCTCCGCACCGTGCGAGAGCTGAAGAAAACGACACCGCGATACAGGCGGCCTATGGGCGACGACAAACGTCTCGCCGAGTGAACTCGGCGCTGGCGCGATAGGTTAAGCACCGGGCACTGAAGTGCCCGGTCTTGGCGCTGTACATCGCAAGGGTGAGACCGGGCACTTCAGTGCCCGGTGCTTAACCTATGGCGGCCTGCAAGGCCGCCAGGGCCAGCGCCGACTTCAGTCGGCGTGCCGTTCCGCACCGCACCGCACCGCACCACCGGAGGCACCCCGCTGTGAACATCGCCGCATCCGAGAAGCTCTTCGCCGAAGCCCTGCAACTCATGCCCGGGGGCGTCAACAGCCCCGTACGGGCGTTCCGGTCGGTCGGCGGGACGCCCCGGTTCATCGCCCGCGCCAAAGGCTCGCGCATCTGGGATGTCGATGGGAACGAGTACATCGACTACGTCGGCTCGTGGGGGCCGATG
This sequence comes from uncultured Armatimonadia bacterium, assembly GCA_964455745.1. Lineage (GTDB taxonomy): Bacteria > Armatimonadota > Zipacnadia > Zipacnadales > CAYWBK01 > CAYWBK01. The sequence goes on from CAYWBK010000018.1 coordinate 19,927, forward strand.
ATCCTCGGCCATGCGCCGGAGGTCGTCATCGAGGCGGTTCGCAAGGCGCTGGAGCGCGGCACCAGCTACGGCGCTCCGACGGCGCTGGAAGTCGAGATGGCCCGGCTCATCCGGCAGTGCTTCCCGACCATCGACCTCGTGCGGATGGTGAATTCCGGCACTGAGGCGACGATGAGCGCGATCCGCGTGGCGCGCGGCTTCACCGGGCGCGAGAAGATCGTCAAGTTCGACGGCTGCTGGCACGGCCACGCCGACGGCCTGCTCGTCAGAGCGGGTTCGACCGGCCTGCAGTATGGTGTCCCCGACAGCGCCGGCGTCCCCGCCGGGTACGCGGCGAGCACCCTCGTGGCCCGCTACAACGACCTCGACAGCGTCCGCGAGCTTCTTGCGGCGAACTCCGGCGAGGTCGCGGCAATCATCGTGGAGCCTGTGGCCGGTAACATGGGCATCATTCCGCCGGGGGGCGGCTTCCTGTCGGGCCTGCGGCAGCTTTGCACCGAGCACGGCGCGCTGCTGATCCTCGACGAGGTCATTACCGGCTTCCGTATCGCGCTGGGCGGCGCGCAGGAGCGCTATGGCATCAAGGCCGACCTGACGACACTGGGCAAGATCATCGGCGGGGGCTTCCCGGTCGGGGCATACGGCGGTCGGCGCGACATCATGGAGTGCGTCTCGCCGCTCGGCCCGGTCGTGCAGGCAGGCACCCTCGCCGGCAACCCCATCGCCATGACCGCAGGCATCGCAACCCTGCAGACGCTGATCGAGGGCCGCGAAACGATCTACGCCGACCTGGAGCGCAAGGCGGCGGCGCTGGCGGAAGGATTGGGTGCAGCCGCCGCGACCGCCGGAGTGCCGATGACATGCAACCGCGTAGGGTCGATGCTCACCAGTTTCTTCGCCGAGGGGCCTATTGAGAACGCCGACGACCTCACCAAAGCCAGTAGGGAGAAGTATGCGCGGACGTTCCATGCGATGCTGGCGGCAGGCATCGCCTTCGCCCCGTCATACTGCGAGGCCGCATTTGTATCGACAGCGCACACGGATGAGGACATCGCGCGAACGGTGGAGGCGGCGGGGCAGGCGTTCGAGGCACTGGCGCGATAACGACCCGCCGGTCCCTGCGACGGCAGGCAGAAAGGCCTGCGAGGCTACGCGCATCGACGGCCTTTACGTCCTGGGGGATTGCATCCCCCAGACCCCCGCATCCCTTTTTGCCATTCTGGCGAGACTTCACGTCTGACAAGGCAATCGGTCCGCAATCAACCTACCATGATCGAACGCCCGGCAACCGAAAACCCCTCCTAACCGCATTTAACACCCCGTTCATCTACCCAAAACCTCCGCGTAACACATAAGCGCTATATATCTGCCGGCACATCGCACGAGGCGGCGCATATCTTCGCCCCCTGTTGCGTCACTCAAAAGCGCCGGCGATGTCTGCGTAAGATCGTTTGAAACGCCGACGCAAGTCACGATCGCGCTTGATCCACGAGGCACGGCTTTGCCGTGGGTCGGGGCGACGGATAGGAGTTGGTTCGACCATGAAGCTCCGCACTGTACTGACGGTGCTTCTCGCAGTGGCGCTACTGCCGCTCGGGGCGCTCGCCACAATACATGATGTCGGCCTGCTTTCAGACCATCCGCTGGCACGGCTCTCCATCGTCCTGGGCAAGTCGATGACCCCCACCCTGAAGCAGGGCGAGGGCCTTATATTCGTCCGTGCGCACTGGCGACCAGGTGACATCGTCCTCGCGGAGACCGACGATGGCGATCAACTGGTGAAGCGGGTAGTGGGCGTCGATGCGAAGGGTGTGCACCTGGCGGGGGACAACCGGCGACTCTCGGCGATCTGCGATCCCGTACCACCCGATCATGTTCTGGGCAAGCTGGTCTTCCACGGGGGCCGGTTCAACCGGGCGATCACGGCGCAACTTCAGCAGAGGGTCGAGATGGGAGTCTGAGGTCTGCTTATCCATAAACATCCAGGGCGCGCATAGAGGCCGTCGTGTCCATCCTACATCATGTCCTTCCACGGGGGGCGCTTCGTGCCGATGAACCAGCCGACGACTGTCCCGACGACATACGCCGCAACGCCCAGGACCAGATAGTACACCGTCGGCACTTCAACGAGCGGTGTATGGCTGTGTCGCCCCGGCGTACCGATCTCGAGCAGGAAAAGCTCCGTGACCAGAACCGAGCCCACACCGTACTTGATGGCGCACCAGACTGCCTCGGACCGCTGCTCCTCGCGCGCTTTGACTTTGATGAGCTGTTCGGACGTGACGCCGACGGCCTCGGGGCGGTCGCGAAGTTCGCGCTGGCACTGCGGGCAGAACTGCTGCCCCGCCGGGACGCGTGTCTGCACGCCTCTGGCTTCACAGCCCTTGCAGAAGTGGATGGTCGCGCCTGACTTCGGCATGCCGCTCATCACCTGCCTTCGTGTCGGTTCCGACCACCTGCGCCACCCGATCTCACCTCGGCATCGCCCCCGGATTCGCGTCGGTGATCCCCTGCGCCTGCACATCGCCCACCTCGATGTACTGCCGCTGCTCTATCTCATAGGACCCGCCGATCCGGTACGATGGCCACAGGAGCAGCATGGGCAAAAAGATCAGGAGAGCCACCGTCAGGCCGACCATCTGCCCCACTACCCGGCGGAATGCGTTCCAGGGGTCGGGGCGTGAGTCCGCTCCGAGCCGCCCGCGCTTGGCGAATGCCACAGCGAACGCTCCAATGCACCAGATCGCCCCGCCGACCAACACGCCGACGATGAGAAGCGGCGCCATCCACGAGAGAGAGACACCCTTCTGAGCGACCAAAAGGGGCATGTAGTGGAGAACCAGGAGACCGGGTGCGCACGACACCGCCATCAGCGCACTGATCGACACCCACCCGGTGCGGATACCCCCGTCAGTTTCGCTATTTCCCTTGAGCAGTAGCGACAACACCCGCACACAAAGCGCCTGGAACATGAGCATGGCCGCCAGACCCCACAGCACATACGCGCACCTCAGTCGCGTCAGCCTGTTGGACCTCTCGCCGATATCACGGTCCACATAAGCGCGGAACGCGCCCTTCCACTGGCGGCCGGCCTCAGCATCCCGCTCGAGGAACTCCGCAAGCGCAGGACTGCCGTGTGCTCGCAGGTAGGCAGCGGTGTTCGCGACCCGCGTCCGGTTGATCCAGTCGCTGCCGGCAACGGGGTCCGCAATGGCCTTCCGCTGCGCGGTCTGCTCGGCGGTCAGCGGCACAGTCCCCATCGCACTCACTGCGATCCCCGTGAAACCGCCGACCCCGTCGTAAGCGCTGACCCTCATCACGTGGCCGAAGTGCAGCATCGCCCGCAGGCAACGCACCGCCTGGGCGTGATGGCCTGCGTCTCTGGCGTCCAGGGCGAACCTCTGAAGCACACGCGCCAACGAGCGCATGTGCGTGGCAGTCGGGGACCTCATCGCCCACGCAGCACCGTTGTAGACCCCGACGGTAGTGTCCCCCGCTGCCCGCAAGACTCGCTCGACCGCGAGGCCACATTCGCGCTCGTGCAGATCGAAGCGGTTCTTGCCCGTCGCCTCGTCCAGAACGGCGAAGGCGTCGGCATCGCGCCGGTCCGCGAGGTAGGCCCACACCAACAGGTAGTCACAGGCGGCGTTGTCGGGTTCGAGCCGGCGGCATTCGACAAGCACCGCCTCGGCTGCGCGCAGGCGCTTCGTTTCGGCCTCGGTGCGCGTCGGCAAGTGACTCGGCGCGGGCCACTCTGGCTTCCCCTCTGGCCGGAGCAACCCGCCTGCCTGGGCCAGGAGTTCAGTGGCCTGCCACAGCCGGGGCACGACCGAGTTCGGCGCCAGCGCAACTGCCCTGGTGAAGGCGGCCTCAGCGCTTGTCGTCGTCGCGCCCAACCGGGTCGGCATCTCACTATAAGGCAAGGGATTCTGACGCAATTCCTCGGCGATCACGCGCAGGCGGTCGTATCCACTGACGACGGCCGCGTAGCCCAGCCACAACTCGGCATCGTCCGGGTGCGCGAGAGCGACTTCCTCGCATTTGCGGTCGGTGACATCAGGCCACAAGTGGCCTTCACCTCTCGCGAACCACGAGCCTGTCAGCATCGGCATCGTGGCCAAGAGTACGAGGGATGCGGCGAGGAGGATGAGGGTCAGTCGCTGGCTGTTCATAGGGTCCCCCGTTTCGCGGAAAGCCCATGCGATACACGGCAGCAACATACCACTTCGCTGGCGAGTGGCGCTTTCCTTTGGTGAGGGCACTGCTCCCGCGCCAGCGGCATTGACTCCCGGCACTCCCTGCGCTAACCTGACGTTATCCTCTGTACCACTATCTGGAGGCCTCTTCGATGACCGCCCGTATCCTGCTCGTTACGCTCATTGCCACATCCATCGCTATCATCTCCACTGCTCACGCATCAGACCGTGGCAAGAACCTTGTCACGAATCCCGGCTTCGAGGCGGGCCTGGACGGCTGGCAGTCGGTGGGCGATGCCAAGGCGGCTGGGGACGCCAAGGCGGCTGAGGACGCCAAGGCTGTCGTCATCGACGACAAGGTCGGCCACCGGAGCGCCCACTCGTTGCGCGTGTCCGGCAAGGACCTGGATTCCTCGCAGGGCGTCATGCAGGTCATCACCTTCGATAAGCCCCTCAAGCACCCGTTCCGCGTCTCCGGGTGGAGCAAGGCCCAGGGGGCCGAGGTGGGCCAGGACTACGACGTCTACCTCGATGTGCACTTCGATGACGGCACACCGCTGTGGGGCCAGATCGCGGCCTTCGCGCCCGGCACCCATGACTGGCAATACAGCGAGACGATCTTCGATGCCACCAAACCGGTGAAGTCCATCGAGGTCTTCGTGCTGTTCCGCAAGGCGAAGGGCACCGTCTGGTTCGATGACATCGAGGTTACCCCGGTGCCGTTCGAGTTCCGCGATGCCAAGGTGCTGCCCAATCTCTTCGGGGGATCGAGCGTCAGCGTAACCGCCGTCACGACCCTCCCGGCCCACTGGACCGCCGAATTGACCGGCCCCGGCGGGACCGTCGCGAAGCAGTCCGGCGACGCGATGCCGATCACCCTCAACTGGATGGGCAGCGGCGGCGCGCAGGGCCCGGCGCAGCAAGACTACACCGTGCGGATCGCCGCGACCGACGACATCCTCGGCGAGCAGATCAATGACGAGCGGAAGGTGAGTGTCGACACGCGCGGCCCGCAACGCGGGTACGCCCTGTGGACCGAGAGCAGCATGACGCGCGTGTTGCCGAACGTCCTGCCCTCCGCCGGTCCGGCGGCCCCTCGCGCCGACATCGCCCTCGCCGGGCACGAGTTTGCCAGCTTCCAGATCGTCTTGCGCTCGGCCCCCGACCGGAAGATCAACAAGATCAGCCTACAGCCCAGCGACCTCGTCTGCGCGGCAACCGGCAAGCGCATCCCGGCGGCGAACATCGAGTGGCAGCAGGTCGGCTTCGTGAAGTTCGACCGCCTGCGCGGTCAGGCGGCAAAGCGTGGCGGCTCGCCCGGCTGGTGGCCGGATCCTCTCCTGCCGGTATCCAGCTTCGACCTCATCCCCGACTTCACCCAGCCGGTCTGGGTCACGGTATATGCCCCGATCGGGACCCCGGCGGGCGACTATACCGGCTCCGTCAAGGTCCTCAGCGACAGCGGCGTCCCGGCGTCGGTCGAGGTGCGCGCGAAGGTCTACCCCTTCTCGCTGCCGGTCGAGGGCCACATGAAGACCGCTTTCGCGCTGATGGACGGCTACCTGGAGAGGATGTACGGCAAGCCACTAAGCCCGGAGATTCGCCTGAAGTACGGCGACTTCGTCCTCAAGCACCGCATCAACCCGGACGACATCTCGCGCACCGATCCGCCGGCCATCGAGGACCTGCTGCACTATAAGGACCGCGGCCTGAACGCCTTCAACGTGCTGAACCTGGTGGAGGAGCGCGGGAACGCCACATGGCGATGTTGGAGCCCGCTGGAGATCTACACCCCCGCATTCAAGCAGCATCTCATCGACCGCCTCGACCCCTACGTCAAGCGGCTGCGCGAGACCGGCCTCATCAACAAGGCCTACATCTACACCTTCGACGAGCGCGGCGCGGACTTCTACCCCGTGATGCGCGAGTTCTTCGGCATGGTCAAGGAGCGCTACCCGGAAATCCACACGCTCACCACCGCCACAGTGCAACTCGACCCCAAAGCCATGCGCGACATCAATGTGGACTGGAACTGCCCGCTTACCCCGCGCTACAACTACGAGCAGGCGGAAAAGTGCCGCAAGGAGGGCCTGCAGACCTGGGCGTACACCTGCTGCGGCCCGCGCGAGCCTTTCGCCAACATCCTCGGCGATGATCCGCTCATCGAGTCCCGCATTCTGTGGTGGCAGATGTACCAACAGCAGGTGGATGGGTTCCTGTTCTGGGGCCTGAACATCTGGGACAGCCCGCACAATGACAAGCCTATCGACCTGTCGAAGGGCCCGCTGCTCGACTGGGGCATCACCACCGGCGGCCCGAAGGACGAGCAGTGGCTGCAGGAGCTTCACGGCGACGGGCGGCTTCTGTACGCCGGCCAGAACGGCCCCATCGGCAGCATCCGCCTCGCGAACATCCGCGACGGCCTGCAGGACTACGAGTACCTGTGGCTCCTGGCGAAGAAGCTGGGCAACGTAGAAGCCGCGCGCAAGGCCTGCCTCCCGGTGACCGACAGCCTGACCCACTTCACCTTCGACCCGAAGGTCGTGGCAGCGCAGAGGGAGGCGGTGGCGAGGGAGATTGCGGGGAAGTAGGAGGGGAGCGGAGAGGGCAAGCGCGGCGAACGGCCTTACCCCGCCCGCTTCGCGGGCACCCCTGTGCGCCCCGTAGCGCACGGTTCCAGTCGGTTGAAGTCCAACCGGGAGCACTCGTGCGATGTGCTATGCTCCCGTAGTCAAATGACAGCCTCAGGCCGTGAGACCGATGGTGAAGGGTCTGCGACAAAGGCCAGGCCGGAGCAGTAGGCCAATTGGAGTCAGCGATTGAGCCCAGATAGGGCTTCTAAACACGGGACATCTTTGACTGAATATGGCTTGGTCGTCATAAGTGCCGCCGCTGACTTTCCGGGAGCCGATGTGTGCCTGCCCGCAGTGGGTTCACTGGGCGGAAGCCGTATGCGTTAATCGCGCACGTACGGTTTGAATGGGAGGGCAGTCGTCATGCCGGGTTCCGGCACTCTGAAACGATGAAAAGGCGACGGCCCCTACCCCGCCCGCTGCGCGGGCACCCCTCCCGTTCCGGGAGGGGAGAGGCAAACGGCGATTTTCGCGCAGTAGGGAACTGCTGCTGTTCTCCCCTCTCCGCTTGCGGCTATGCTTTACCCACATCTTGTCATGTGGCGAGGGCGGCTCCTATGAGCATA
>CAYWBK010000019.1:0-27305 GCA_964455745.1 uncultured Armatimonadia bacterium
CCCGCCTGCGGCGGGGCCGGGCGTCCTGCGGACGCGACGGCACGGATAACGACCATGCCTGATGTGGTCTGTTCAACCACTGTCAAGCACCCACACACAATGAGGAACCCCCGCGCGGCAGGTATCCGAGCGATTCCGCGCGAAATATTACGATTGATGCTGCTTTGGTCGCCACTACCCGCCGTCTCCGGGAGGTCACCAACCAATGAAGGCCCGCTTCTTCCTGCCCCTGCTGGTTGCCGCTGTTACCGCGACCGCGCTGTTGCTGTGCTCTTGCCAACACCCCAAGGCCCCGGAGAGTGGTCCCGCCGCGCCCGCACCTGTCGCGAAGGCTCCCGAGGCCACCGGCGAAGGCGGGGACATCCCCCGCGGCAACGGCGAGACCATCGGCGTGAGCCTCCTGACTGAGCAGCACGTCTTCTATCAAGACCTCAAATCAGCGATGCTGGAGCGCGCGCTCGCGCTCAACTACAAGCTCGCGATCGTATCTTCTGAGATGGACGCGGCCAAGCAAGACGCGCAGGTCGATGACTTCATCGTCAGGAAGGTCGCGGCCATCGTCTTGTGCCCGGCGGACACCAAGAGCGTCGTCGGCACGGTGAAGAAGGCCAACGCGGCCGGCATCCCCGTCTTCACCGCAGACATCGCCGCCGGCGGGGGCGACATCGTGTCCCACATCGCCTCGGACAACAAGCAGGGCGGCAAGCTCGCCGGAGAGTTGATAGCGAAGGCCGTCGGCGGCAAGGGCAAGGTGCTCATCATCGACCACCCGGCCGTCCAGTCGGTCCAGGACCGCACCGCCGGGTTTGAGGAAGTCATGAAGAACTATCCGGGGATCGAGATCATCAAGCAGCCGGCCGAGGGGCGACGCGACAAGGCCCAGGAGGTCACTGAGAACATGCTCTCCGCCCATCCGGACCTGAAGGGCATCTTCGGCATCAACGATGACTCCGCGCTTGGAGCCCTCGCCGCCTGCCGGGGACATAAGGGATCGGAGAACATCGTCATCATCGGCTACGACGGCACGCCGGAAGCACGCAGGGAGATCAGCAAGGGCAGCCAGCTTAAGGCCGACGTCGTGCAGTATCCCAAGAGAATGGGCGCGAAGACGATCGAACTGATCGCCCGCTACCTTGCCAAGCAGCAGGTGCCCAAGAGCGCGCCGATTGATGTTGGCGTGATCGACCAGGAGTCTCTCAAGAAGGAGCAGGCGAGCGGCACCCCGCAGAGGCCGGCGTAGCGGCGTTCCGTAGGGCCGTCACGCCGTTCGCCGTCTTCTGGCTTCTGGCTTCTGGCTTCTGACTTTCGGTGTCCCTATGCTTGCTCTCCAGATGCAACACATCTCCAAGTCGTTCCCCGGCGTCCGGGCGCTATCGGACGTGAGCTTCGACCTGCGACCGGGTGAGGTTCATGCCCTGGTCGGCGAGAACGGGGCCGGCAAGTCGACGCTGATGAAGATTCTGGCTGGCGCGATCTCCGCGGACCAGGGCGATATCCTCATCGACGACAAGCCGGTGAACATCGCCAATCCGGCGCAAGCGATTGCCGCCGGGGTCGGGGTCATCTACCAGGAGTTCAACCTCGTGCCCCACCTGTCGGTCGCCGAGAACATCTTCCTCGGGCGCGAGCCGCGCAATGCGGGCTTCATCCGCTGGGGAGAGCTTTGGGCCGGCGCCCAGCGCGAACTCGACCGCATCGAGGCGCGCATCTCCCCGCGAAGCCTCGTCGCCGGCCTCAGCGTCGCCCAACAGCAGCTTGTCGAGATCGCGAAGGCGCTGTCGCTGAAGGCGCGCATTATCGTAATGGACGAGCCCTCGGCCACTTTAACGGATCACGAGCTTCTGACCCTCTTCGCGATCATCTCGACCCTCAAGCAAGAGGGCGTCAGCGTCGTCTACATCTCACACCGGCTCGAGGAGATCTTCGAGGTTGCCGACCGCGTGACCGTGCTGCGCGACGGCCAACACGTCGCGACGGAGGACGTGGCGAACCTGACGCGCGAGGACATCGTGCGGATGATGATCGGCCGCGAGCTGGAGACAGTCGAGTTCACAACCTCGGCGACCCCCAGGCCGCTTCTACAGGTCGAGGGCCTCACGCGCGCGGTTGGCGAGCCGCCGCTGTCGCTGACTCTGCACGAGGGCGAGATACTGGGCATCGCGGGGCTGGTCGGCGCGGGGCGGACCGAGTTCGTCCGCGCGGTCTTCGGGGCGGACCGGCCTGTCGGCGGGTCGGTAACGCTCGATGGCGTAGCCGTGCCCCTCGGGAGTGTCAGAGCGGCGATCCGCCGGGGGATCGGCCTCGTGCCGGAGGACCGCAAGCAGCAAGGGCTGATTCTCGACATGGCGATCCGCGAGAACATCACCCTCGCAAACCTAAAGGCCGTCGCCTCAGGAGGCTTCGTCCGCCCGAAGGCCGAGCGGCACGCCGCCGAGGGCTATGTCGATGATCTGCGGATCGCGACGCCCTCGATTGAACAGAAGGCGCGCAACCTTTCCGGCGGCACGCAGCAGAAGGTGGCCCTCGCCAAGTGGCTGTTCACGAAGTGCAAGGTGCTGATCTTCGATGAGCCGACGCGCGGCGTGGATGTCGGGGCAAAAGGCGAGATTCACGAGATCATGCGGGCACTCGCCCGGCAGGGAGCGGGGATCATCATGATCTCCTCGGAATTGCCCGAGGTGCTCAAGATGAGCGACCGGGTCATCGTCATGCGGGAGGGGCATGTCACCGGCGAGGTTCCGCGCGCGGAGGCGACGCAGGAGCGCATCATGACCCTGGCGACCGGGGGACGGTGAGCGATGGCGTCCGGGGCGAGAATCAGCGTGGCCGAGTTCCTATTCCGCTACGGCATCGTCGCAGGGCTTGTCATCCTGTGCCTGGGCTTCGCCATCTTCACCCCGGAACACCTGTTCGTCCAAAAAGACAACATCATCAATGTCGCCAACCAGATCTCGATCAACTGCATCCTCGCGGTCGGGATGACGTTTGTCATTATCACCGCCGGGATCGACCTGTCGGTCGGATCGGTGCTGGCCGTCGCCGGGGTCCTGGTGGCGATGGCGATGGGCGGCGCCACCGGCGCGGTCGCCGTCTGCATCGGGCTGGCGACCGGGCTGGCGGTCGGGGGACTGGCGGGGTGGTTCAACGGCGCATGTGTGGCGAATTTCGGGCTTCCGCCGTTCATCGCGACCCTCGCCATGATGCTGGTGGCCCGCGGCGCGGCGTTCGTCATCTCCCACGGGCAGCCGGTCTACAATCTGCCCGATACCTTCAGGAAGATCGGGCAGTCGCCGGAGCTTCCGATCCCGATACCCGTGTTCATCATGGCGGCGGTCGTCGCCGTCGCCTGGGTGCTTCTGTCCAAGACGACGTTCGGCCGATACGTGCTGGCGATCGGGGGCAATGAAGAGGCGGCGCGTCTTTCGGGCATTGCGGTCGCGCGGGTGAAAGCCCTCGTCTACGCGATGGCCGGAGCGCTGGCGGGGCTGGCAGGGGTCATCCTGGCCTCGAAGCTTGGGTCCGGCGACCCCAAATCGGGCCAGTTCTATGAACTCGACGCCATCGCGGCGGTGGTCGTGGGCGGGACGAGTCTCATGGGGGGGCGCGGCAGCATCTTCGGCACCGTGATCGGCGCGCTGATCATCGGGGTGATGAACAACGGCCTGTCGCTGCTGGAGGTGGACCAGTACTGGCAGTGGATCGTCAAGGGGGGCGTCATCCTCACCGCTGTCTTGCTTGACCAAACCGCGAAGCGCTAGAGGAGGGGCCGTGCCCGGCATCCCCAGAGCAGGTTCGATGTGACCGCGACCGTCAGCGTCATTGTCCCCTCGTACCATCGCCCCGACAGTCTCGTGCGATGTCTTAACGCGCTCGCATCAGGCTCGATGTTGCCTGACCGGGTCCTGATCGTCGTTCGCGGGGACGACACTGACACCTGTGAAGCGCTCGCGCGTTGGATCGAGACGCCTCCTGAACGCCTGAACGCGTGCCGCGTGGATGTCTTGGAGCCGGGGCAGATTGCGGCGATGAACGCCGGCCTGCAGGCTGCGACGGAGGACATCGTCTGCTTCATCGACGATGACACAGCCCCGCATCCGGATTGGCTCGCGAACCTGCTCCGGCACTACGCCGACCCGGCGGTCGGTGGCGTGGGGGGGCGAGACATCGTGCATCAGGACGGAACCGTACTCGACGGGCGTGTGCGGGAGGTCGGCAAATTGCGCTGGTACGGGCGCATGATCGGCAACCACCACCTGCAACTCGACGGCGGCCCGGTGCCGGTGGACCACCTGAAGGGCGCGAACATGAGCTTCCGCCGCCGGCTGTTGCCGCCGTTCGACGAACGCCTCGCCACGGGCTCGTGTTGTCTCAATGATACGGATGCGTCGCTGTCCGTTACGGCCCAGGGCTACCGGCTGATCTACGACCCGCAAGCCGCGGTCGATCACATCACCGCCCCGCGCCACTGCTGGGTATCGCGTGACACGGCCGACGCGGAACTGGTATACTCGGACAGCCACAACTGGGTGTACTGCCTGCTTAAGCATCTCGGCCCGGCCCGTCGAGCCGTGTTCTTCGCCTATGCTTTGCTGGTCGGCGAGGGCACCCGGTACGGCCTGCTGAAGGCGCTGGCGTCGCTGCCAGGCCACGGGCTGCCGGCGCTGTCTCAGTTCCGGGCCTCCACGAGGGGGAAACTGTCCGCACTTCGCACCTATGCCGCCTGGCGGGGCAGCGAGAAGACCGGGTAAAGCACTGATGGTTGCGCCGTACCGCCCTCTGAACTCTCCCCCTCCCACCAGTCAGCCGGTCTCCCTGGGGCCTAAGGTCCTCGGCGTCATCCTGGTTGCCAGCATCGCCATCGCCGCCTCGTTGTCTCTCTCCACACACGGCGCCAGTGGGAGCAGCATGAGGTCGATGCTGTTCGGCCTCGGTGGCGTCGTGATCGCCGCTTCGTTTTTCTCCGCCGAGATTGCGATCTACGGTGTCCTGATCGCCGGCGCTGTCGACGGATTGGTGAAAGGCGTTTCCGCCGGGGCGATGGGACTGCTGTATAAGGATGTCACACTTTGGATCCTAATTCTGGTATGGGCTTTCCGGGGCCTGAACACCGGCAGGCTGAACAGCCTCCGCCACCCCGTGATCCTCCCCCTGGTTCTGTTCGGCCTATACTGCGGCGCCGAGCTGTTCAACTGCACCACATTGCAGTTGACGGTCGGACTTGCGGGGCTGCGCAGTTGGCTGATCTGGCTGCCGTTGGTCTTGATCGCGTATGACCTGTTCACCGAACGTACCCAAATCGAGCGCCTGATCATGTTCATCCTGCTGGTCACTGTGCCCAGCAGCCTTTACGGCGCGTACCAGTACAATCGCGGCTACGGCCACCTCAAGGAACTCTCACCCACTTTCGCCTACACCGACCGCTTCACCAGCGGGCAGACCGTCCGGGCAATGTCCACTTTCGTGCATCCGAGCACCTTCGGAGCGTCGATGGCGTTGGCCGCACTACTGCTCATCGGGGGGGTGTCCTTCAGCAGGAGTGGGACGCTGTGGAAGCTGATGCTGCTGGGCGGAGCGGGCGTGTGCATCATCGGAATGATCGCCAGCGGATCGCGAACGGCGCTTGTCGCTATCATCCCCGCCGGGCTGATGATGATGTTATTTCGGCGGAGCGGGCGCGCCTTCGCACTCGTCGCTCTTGTTGCGCTTATGGGCATCCTGGCGATCTCGCACGTCTTTCGGACGCCGAGCCAACTACGCTACTCCAAGGTGCCGGTGAGCCGTCAGGAGATCTACGCGCGAATTGCGCATCCGTTCGAGGCGGGGTTCGCCAATGCGATGGCGCACCCGCTGGGGGTTGGCATCGCCACCGGCATCGGCCTCGGGCGCGGAGCACAACTGATGGGCGGGGAGGAGACGGAGGTCTCGACGGAGACGCAAGCCTGGGTCGAAGGCGAATACGGGCGGGCGTTGAAGGAGCTGGGCATACCCGGCTTCATCATCTATATCTCTCTGCTGTTCTCGTGCCTGCGTTGGAGCTTCCACTCATACCGGCGCATCGTGTCGCCCTCGTATCGGTCTCTCGCGGCGGCGCTGTTCGCAGTCATGGCTGCGGGGCTATTCATGCAGACCTCCGGCAGCACGCTCTACCAGGCCCCCACGGGTCCGATTTTCTGGATCTGCACCGGGATCTTGATGAAGCTATACCTGATCGAGGCGGCTGAACGGCGGTCAGCGGAGGCCTGGGCCAGCGCGCACGGCGGACCTGTCGAGGAGGAGACAACTGTGGGCACGTCGGCTTCCGATGCCCTCCGCTGATTGTATACAGGACTGCCGCAGACGTGGAGGCAAGGAACGGCGAAGGGAACAGGATTGAGAGGATTTAGAGGATTAGGCACGGAGGATAGTCCTGTAGCCGCCAAGGACCGCTACAGCCCTTCACTTCCGCCGTTGGGTACGGCCCAGCCATCGCCGATCATCGACCAACAATTGGGAAGCACACCCTGCGACGCGACCCGGTTTCCCCCATCCCTCCTCTCGTGCTATAATCCCCACAGGAGATACAATGCGCATTCTTGGGATCGACCCCGGCCTGCAGACCACCGGGTATGGCCTCGTCGACTATGTTGACGCGCGTCCACGGCTTGTCGAGGGCGGCGTCATCCGTGGCGGAGCGAGTGGAAACCTGGAGACCCGTCTACATGCCATATACACGGGGGTCTGCAGCGTCATTCGTGAGTTTGGCCCCACGGTGGCCGTTGTGGAATCGCTGTATTCCCAGTACAAGCACCCGCGTACCGCGATCCTGATGGGACACGCGCGCGGTGTGATTTTCCTCGCTGCGGCGGAATGCGCGATCGAGGTGGCGGAGTACCCCGCCTCGCTCGTCAAGCGGTCGCTGACCGGGCATGGCCGGGCCGGGAAGGCCCAGGTTGCCGCGATGGTGGCGCACTTACTCGGCCTGGCCACGGCCCCGGAGCCTGCCGATGTAACGGACGCTCTTGCCCTGGCGGTGTGCCATGCCAGCCCGGCCCGACGCATCGCCGTCCCGCCGACTGCCCCGCATCATCGCCGAGCCCGAATCTCGCTTCCAGACGAGGTGCACCGTTGATCCGCCGAATCAGGGGAGAGCTTGCCGGCCTGCGTGACGATGCCGCGATGGTGGAGGTTGCGGGGATCACCTACGAGGTGACCGTCTCGCCCCACACCCTCGACCGCCTGCGAGAGCGGGAACTGGGCGGCGAGGTCGAGCTGGCCACCTACTACTACATGCAGACCGATCCGCAGAAGGCCATCCCGGTGCTGCTTGGCTTCGAAACCGAGGTGCAGCGCGAGTTCTTCGAGCGGCTGATCGAGGTGCCCAAGTTCGGGCCGCGCTCGGCGATCCGCGCGTTCGCTCTACCCGTCGCCACGCTGGCGAAGGCGATTGAGATGCAAGATGCGCGGGTGCTGCGCAGCCTCCCCGGCGTGGGGGCACAGCGCGCCAAGGACATCATCGCCACGCTCTCGGGCAAGGTCACACGCTTCCTGTCCGCCGAGGAGCGCGAGGCAATCGCCCTGCCTGCCGTGACGGGGCCTGCGACCGACTTCGAGGCGGAAGCCCTCGACATCCTGACCCAGATGGGCGTCCCCCAGGCCGATGCCTTGCGGAGCATCCAGTTGGTGAGAGTTGCGGCTCCCGAGATCACCGACGCGGGAGAGATCGTCAGGCGGGTGTTCAAGCACTGAGCTTTCTGTCAATGGCGAGAAGGTCACTTCATGGATAGCGACTACGGTCGGCAGCGGGTTGTCTCTGCGGATCAGCGGCCTGAGGATCACGAGGAACAGGCTTCCCTGCGCCCGCACAGCCTTGACGAGTACGACGTGGGCCAAGAACGCCTCATCGACCAGCTTCGCATCTCGATCGGGGCCGCGCGCAAGCGCGGGGACGTGCTCGAGCATGTGCTGTTCGACGGCCCGCCGGGCCTGGGAAAGACGACCCTCGCGCACATCATCGCCAATGAGATGGCGGCTGAAATCCACAAGACTTCGGGGCCGGCGCTGGAGAGAGCGTCCGATCTCGTCGGCATCCTGACGAACCTGGGCCGGGGCGACATCCTGTTCATCGACGAAATCCACCGCCTGCCGCGCGTGGTTGAGGAGTACATGTACCCGGCGATGGAGGACTTCCGCATCGACTTCGTGGTCGACCGGGGGCCTTACGCCAAGACGATCCCGCTGAACGTCGAGCCCTTCACACTGATCGGCGCAACGACGCGCTCGGGGATGCTCACGGCTCCGCTGCGCGAGCGCTTCGGCATCTTCCACCACCTGGACTTCTACTCCACTGAGCAGCTTGAGCGCATCGTGGCGCGCGCGGCCCGAGTGCTCGGCATCGAAATCGACGCTGGCGGGGCGCACGAGCTGGCCGCGAGATCGCGCGGCACCGCCCGGATCGTGAACCGCTATCTGCGGCGCGTCCGCGACTACGCCCAGATCCTCGGCGACGGGCGCATCACCGAGGCCCTCGCCAACGAGGCGCTGTCGGCGATGGGTGTGGACGCGCTCGGCCTGGACCAACTGGACCGCAAGTATCTGCTGACGATCATCGAATACTACGACGGCGGCCCGGTCGGCGTGAACGCCCTGGCGGCAACCCTCGCCGAAGACCAGGACACGCTTGAGGATGTTGTAGAGCCCTATATGCTGAAGATAGGCTTCGTCATCAGGGGCCCGCGCGGCCGCATAGCCACAGAGCGGGCTTACGCGCACCTGGGCATGAAGGGCAAGGCCCTACCGCCGATATTGCAGGAGAATCTGCCGCTGGAGCAGTAGCCTGGAACGCGCACTGATCGTACTGCACTGCAAATGGACACGATTACCTCCGAACAGCGCAGCAAGGTAATGAGCCGTGTTCGCTCGAAGGACACGACCCTTGAGGTGAAGGTGCGTTCAGCCCTTTTCAGGCGCGGCCTGCGCTTCCGCAAGCACTATAACCTGCCCGGCGTGCCAGACATCGTGTTTGTCCGCGAACGCCTAGCCGTGTTCATCGACTCGTGCTTCTGGCACGGGTGCCCGAAGCATCTGCGTATGCCCGCGACGAACTCGGAATACTGGCAGAAGAAGATTGCTCGCAATATTGAGCGGGACCGCGCCTATGCACGATGGTACCGGAAGTCCGAGTGGCGCATGATGCGCGTGTGGGAGCATGATCTCAAGGAACGGTTCGACGGCTGCGTGGACAGGATCGAAAGGACGGTCCTGAGCAGGCGCAGAGCGCGATGTAGCAGGCCAGAGGCCAACACAAGAGGGTCGCAATGACTATTCGAGCCGCGCCAACACTGCCTCTCGATGACCCGGTACTGGCGGCGTCCGTTGCCCCGGGCTCGGGGCTACGTGGAGTCGCCGAGTTCTTCGCGGGTATAGGGCTCGTGCGACTCGCGCTGGAGCGTCGCGGGTGGAGCTTCGCGTTCGCAAACGATATAGACGCAAGCAAGCTTCGGCTGTATCGCGACAACTTCGACACGCACGGCTTTGTCCTCGGCGATGTGCACTCGTTGTCCGGCGAGGACGTGCCCTCGGTGGGTCTGGCGACCGCTAGCTTCCCGTGCAACGACCTCTCCTTGGCGGGGCGCGGTCGAGGGCTGGACGGCGACAACTCCGGCACCTTCTGGGCCTTCGTCAGGATACTCGGCGAGATGGGTAGCCGACGACCTCCACTCCTGCTGATTGAGAACGTCATGGGCTTCCTCATCGCAGATGGCGGCACCAACCTAGCCCGGGCATTGATGGCGCTCAACGACCTCGGATACGCTACGGACGCCTTCGTCGTGGACGCCGCACATTTCGTTCCACAAAGCAGAAGGCGGCTGTTTGTCGTTGGCGTGTCCGGGTGCGAGGCGCAGGATCGCCAGAGGACGCGAGCCCTGTCCTCTTTGGACTCGGGCACCAGGCCGAAGGCACTCCGCGACTTCGTTGCGGCCCACCCGGATATCGACTGGTGCGTCCGCCAACTGCCGCCACTTCCCCGGAGAACGGCACAACTCCCCGACGTGTTGGAGAACCTGCCAGACGACGCCCCGGAGTGGTGGAGCCAGGACAGGGTTGACTATCTGCTCAACCAGATGAGCGAACGGCACCTTGCGACCGCCCGGGCGATGATGCAGAGCAGCACCTTCTCGTATGGCACCGTGTTTCGACGTGTGCGCAATGGCAGATCGATGGGCGAACTGCGGGTGGACGGGCTCGCAGGCTGCTTGAGGACTCCGCGAGGTGGAAGCGGACGACAGATACTCTTCAAAGCGGGCGGCGGCCGGGCGTATGCGCGGCTGCTCACGCCGCGCGAGTGCGCCCGCTTGATGGGGGTGCCTGATACCTACCAGATCAAGTCCCCGCTCAACGAGGCCCTCTTCGGATTCGGGGATGCCGTGTGCGTACCTGCTGTCGAGTGGATAGAATCCAACTACTTGGCGCCACTGGCTGACGAACTGATGAGGTCCCCGCAGCTATGAGCAAGACGACCGAGGACATCCGGGCATCAAGCACCGCAGCGTTGGAAGCATGGCTTGACTCGTGCCGCAGACGAAAACACACGGAATTGTCACGCAACACAGTGGCGGTAGGCATCGTCGTACTGGACCACTTGCGCACACAGTGCCCGCTGGCACGAGAGAATGTCGTCGGCGAGGGCGGCGAGGTTAGGGGGGCTAGGTCGGGCCTGCGGTCTACACTGGCGCGGTACGGCATCACTCAGCCGTACCTCAAGGAGGTTACCACCAGGCAAGCGCACCAGGACGGTCAGAAACTGCTGGAGGGGCTCGCATACGGGCAGGAGTTGGCTCGGATCGACGCGGAGGCAAGAGATGTGTTCCTTCGCAGCCTGATCGACCGCCTTCTCGGAGAGGTGCGTCTGTGGTTCCAGCGCCAGCACCTCAAGATCACTGCCGAACGCCAAGCGTCACCGTCGTCGTGGGTGCGACGCATCCTCGCCGAAGCGAAGGGCAGGTCAAATGGTATCGTCGAGCAGCACCTCGTCGGGGCCAAGCTGCAGAGGCGTCATGGCGACATTGAGATTGCCAACTTCCCAAGCCATGCCGCTGACCTTCAGACAGGGCGAATTGCTGACATCCTGGTCGGGCAAACGGCTTTCCATGTGACGGTTGCCCCCGGCAAGGATGTGATTGTTAAGTGCCAGCAGAATCTTGAAGCTGGCCTGTACCCGTTCCTTCTGACTGTGCCCGAACAGGTGATCAAAGCGCGCAGTTTGGCGGAGGTCGAGGGGATCGAAGAACGCATGACGATCGCATCGATTGAAGACTTCGTGGCCTTCAACATTGTCGAGTTGGGCGCAGGCCAGCGGGCGGGCTTTCTCCGCGTCCTGAAGGAGATCATCGACCTCTACAACGAGCGGCTTTCCGAGGTTGAGACGGACATGTCGCTCAAGATCGAGATCGTCTGACGTTCCCCTGCAGCGGCCAGGGTACTCCGGCCGGGAGGGGCGTGCGTTCTCGTATTGGGGGATGTCGCACGCAACGGTCGCCATCACCGGACGGCGGAGACGATCTCCGAACTGGCGCAATCTATCGGGACCGCGCGGGTGTTTGAGGAAGAATCGCTTGTCGACGACGAGATACCCGATGACAGGCGGTCCCGGCGGCGCACCCAGACGACCCGCATCGAGCGCATACTGACCCTGAGACGCGTCTGAACCTATCGCTTTGCCCTCTCATGGAGGCCATTCGTTGCACACTGCTTTGCCCGGAATCGATACGCTTGTCGCCAGCCTGGCTCTCGCCGCCGGAACGGTCATCTTCATCCGGCGCGCTGTGAGCCCCTCCATGCGGTCGTTGCCTGAGGGCTTCGCGCGGTACTATACTGCCGCTCGCTGGATGCTTTGGGGCAAGGACTTCCGGTGGCTGTATCTGTGGGAGCGGTTCCGAGAGAAGGCTCGCCTGTTCGGTGTTCCCGAGCCGGCGGAGGGCTTCGCAGACAACCAGCCTACCACTGCGCTGATCGTCGCTCCGGTAGCGTGGCTGCGACCCCATGCCGCCCGCGCACTGTGGACCTGGGCCAATGTGGCGCTGTATCTGGTGGCGGTGCATGTGCTTCTGGAGGCGGTGGAAGTGCGTGACTTCCTGCCGCGCTGTCTGCTGTGGACGCTCGCCCTGGTATGGTCGCCCACGCACGACGCTTTCCGGCGCGGCGAGCCGGGAGTCATGCTGTTCGCGCTGAGCGCAGCCGCCCTGACGTGTCTCACGCAAGGACGGCTTTGGCTCGGCGGGGGGTATCTGGGCCTGGGACTTTTGCTCAAGCCCCACGCATGGCTCTTGCTGGCAGCCGTGGCGATTCGCGGTCAGTGGCATACGGTCTTCGGCGCCGTGGCGGCGTCGGTCGTGGTCGCAGTGGCAACGCTGCCGCTGATCCGGCCAGGAACCTGGGCGCGGTTTCTCGGGCGCGAGGCCCCTGCCACGCTGCTAGGCGGGGCGGACCCCTCGGCCCGGTTCCAGGGCATCGCCAGCGCCGTCGGCAATCTGTTCACCTACGACCCGATCCGCTCGCCCGTGCCGTGGCTGCGCGCACCCGCGCTCGCGGCGGGCCTGCAGGCTCTGTTGGTGGCCTTCACGCTGGTGTTCGGCCTGGGAATCGCCGGGCGCTCGCAGCCGCAATTGTCCGATCCGATGGCGTTCGGGGCCGCAATTCTGGCCGGGCTGATCGTCTCCCCCAGGGCCGCTGAGCACCACTTTGTCGCCGCCCTGCTGCCGACGCTCGCGCTGCTGGGCCGGTATCTGGGCGGGGCCGGCAGCGGATGGATCGCCTGGATACTGATCGTCGCCGTCGCCCTGCTGGCCGCTCCCACAGCCGAACCGAACGAGGCCAAGCCGCGGCGGGGCATCGGCAAGTTGGCCCAGTATCCGCGTTTGCTGGGCGCTATCGGCCTGTTCGTGATGTGCGCCCTGGCCCCGATGTACCACCCGGCCGTCTGGGGATAGGACGGCGAAGAGGGATGTACATCGGAACTCGATCTGCGTTCAATACGCACTGGATCAGGGGATGGACGATTTCGACCACGAAGACTCGAAATCACGAAACGACAACGACATGACCGGCGCTTCATTGCCGTTTCGTGCTTTCGCGTCTTTGTGGTCAATCTCTTTTTCGGCATCGCCCTTACGCCGGACGGCGAACCGCCTGCCGCTGCTGGCACAGTATCTGCACCGCCCCTCATGGAAGGAATGAAGTACATGGCGCCACGACCTGATGAGCAAGAATACGATCTCCTCCCGCTGACCCGCACACGTGCGGCGATTGGGCAGCGAACTGTGGAGAGTGTGACGACCCAGCCGCAATTCATCCTTTGGAATGATGTCGATTGCACGAACCTGATCGCCGTGCGCGAGGCCATCAAGGCCGCAAAGCCCGAGATCGTGCCCACATACAACGATCTGCTGATCAAGATCGTCGCCGGTGTCCTGCGCGAGCACCCGGGCTTCAACGCCTGGTGGAGCGATGACGGCATGCACCTGCTGAAGCGAGTGAACGTCGGCTTCGCAGTCGCGACTGACGAGGGTGTCCTGTTGCCGACGATACTGGACGCGGATGTGAAGAACCTGTACGATATTGCGCGAGAAGCGCACGATATGGTGGCGATGGCGCGCGTAAGGAAACTACGCGCCTCGCTGCAGATGGGGGCCGGTTTCACGATCTCGAATATCGGCCCGGTGGGGATCGATGGGTTCAATGGCATCGTCAGCACGGGACAGGCCGGTATCCTGGCCATCGGTTCGATGAAGAAGCGCGCCGTGGTGCGCGCGGTCAAGGACGCGACGACGGGCGAGGAGACGGACGCGGTCGTCGTCCGCGCCACCATGACACTGACGCTTACCGTGGATCACCGCATGGCCGATGGAGCGGACGGGGCCGCATTCCTTGCCGCGCTGTCCCACGCAATCGAGTCGGTGACCGAGACCGTCGCCCGATGACGCACCGCCTGGGTTCGCGCGCAATGATCGGAGCCGAGCGTCGATGATGCTTTCGCAGTCCAGATTGGCAATCGAAGAAATCGTGGGCAGCGGGCCGTTCGCGGTGGCCCTCGCCCGCATGGGAGTGCGGTATACCGACCAGACGCTGCAATTCCGGGACCGGCTGCTTGAGCGCATCCCCGAGGGGAACCGGATCGTGGCGGTGGCTCTCGGGCAGACCCAGATACTGCTGGCGACACCCCTGCCCCCGTCGGCGCGAATGCCCAAGCGCAAACCGGCGCCCGGCCCGTGCCCGCTGGTCCCGACAGTCCTGGGCGACTTTGTCGATGCTTGCGCACCGCTGCTGGACAGCCTCAGATACACGGGCAAGCTGGAGTCGTGGGTTCGATCGCGGATCGTGCTGGGCATCGAGAGCGTTTGCAGGTCGCTGGAGCCGGTCATAGCCCGCCTATCCGAGCTCTACGCCTCCGAGGAGATCAGCCGGGCGATGCACGGCGCGTGCCTCACGACGGCCGAGATCGCCGGCATGTTCGGCCGAACGCCCCCGTTCGCGGCGCCATCTCTGCCCCGCTTTTTCGACGCCGGGGAACCGCGAAATCTGGCTCCTCTGCTCGCCTCGCCGCTGTGCGCCAACCTGTTCAACGCCAGCCTGCAAGCCTGTGACGCGGCTCCGAGGCCGGCGCTGCCGACCGGTCAGATCGCGGCGTTCGAGTCCAGTATCGTACCTCCGAATCCGATGCCGACCGCGGACAGCCTGCGCGCATACATGGCCACCGTCAATGACGTGCCACGATGGCTGGAGATTGATCCGTTCGCGCTCGGCTTCCTCGCTATCGCGCTGAGCGATGTCCTGATGACGTGCGGCTGTCTGTGGGGGCTGCAGGCCCTCATGGGCGCCGCGATCAAAATAGGCGTCTGGGGACTGGCGAGGATCGTCGTGGATACGAACCCGGACCCGATGCGTCGGTTCCTGCCACCGACCGAAACGGACATCTTCCGCGCAGTCCATCGGTACTACGTGGCGCTCACCACAAACCAACTGGTGACACAACTGCGCTGACCGGGAAGCCGGCGGCTTACGTCGGAACGCAGAGTTATAGGGCGACGATGCGGGTCCCGACAGGCGTAACCTGTCTCGAAAATCCCCGCTGCCGGGCGAACGGCGACCTCACCCCCTCGGCCGCCCACGGTGGCCACGTCCTCTCCGCAAGCGGAGAGGGGAGAACCGCAGCAGTTCCCTGCTGCGCGGGAATCGTCGTTTGCCTCTCCCCTCCCGGAACGGGAGGGGTGGCCCGCCGCAGGCGGGACGGGGTAGGGCCGTCGCCTTTTCATCGTTTCAGAGTGCCGGAAACCGGCATGGCGACTGCCTAATCTTGCTACGCCAATTGCGCGGCCCTGCTTGCTAATGAGATGCTATGTGAGGAAATGCACGGCGCTTGACCACAGAAACACAGAATACACAGTGAACGGCAACGTCCCTAAGTGCCCATCATTGGGCAGGCGGCCATTCTCCAGTCGTTCTCTGTGCACTCTGTGTCTCTGTGGTTGAAGGCCGTTCGCCCTTCATTCGGCTATCCCATCAGCCTCGGACAAGATCCCGAGTGCTTCGCCCACCGATTGTCAAAGTAGCGTAGTAGTGTGTAGTGTATTGAGTGGATGGGTGCCCCGAATCATGGCAACGAGTCGGGGGGAAATCCCCCCGCCAGCGTCGCTTTCCGGCATCTGTTGCCCCTCCTCTATCCTCCGCCGTCCTCATGCCACTTCAGCCACGCCTCGCACTTCTGCGCCGCCCCCGGCAGCGGCTGCAGCGCCTTCGTGATGCGCAAAGCCGCATCGTACTGACCGGCGTTCCACACGTCCGAGAGCGCATCCAGCGCGGCGTCGAATGTTGCCTGCCCCGCAGTGCAGAGTGCCGGGATTGCTTTCTCCGCCTGCCCTGTGTCATCCCCTGATTTGAGCGCCGTCACATACCACCACAGCGCGAGGTCGTAGTCTTTGCCCTCACTCGCGAGCACGGCCAGGCGCAGCGCGTTCTTCGCCGAGACATGCCCCTCAGTTTCCTGCTCCTCGGCGGCCACGCCCTCCAGGACAGATCTCGCCTCATCCGCACGGCCACTAACTGCGAGCGCTTCGGCGTAAATCGTGCGTGCGCGAGTCGCCATACGCCGGGGCTCTGGCACTTGGGCCACAGCCGCGAGGATGGCCTCCGGCCGGTGGACCAACTGCAGGGCGCGCAGGTGGCCGGCGGCGATGCCGAGGTCATCCGAGTGGAGGGCACAGTCGGCGGCGTACAATGCCTCGATCTCCGTCAGCCGCTGCGCGGTCGCATACATGTCCACGAGCGTGCAGTGGAAGTCGGCGCTGCCGGGCAGGGCGATCACCAGCGCCCGGAGCAGTTCGGCGCACTTGCCCAGGCGCTCCGGCTGTGTCTTCAGCTCGCCCAGGAAGGCCAGTGCCCGCGCGCAGTCCTCCCTGCGCCCCAGCAGCGACATCGCCGCGTCCACCGCCTGCGGGAGGCGACGGTCGTCGATCCGCACCTGGCAGAGCGCCACAAGGGCCCGCTCGCGGGTCTCGGACTTTTCGGCCAGCGCTGAGTAGATGGCCTCCGCATCCAGGGGGCGGCCGGAATCGAGCGCCGTCTGGGCCGCAACCCACCCGATCGCGGGCCGGTCCGGGTGCGCCCTCGCGAGGGCCGCCATCTCGTCACAGGCGGCCGCCGGGCCCCGGAGTTGCTTGGCGATCTCGGCGACGCGACGCGCTGCAAGCTCGCCGGCCTTGCCATCTGCCAATAAACCCATCAGGAAGTCGGAAGCCCTCGTCAGGTCGTTCGCCCGCGCGGAGACCGACATGAACAGGTCGTACAGGACCTTGCTATCCGGATGGGCCGGCAAAGCCGTCTGCAGGACATCAACCGCGCCCGAGACGTCTCCGCATCCCAGAAGCGCTTCCGCGAGCAGCCTGGCAACGTCCTCGCGCTTCCCGTCGCGACGATAGGCCGGGCGCAGGGCATCGGCGGCTTCGACGAAACGCTTGTCGGCGAGCAGCGCCTGCGCAAACCGGCATCGACATTCGGGGTCATCGGGGAACTCCGCAACGGCCCGCTCGGAGATGGCTCTCGCCTCGTCCGTTCGCTTCTCACTCGTGAGCAACTCAGCCAGTTTCAGCCGCGCCGGCAGGGACTTGCTCCCCGGCATCGGAAGTGCGACGCGCAAGATGCGCTCGGCATAGGCGGTCATCCCCAGCGGGATCGCGAGTTCCGCCGCCTTCACGGCCAGATCGCAGTCGTATCGGGCGCGCAACAACTCCGCGGCCTCGGCCAGCGCCTCGCCACGGCGGCCCATGCGCTCCAACACGCGGATGCGCGATAGGCGGGGTTCGCGCTCCGAGGGCTTCGCGGCAATGACGATCGTCCAGTGCTCGTCAGCCTTCTCCAGCCACCCCGTCTGCTCGCAAAGCTTCGCGGCCTCGAGCCGAGCGTCGATGTCCGCGGGGTCCCTGCCGATGGCGCGATGGAAGGCCGCCAGTGCCCCCGTGGTGTCGCCGATGGCCTCGAGGGCCCGGCCATATTCGACGAGATACTCCGGACGGGCCTGGCTGTTGGTGACGGCGAGCCGCAGGTACCGCAACGCGGTATCGCGGTCGCCGGCTTGTTCGTAGCTTCGTCCGAGCCTGGCGAAGATCGCCGGATTGGTCGGGTCGATCGCACCCGCTTGTTCGAGAGCCTCGCGCGCCAGTTTGCGGTCGCCCTCGTGCTCGGCAGCATCCACCACTCGAAATAGCAAAGCCACCGCCTGCTTGGGCGGGCTGACCTTGGCCAGCGTCAGGTAGATTCTCGCGGCATCAAGCGGCAATCCGAGGCCCTCGTAACTGAGCGCAAGATTAGTGAGGGCGATCTTGTCATTGGGGGCCTTGGAGAGGATGTCCCGCGCGAAGACCTGCGCGGATATGTACAGGCCGCTCTTGACCTGGAGCGGCAGCAACAGGCGCTCCGCATCATAGAAACTGGCCCGGAGGTTGACCGCCGTGGTCAGCGCGCTCGCCGCGGGCACGGGGCGCTTGAGCAGCAGGTACGCCCGCCCGAGATGGTAGAAGGCGTCCGCGTCATCGGGCGCCAACTCGCACGCTTTCTCGAGCGACGGCAGAGCCTCAACCGGTCGTCGCAGCGCCAGGTAGCACATCCCGGCGCGGATCATCGCACCGGTATCAGTGGGATTAAGCTGCAAAGCGCGCCGCCAGGACTCGATGGCCTGCGGGTATTGCTTAAGGCCCATGCGTGCCGTAGCAACCCCGCGGACCGCCCTCGCCTCGTTGGGGTTGCCTGCCAGAATCTGCTTGAAAGTGGTGAGAGCCTCCGAGTACGCGCCGCTCAGCAGCCGCGCCTGCCCGATGCCGAGATAGGCCGTCACATACCCCGGCTCAGCCCGCAGCGCCGTCCGGTAGGCTTCAAGCGCCCCAGGGTAGTCGCCCGAGGCCGCGAGGAGATCGCCCCGTTCCACCCAGGCAGCCGCAAGCCCCTCGTCCGCCGACACCGGCGCGGCGCCGAAAAGCGCAAGCACCAATACAACGAGCAGTAGATGGCTCGTGCGACGCTGGGCATTGGTATCCACGCTGGGGATCGACATCATCACAAAGGAATGATACCACAAACGGGGCCGACGGCGGAGATGTCAGCAGCCAGACGGTCGGCTCGAAGGCACTGCGGCGGAGGCGAAAGCGATGAGGCGAGGGTCCGCCCGCTGATTGTAAGTAGAACTGCCGCAAGCGTGGCGTCAGGGAACGGAGCAGAGCACAGGATTGATAGGACTTGGGGATTACGGCATAGCGGATAGTTCCGCAGCAGCATAACCCCCACGGCCTGACGGCCCAGCCAGCCGTCTGGCCCAAAGGGCCAGTGCCAAAGCGCGGCTGCGCTACTAGCCACCACGGACAGCCACGGCCTGTCCTTTCGTCGTTGGATACGGCCCGGCTCCCGCCGATTACCTACCATTACCACGCTGCTTTGACAACCGGCAGACGAAACGCTCGGAATCTCGTCAGAGGCTGACCGTGAAGATGAAAAGCGAACGGCGATGGACCACGGAGACCCAGAGAACGGCAACGTCTCTTAACGCCTATCGCGGGGCGGGCGGGCCGCTTCCCAGTCGTTCTCTGTGTCCTCTGTGTCTCTGTGGTCCATCGCCGTCCATTTCTCCGCAGGGCATCTCGTTGCCGATCAGGGCCGCGCAACCGGCGTAGTAATACTACCTACGATTGAAAGACACACCCGTGAGGCGAAAGCGATGTTGACACCAATAGGGCAATTGGCTAAAATCATCTTACAATCAGTTGTGCCGAAGTGGTGGAATTGGCAGACACGCTGTCCTCAGGAGGCAGTGAGCGCACGCTCGTGCCGGTTCAAGTCCGGCCTTCGGCACCATGTATATTACAGCGATCCCCACCGGGGTCGCTGTTTTGTTTCCGTCGCGCTTACTCCCCCATCACCTTCACGACCACCCTCTTGCGGCGCATTCCGTCGAACTCGGCGTAGTATACCTGCTGCCACGGGCCGAAGTCCAGACGGCCCTCGGTGATCGGCACGATGACCTCGTGGTGGATCAGCAGACTCTTAAGGTGGGCGTCGGCGTTGTCCTCGCCGGTGCGGTGGTGAAGGTAGTCGGGCCGGGCCGGGGCCAACTCCTCCAACCATTTGTCGATATCGGCGATCAGGCCGCTTTCGGCGTCGTTCACGTAGACGCCCGCGGTGATGTGCATCGCCGATACCAACACCATCCCCTCCTGGACACCGCTCTCGCGCACGATCTGAGCGACATCGTCCGTGATGTTGACATACTCGTGCCGACGCTTGGTCTGGAACCACAGGTACTTGGTGTGTGTCTTCATCCGAAAGACCTTTCTGATTCGAGCGTCCCCTTTGCTTGCCCATTGCCCCATCACCTGTTACAATTCTCTGCAGAATTGCGCGGCCCTGCACGCATTCACGGCCCCTGTGGATGCGCGGGGTCTTGGTCGTCCGCCCGGAGGAGAATCATGCCGTACGTCCCTGTGATCGGTCTTGAAGTACACGCTCAGCTCAACACTGACTCGAAGATGTTCTGCGGGTGCAGTGCGGAGTTCGGAGCCGACCCGAACAGCAAGTGCTGCCCTGTGTGCGTCGGGCTGCCCGGCTCGCTGCCGGTGCCCAATCGGCGGGCCATCGAGTTCGTCATCCGCACCGGGCTGGCGCTCGGCTGCGAAGTCGCCGCGGAGTGCCGCTTCCACCGCAAGAACTACTTCTATCCCGACCTGGCGAAGAACTTCCAGATCAGCCAATACGATGAGCCGCTGACCTTTGGCGGGGGCATCGAGCTTGAGGTCGAAGGCGAGAAGGTGGCGATCCGCATCAAGCGGGCGCACCTGGAGGAGGACACCGGCAAGAGCATCCACCTCCCGGACGGACGCAGCCTCGTCGACTACAACCGCTGCGGGGTGCCGTTGATGGAGGTCGTCACCGAGCCGGACTTCCGCAGCGCCGAGCAAGTGCGCGAGTATCTCCTGCAGTTGCGCTCGATCCTGCGGTACCTCGGCGTCTCGACCGCAAACATGGAAGAGGGGGCGCTGCGGGCCGAGCCTACCGTCAACTTGATCGACTTCGAGACCGATGAGCGCACGCCGAAGGTCGAGATCAAGAACCTCGCCTCGATTAAGGTGGTCTTCGAGGCGGTCAACTACGAGATCAACCGCCAGAGGCGCTGCCTGAGCGGCGACTGCGATGACGTGATGCAGCAAGAGACGCGCCGCTGGGACGACGTGCACGGCGTCACTGTGTCGATGCGCAGCAAGGAGTCGGCGCACGATTACATGTATTTCCCCGAGCCGGACCTGCCGCTGATCGCCCCGCCGCGCGAGTGGGTGGATGAGATTCGAGCCGCCTTGCCCGAGCTGCCCGCGGCGCGCAAGCAGCGGCTCATCGACGACCTGGGGCTCTCCGAGTACGATGCCGCAGTGTTGACCGGAGACCATGCGACGGCGGATTACTTCGAGGCTGTCGCGGCCGCCTGCGGGGATGCGAAAACGGCCGGCAACTGGGTCATGGGCTCGGTGCAAAGCGTTCTGAACGAAACGAAGGGCGACATCGCCGATTTCCCCGTCTCCGCCGAAGCTTTGGGCGAACTCATCAAGCTCGTGAACTCGGGCGGTATCAGCAACAACATCGCCAAGTCGGTCTTCGAGAAGATGCTCGCGACCGGCGCGAGCGCCGCCGAAATCGTGGCCGCCGACGGACTGCAGCAGATCAACGATGCCGGCGAGCTGGAGGCCGTCGTCTGCAAGGCCATCGAGGCGAACCCGAAGGCCGTCGCGGACTACAGGGCCGGCAAGACCAAGGCGATGGGCGCCATCGTGGGTATGGTGATGCGCGAGACGCGCGGCCAGGCGAACCCCGCGATGCTGAATGAGATGGTGGAGCGGCTGCTGGCGGGGTAACGGCACTGTACCCCAGCCCCTCTCAGCGAGTGGAGGGCTTGGGTGGGGTGCCGTTCGCCCAGCGCAACGGCCCTACCCCGTCCCGCCTTCGGGGGCCACCCCTCCCGTTCCGGGAGGGGAGAGACAAACGATGATTTCCGAGGCGGAAGCCGGGAAAACGACCATAGCTCCTGACCCTGAGGCTTGACCGGATGCTCAACCCAGCGGCCTTCTTCATCGGAGCATTGCTAGTCGGCTATCTGCTCATGGCAGGCTGGATCGTTTGGACCCTGATCGGCATGTTCATCATGCGCGAGATCACGGCCCTCGAACTGGCGCTCTACGGCGGCTGCTACCTGGTGCTCGCGCTTGGGGCGATTGCGGCGTGGGGCAGGCCACTGGGCAGCCTGCTGCTGCTCACGGGGATCGCTTCCACGATCGGATACCCCATCATCCAGAAGGCGCACAACCGCGCGCTTCTGCTACAGATGCAGCTCGCGGACCTGCAAGATAACCTCAAGCGCATTGACGAGCGCCCAGATATTCCCTACTCATACCACAAAGTAGCCGACATCTATTATGAACGCGAACAATATGGTAAAGCGCTGGAGTTCTACAGCCGCTGCCTGAAGCTGGGCGACGATCCCGGAATCAAGTGGCGCATCCGCAAATGCCAGGACGAGATTCGGCGCGCCGAAACCGGGGAGAAGCCGTGCATCGGCTGCGGGGCGGAGAATCCCCGTGAAGCCCGCGTGTGCGTGAAATGCGGGCGAGAGTTCCCGTCGAACCTCGACCTGCTGGAGCCGTTCAGAGGCAAGAAGCTCCTCACGTTCGTCGTGTGGACGCTGGTCGGGTCGCTGGTTCTGGGGCTGCTGCTGGGGTTCTTGCAGGCGGTCAACACGTTCTGGCTGGCGCTCCTTTTCCTGATCGCGCTCACTTGCTTTTTCGTGTACATCTACGTGCGATTGAGCGCATAGCTGCGATACTGTCCACTCTAGCTGTGGGTGTCTTCGCCTGCGCAGCAGGTAAAGATGGGGATCCCCACAGTGTCGGCGGGGGCGCGCGGGGTCCCCGCCCGCCTTTGGTGGGCACCCCGCATCTATTATCTACTCAATTGGTTATTGTGCCTAACATTACTACGCCGCTTCGGCAACCGACGGGCGAAACGTTCGGAATCTTGTCAGAGGCTGACAGTATCCCAGGGTGTGGGGCGAACGGCATTGAACCACGGAGACACAGAGGGCACAGAGAACGACTGGGAAACGGCCCGCCTACCCCATGATAGACGCTCAAGGACGGTGTCGTTCACTGTGTCCCCTGTGTCTCTGTGGTCAATCGCCGTCCATTTTCGCGCAGGGCATCTCATCGCGAGCAGGGCCACACAACCGGCGTAGTAATACTAATAAGCGTGTCCAGGCGGAGCGCCACCCACAGCCACGATCAAGGAGATCGAGTCGATGTCCGAGATGACCAAACGCGAACGTGTCTACACCGCGATGTCCCGCCAGATGCCGGACCGCGTGCCAAAGTCGGCGTCTTTTACCCCGGCGATCCAGGAGAAGTTCGAGAAGGCCACCGGAGCCACCGACGCAGCGGTGTACTTCGATTATGACGCCACCGGCGTGGGCTTCGCAGGCCCACAGGAGGCGGTCGACTGGAGTCGGTGGTATCCGCAGGGGCTGCCGGAGGGCACGGGGATCAGCGAGTACGGCACGGCCCACAAGCCCGGCTCGTACTACCACTTTTTCCAGCTCGACTACCCGATGAAAAACGTCACCTCCGTCAAGGAGATGGAGGAATTCCCCTGGCCTGACTACGCGCCGGCGTATCGGCACGAGCATATCGAGCGACAGGTAACGGAGTTGCACGACGCCGGCTGGTACATCCAGGGCTGCGTCGGGCACATCTGGGAGAATTCCTGGCAGATCGTCTCGATGGAGAAACTGATGATGGACTTCCTCGAGCAGCCCGATCAGGCCGCTTATGTGCTCGATCGAGTCACCGACAACGCGCTCATCATGGCGAAGCGTTTCGCGGAGGCCGATTGCGACAGCTTGCTGTGCGGCGACGACGTGGGGATGCAGCAGAAACTAATGATGCACCCGAACACCTGGCGCGAGTGGCTGAAGCCCCGGTGGGCGAAGGTGTGGAAGGCCGCGAAGGAGATCAAGCCGGACATCCAGATCTGGTATCACAGCGACGGCAACATCGAGGACATCATCCCCGACCTCATCGAGATCGGCCTGGACATCCTCAACCCGGTCCAGCCCGAGTGCATGGACCCCGAGAAGCTCAAAGCCCAGTACGGCGACCGCCTGGCCTTCTGGGGCTGCGTGGGCACGCAAACGACCTTCCCCTTCGGCACACCGGATGAGATGCGGGCGACGATCAAGTGGCTCATCGAAACGGCCGGCAAGGGTGGCGGCCTGTTCCTCGCCCCCACTCACGTCCTGGAGCCGGAAGTGCCGTGGGAAAATATCGCGGCCTACTTCGAGGCGATTGAGGAGTACGGCAGGTACTGAGCGATGAGTGATGAACAATGAGCGTCCCACATCCCATCCCGTATCAGGGCAGCAAGCGACGCCTGGCCCAGGCGATCATCGGCCACTTCCCAGAGGATGCCGATCGGCTGATCGAGCCGTTCGCCGGGTCGGCTGCGGTGTCGCTGGCAGCCGCCCGCTTCAGCAAGGCGCGACGCTTCGCTCTGAGTGACGCCAACGCCCCGCTCATGGCCCTGTGGGACGCGATCATCTCCAGCCCTGACGACATCGCCGCGCAGTACACGGAACTGTGGGACGCGCAGTTGGGCCGGGAGCGGGAGTACTACGACTACGTGCGGGATCGGTTCAACGAAGCCCACCGGCCCGACCACCTGCTGTATCTGCTCGCGCGATGCGTCAAGGCATCGGTCCGGTACAACTCGAACGGCGAATTCAACCAAAGCCCCGATAACCGGCGGCGCGGCGCCACGCCCGACACCATGCGCCACCACATTGTCAGAGCGTCCAAGCTGCTGAAAGGTCGGGCGACCGTCGCGGCGGCGGACTACCGGGTCGCCTTGGCCGCAGCCGACGAAACAGACGTGGTCTACATGGACCCGCCGTATCAGGGTGTCTGCGGGGACCGCGACCAGAGGTATCTCGGCGGGGTTGGGTTCGATGCCTTCGTCGAGGCTCTTGCGGACTTGAACAAGCGCGGCATCTGCTACATCGTGAGTTACGACGGCAGGACAGGACCCAGAACCCACGGACGGCTCTTGCCTGCATCATTGGACCTGGAGCACCTGGAGGTCGAGGCCGGACGCTCTACGCAGGCGACGTTGCTCGGGCGCGATCATGTGACTTATGAGTCACTTTACCTGTCGCCGGCCCTGATGCGTCGGATTCAGAGGCAGGTAAGCCCGCAGCCACGTCGCTCACAAATAGGGAGGCTGGGGGAGCTTGCTGGGGCACCCTTACAGGTATGTGTATAACCCTTTCCACACCGTGTGGAAGCGCGGTTTACCGCGCGCATCGCGCTATACAACCGCGACAGCTACGCACTGACAGAGCGCTGACATAGGCGGCTGCGGGCATGACTCAGGGCAAGCAGTTCGGCGCGCATTTAGCGCGATGAATCGCGCATCCACATGCTCAAAGAGATGGGCGTGAGACGGGCACATCGGCCCGCAGAAGCGGCAGAAGGGACGTTGAAGTGCGCAGGGAGGACATCAACGCAATCGGGCCGCGCTCGCTGAGGTCGTGGCGCTTCTGGCTGCACTTGCCCAACTTCATCAAGCTGTACTGGCGGCTGTTTCGCGACCGGCGGGTGCCCCTGCTGCCGAAAGTCATCCTCGTAACCGGGTTGGCCTATGTCGTCAGCCCGGCGGACATTCTGCCGGAGATCTTCGGCGTGTTCGGGCTGGTTGACGACGCGGTGATCCTGGTGGTCGTCCTGCGCGGTTTCATCGCGCTGTGCCCGCATAATGTTGTCGATGAGCACGTGAGACTGATAAGCGAGGGTTTGTGACATGTGTGCGGACCCCATCTATCGAGTCGAGAGCGACCCCGACACCGCGCCGGTCCTGGCGCTGAGGCTCCGGGAGATGGACTGGCGACGGGACCATGAAACGGTCCTGAGTTTCCAGCGCGAGACTTACGAGGCCAACTTCCCCGGCTTCCGCACCAGCACGCGGTTCCTGGATGACTTCGCCGAACAACTCCGCAGAAGCCTGCGCAGCCGGTGGGAACGCGCGGTGGTCCTCGTCGACCGCCAGGAACGAGTCTTCGGGTTCCTGTGGCTGTCACTGATGACTACGATGGTGGAAGAGTGGGTAGGCTATATCAAGAACATATACGTGGCGCCGCAACTGCGGGGACAGGGCTATGCCCGGGTACTTCTGGATGAGGCTGACCGATGGTTCAAAGCGCAAAATGTCGCCAAGGCAAGCCTCGACGCCAGCACCTGCAACCCGCGCGCTATCTCAATCTATCTCGAGGCGGGTTATGAGATCGCTCGCTACCGGATGGAGAAGCGTTACTAGGGCGCCGGTGAAAGGGTGAGCCCCGTGTTGGACGCAAATCGTCCCCAGGGCGACGTGCTCTTCCCCGACGAGATCGCCGAGGTCAACCTCCTGGCCGAGCAGGGGCGCTATAGTCGTGCGATAGCCCTGTGCCAGCGGCTCCTCAACCAACACCCCACCAGTGCGCCCCTTTACGAGGCGATGGGCGACATCCTGCGACGCCGCAGCGACTGGCAGGGCGCGGCAAGCTCCTACGAGACGTCTCTGGAGTTGTCGAGCGATGACGAGGTCCTGGCGAAGCTGGCGGATGCCCGGAGGCGCATCGCAGAGGCGGGCGGGCTGCGGACGCCGCTCCCGGTGGAGGAGGCTGAGGAGCGACCGAGGCTCTCGCAGCGAATGAAGCTGGCGCTGCTGGGCGCCGCCACGGTGTTCGTGGTCCTCGTGGTGGTTGTCCTCGTGCGCGCCGGGAGACCGGGACCGGGTCCGCAGGTCACGCCTGTCGGTGCGGAATTGCGCCCGGGTACTGCGCGGACGGCCCCGGCTCAGCCGGGAGCGGTGTCGCCCGAGCGACAGCAGATCGCCGTGCGCACAGCCCCCGGCAGTTACGGCTCGAGCCACGGCGCCGAGTGGCTGGCCCCCAAGAACAGCGGCGCCGTAACGCCCTCGGCCCCTGCGCCGCAGCCGCCCACCACACCCATCAGGATCACGACCGAGATCCGCGCGCCACAGTCCGACCGCGACTTTTACATCGCCCGCGCGGTCAGCT
This sequence comes from uncultured Armatimonadia bacterium, assembly GCA_964455745.1. GTDB lineage: Bacteria > Armatimonadota > Zipacnadia > Zipacnadales > CAYWBK01 > CAYWBK01. The sequence goes on from CAYWBK010000019.1 coordinate 26,663, forward strand.
CGCTCTCCTGGCCGGACGGGGAGTCTATGAGCGGCAAGGCGTTCGCGATGTTCGACCCGGCCACGGGCTATGCGATGATCACTTTCGAGACGCCCGACGACATCGAAAGACAGGGCCTGTTCACAACCGTTGTGCGACAGGCGTATGCCGCGGCGCAGGCCGCCATCAAGCAGGAGCCGGGGCTGCAATCCATGACCATCCGGTGCCTCACCAAGTACAGCGCCCAGGATAAGACGGTCACGGATGTCGCGTTCCGCGGCAACACGAGCCGGCTCACGCTCGAGGCCTGGGGGCGCCGGACGCCGCCGACCACTCAGGAGCTTTGGGGTCAAGTGTTCGCCTCGTCATGGTGGAACCCGACGATCCAAACCGGGTGAGAGGGGCGGAGGAATGTACGGCAATTAGCCACAGTCGTCATGCCGGTTTCCGTCACTCTGGAACGATGAAAACAGCCCTACCCCGTCCCCGCTTCGCGGGGCCACCCCTCCCGTACCGGAGGAGAGAGGCTAACGGCGTTGGACCGAACGGCAACGTCCTTGAACGCCCATCATTGGGCAAGCGGGCCGTTTTCCTGCTGTTCTCGGTGCACTCTGTGGTAGTCTGGGAAGTCGGGCGCTCCTGAGAGATGAATGTTGTTCTCGTA
>CAYWBK010000020.1:0-21547 GCA_964455745.1 uncultured Armatimonadia bacterium
GCCGTCGCTTACGCCTGTTACTAGAACCCGACGCCGTCGCCCGAGGTCTTCTCCCCGACCCCGCTCGTAACGGCGCTGCTCAGCCTGGAGTCGGAGTTCGGGCGCTGCCTGTGCATCGGGCATGCCGGGGCGTATGGGGCCTCCCCGCCTCAGCGCGCCGATGCCGTGATGTCGCCTTCCAGTGTGCGACCGGGGGACCTATACTTCCCGCCGGCCGAGTATGACTGGATCGGCCTCTCGCCGCCGCTCCCCGATGCGAACCTGCTACACGGGCTGCGCGCCGCGGATGTGTACGATCCCATGACGCCGCCCACGGCGGACGCGCTCGAGCGCATCGTGGAGCGCGGCGCACCGGACTCAGCCGTGGCGGCGCAGTTCGGCATCGACTTGCTGACCGCACCTGCCGGGAGCGCCCCGCCGCCCGGCAACTGGGAGCGCTGCGGCGAAGTCTACGATGCCGCCATTTACCGCAACTGCGACTACCGGGGCCTGGCCTGGACGGAAGGCGGGGCGCGGCCGGTGCGCTGCTCGATGCCTTCCCGTGGCCGGTACCGTTTCGAGGTGGCTGACGGCGCAGCCTGCAGCCTGACCACGGCCGTCACGTGTCTGCCGGGTTGGACGGCGACGGTCAACGGTGCGCCCGCCCCGATCTCCACTGCCAGCGCAGGCTTCATCGCGGTGCAGTTGCCCGCCGATGCGTGCACGGTCGAGCTTCGGTATGCGCCTGCCGGCCTTCGTCTCGGAGTGGCCCTGAGTGCTCTTGGAGCGCTCATCATCGCCATATCGTGCCTCTTGCCCCGCAAGCACCTGGCTACTACCGACAAGGCGGTCGATTCCACACTATGCTGACCCGTCGCCCGGCGGTGATCCCCATCGTCTCGCACGTGCGCCAGGCATCCCCGGCGGCCCGCACGGCCCTCGCGGTCGGCATCATCGTCGCGGTGGTCCTCGCCGCCTTCACCCGCACGCTCTTCCTGGGGCGGGCGCTCTATGTGGATGACATCGGTGTGCAGGATTACCCCTGGCAGGTCTATCTCGCTCACGCGCGGGCCGCGGGGGCGTGGCTGCCGTGGGTGGCGGAGATCGGCGGCGGCTTCCCGCGATGGGCGAACGGCCAAAGCGGCGCGTTCAGCCCCGTCAATCTGCTCTTCCTGCTGCCGCTGTCGCCGACGTGGGTTTTCGGCCTGGCGATGATGCTCCAGTATTTGCTCGCCGCCACAGGCATGTTTCCGCTCTCCCGCCTGCTGGGGCTGTCGCGGCTCGCGGCCGTCACCGCCGGAGTTGTCTTCGCCCTGACCGGCTTCATGGCCGCACACCAGGTTCACTACGGGATGCTCAGCGCGGCGGCGTGGCTGCCGTGGGTGACGTACAGCGTGATACTGTGGTCTCGCCGCCTCAATCCCTGGGCCTTCGTGCTCGCATCCGTCGGAGCGGCGATGGCGGCTTCGAACTACCCCCAGATGCTCGTGCTCACGCTTGCCTTCGCGCTCGCGTGCGTGGCCGCGTGCCCCGGCCCCCAGCCCGTCGCTACAAGTCTCGGCAAGGCGCGCTGGCGTCTGGCGATTGCGCTGCTGCCCTTCGCCGCCGGCGTGCTGTTGGCCGGGGTGCAACTCGTACCGCTCATGGACATCATCGACGCCGGCTGTGGCGCGGTCAGCCGCGGCGGTGGCTACGGGTTTATGAGCAGCGGCTCCCTCTCGCCGGCGCAGCTCGTCATGCTGTTTCTGCCCGATTGGTTCGGGACCGCTCACGGGGGCGACTGGCACGGTCCGGTCAATCACTGGGAGCTTTGCGGATACATGGGCAGCGCCGCGCTGGCGCTGGTGGCGATTTCCCGTCCGGGGAGGCCGGGCCTGCGACGGCTGTATGCGTGCCTCGTTGTGGTGGCTGTCGTTGCTTTGCTGCTGGCCCTCGGCCACTACATCCCGACGTACCGGCTCCTGTATCTGGTGCCCATCTACAACCGCTTCCGCATCCCCGCGCGCTGGATACTGGCCTGGAGCGCTGCTTTCAGCCTGCTGTGTGCCGTCGCGTTGCACGGCACTCCCGAGTCGCTCCGCCCCCGGCTGCGCACCTGGCGCATCGTCACCGCTCTCGGCGCACTTGCGCTTATCGCTTTCGGCGCTGAACTCCTGGGCAGATTGCACCTATCGGCCCCGCTGGGTTCCAACCTGATCGAGTTCGGCCTCACTTTGGCCGCGCTGGCAGTCGGCATCAGCCTGTTCGCGTTGAGGCGGATCGGCCCGACAGCGCTCCGCTGGTTCATCTTCGCAGTGATCGCGGCGCAATCGGTCGTCTTCATCTGGCGCTACAACCCGACCGTCGCACCCGGCTACTACGACCCCTCGCCTCTCGTCGCGGAGCTTCAGCGGCAACAGTCCCCCCTCGGGCGGGTGATCTGCAGCGGCTACGGCCCGGATTATCCCGTCCCCGGTTGCCCCAATCCGGGGCCTATCCAGCCCAACGAGAATCTGCTCTGGGGGCTCTCGACGCTGGAGATATACGATCCTCTGGGGTCGCCGGTCTCGGGCGTCACGAAGGCTCTGGGCACCGCACGGCTCCTCGACCCCGACAACGCGGCGGCGCTGGGAGTGGATCTTCTGGTCACCCCGGGCAGTCAGCCCGCTCCCGGCGGCTGGACCTTGCGCGCCCGGGTCGGCGGGAATGCCATCTACCACAACGACCGCTATCGGGGCATCGCCTGGACCGAGCTGACCGCAGGGCCGTCACGAACCGTCGCCGCTTCACGCCTCGCGAACGGTCACTACCGGTTCGAGATCGCCTCGGGCGAGGCACAGAGCCTGATTGTGGCAGTTGCAGACCTCCCGGACTGGCAGGCGCGCGTAGATGGCCAAGCGGTCGACATCCGACCGGCCCACTCGGTTTTCATGGATGTGGCGATCCCAACCGAACCGTGCGTGGTGGACCTGGAGTACAGGCCTGCGGGGATAAGCGATGGTCTTTCAGTGACCCTGGCGGGAGCGCTGCTGGTGATCGTGGTCTGCGCCGGGGCGACCCGCTACTGCACCCGCGCGAGCGTGCGGCTGAGCGAGGCGGCGAAGGGCGCGAACGCCGAGGTGCGGAACAGCGATTCGTAATCCGAGATCACAAGGTGCTCGCAGCCGGCAAGATGCGCGCACATGATCGTGTCGAGGAGCCGGTCTTTGGGCTGCGGCGAGCCCACCACCCACAAGACGACCTGCTTGCCCTCTCCCAGGCCTTTCTTGCGCGCCCCCTCGAACAAGTCGACCAGCGTCCCCTCCATCTGCGCTCCTCTCGCCTGCCACGGAACCCAGATCGACAGTCCGTCAACCGCCGAGCAGCGCGCCAGTGTGCGCCAGTCCTCGGCACCTGTCTGTACTTCACTGGGCCCCAGCGACGGAGTGGGCATCACGAAGGAGACCAGGCGGCGATCCACGGCCTCGATGGCTGCCGCGGCGGCGAGCAGGAACATGGCGACGCTCTCGCGCCTGAACGCGCAAACGGGATCGGTGAGCGCCCGAGGCATCTCCACACCCGCCTTCGCCCAGTACAGGCGCTTGCAGTGGACGCAGCGGCACCCCCACGCGCCCCGGGAGACGTGGAACGACGGCTCATCCCACAAGAACCCCTCACATTCCGTCAGCCAGGCGAGGGTCCTCATGCTGGAGGCGAACCACTCGAGGTACCGGGGGTTGTTGGGGCAGGCTTTGCGGCACCGCCTGCCGCGACTGTCGCGCTGCAACGTCTCGGGGTGAGTGTCGATGTAGAGGCTTTCGATGGAGGGGTCGGGGTCGAGGAACTTCCCGTATCCCCAGGGCACGACGTAGCATTCCAGCCCGACGCGGTGGGATCGCCGGAGGAAGCTGCCGATGTCGTCCGCATACCAGCGGACTTCATCCTCATAGCAGGACACGAACACGGAGTTCAAGCCGACATCTCTCAGTGCGGCCGGCTCGATGTTCTCGAGTGCCTGTACTCCGCCTGCGACGCTGATGCCCACCTTCATCGGGTCTGCACCTCCCCCATGATTGCGCAGTCGACGCAGCAAGTAACACGTGCCCCAGCGCTCGGCCCGCCGGATTCCGCGTGGCGCGGGCGTCTCGCCCGCGATCGCCGTGGCCGCTCTCCCCTCTCCACCCCGTGGAGAGGGGCCGGGGGTGAGGTTGCCGTGGCCGTGGCCGTGGCCGTTCCCCCCTCCCTACGAGGGAGGGGGGCAGGGGGGTAGGAAGCCGTGCGCCGTGGCCGCTCTCCCCTCTCCACCCCGTGGAGGGGCCGGGGGTGAGGTTGCCGTAGCCGTAGCCGTAGCCGTAGCCGTAGCCGTTCCCCCCTCCCTACGAGGGAGGGGGGCAGGGGGGTAGGAAGCCGTTCACTTCCTTACGACCGCCACCAACGACGCCCCCGGCGGCAGCGGCACCCCTCGACACACCATTGCGGCCTCCAGGTCCAGCATCCTCAACAGCACCCACCGAAGCACCGAGGGCACCCGCACGAACTCCGTTTGCGGAGCTTTGCGACCGGGCAGGATACGCCGAAGAGCTCGATAGCCGATTAGAGCCGGGAACATCAGGCTGACCCCGTATGAGAAGCGAACGATGCCCAGCCCTGCCGCCTCAAGCTTCGCCCGCAGTTCCCCGGCGTTGTAGCGCCGACGGTGCTGGAGGGCGATGTCGTGGCTACTCCACAGCCACTTGTGAGCCGGGACCGTAATGATGCCATACCCGCCGGGCCGCAGGATGCGCTTCATCTCCGCCAGCGCTGGAGCATCGTCCTCGAGATGCTCCAGCACATCGCAACTCAACGCCACATCGAAGCTCTCATTGTCGAAATCCAGCTTCTCCGCCGGACACAGCTTGAGCCGGGTCAGGCCGCGTTCGCGGCAGAAATCGAGAGCGTCTTGCGAGATGTCGGCGCCCCAGGTCTCTCCGAAGTCAGCGATAGCCTCCAACGTGCCGCCGGTCCCGCAGCCGATGTCGAGGATGCGCAAGACGTCTCCCCCAGGTCCTGTCTGCCCCGTATGTGTACACTGGATCAGTCTGCGGACAAGCTTGCGCCGTCCAATGAACCACCAGTATGTATTCTCAGCCAAGTACATCCGCTGGAGTTCGTCACGCGTCATCGTATTGCCTGCATTTGTCCAGCCTTTGTTACGTTTAGTTACTGTGTAGGCGCATTGTCACGATATGGTCGCCCGAGATCCCACGATCGGGGCATGGAAATGAATCACCCAAATCGAAGGGTGCGTCTTTCAATTGTAGGTATACATAACGACTTAATTAATTGCGCATAATTGCGCCAGTTGTTCGTTCGGTTTGCTCCAGATCTCGAACCGCTGTGACACGGCATTCACGAGCGATTCCAGCGTCGGGAAGTACCGGTTGTGCGTGCAAAGCGTCCGGGTCAGCTTCCATACACGCTCGATCGGATTGAGTTCGGGGCTGTACGGCGGCAGGAAGTCCAGTTGCAAAACTTCCTGATGACTATTCAGCCACGGCTGGAGAAAAACGGCGTGATGGTAACGTGCGTTGTCCAAGATGATCACCATCTGCCGTCCGGTCCGGCGGTGGCGGAACAGGCGCTTCAGGAACATCTGGAAGCTCTCGGCATTGAGCACTTCGGATTGCTGGGGCACCAGTTGGCCGTTGGACACTCGTACCGCGCCATATTCGCCGACACTCTTGCGGCCCGGAGCGTTCAAGACGATTGGGTCAACCGCTTCAGGCGGTATCCACATCCGGCACCGCGAACCATACTGGTGGAAATGACACTCGTCCAGTGTCCAAAGATCGCACGTGGACGTGGCGAGCAGGGTCAGTTTTTTTTATACTCCGCCTGTGCCTGTGGGTCTGCCTTCGCCAACACCGGTCGTGGCTTGCGCAGACGGAAGCCGAACTCATGGAACAGCCGCTGGCACTGACGGACGCCTATTGTGATGCCATATGCTTTCTGCAGATGGAAGCTGAGCAGTTTGCCGTCCCACAGGTTTTGGTCATAGCCCAGATTCGGCGGATCGCATCGCAAGTCGCGTTCCAGTTGCCCACGTATGGCGTCGTCGAGTTTTGGAGGACGGCCGGGGCGTTCACCTTCATGCAGTCCGGCCAAGCCGTTTTGCTGGAAGCGCCTGACCCAGTTCTCGACCGTCCGCACGCTGTCTCCGAACATCGCGGCCGCGTCGCTACAACTGAAGCCCTGGGAGATCAAGAGCAGACTGTGGAGCCGGTGATCATACCGAGCTTCCTCGGTGCGAGCGATCTCCTGTTGAAGCGCTAAGCGGGTCGCTTCGGCATTTTCGATTTCAAGCCTGCGCATCCTCAACACCTCCTGATGTAGATGTGAGTATAGCGCAAAGGCATATTATGCGCAATTACTTATGTCGCTGTGTATACCATGCCGGTTGTGCGGCCTTGTTCGGCAATGAGATGCCCTGCGGGGAGATGGACGGCGATGGACCACAGAGACACAGAGGACACAGAGAACGTCCCTTAACGCCTATCGTGGCCGGCCGTTTCCCAGCCGTTCTCTGTGCCCTCTGTGTCTCTGTGGTTCAACGCCGTTCGCCCTTCATCTCGGGATACGGTCAGCTTTTGACAAGATTCCGAACGCTTCGTCTGCCGGTTGCCAAAACGGCATACAATCAGCGGGCGGACCCCAAATCGAACTTTCGTTTGCATTAATAGATCGGATGTGCTACACTTCGAACAGATGGTCCATAGTACCAATTCGACTTCCCACCAAGGGGGACGGACAATGTCACGTGACGAACTGACTTCCCGCCGCAAACACATCCTTGACTTCATCGTCCGCGCAACGGAGGAAAACGGTTACCCGCCCACGGTGCGGGACATTGGCGAGGCGGTCGGCCTCAAGTCGAGTTCAACTGTGCACTTCCACCTCAAGGCGCTTGAGAAGGCCGGTTACATCGAGCGCGACGGCTGTCTCACTCGCGCGATCCGTTTCACCGGAGGCGGCAAAGCCGACGGTCGACGGGAGCCGATGCGCTATGTCCCGCTCGTTGGCCGCGTCGCCGCCGGGCAGCCGATCTTCGCCGACCAGAACATCGACGAGATGCTGCCGCTCCCGGACAGCCTCTTCCCGCCCGGCGAGCTCTTCATGCTACAGGTTCGCGGCGAGAGCATGATCGAGGACGGGATCCTCGATGGCGACTATGTCGTTGTCACACGCCAAAACGCCGCGGAAAACGGCGAGACGGTGGTCGCCATGATCGACGATGAGGCCACAGTGAAACGTTTCTACCGCCACCCGGGCCACGTCGAACTGCGCCCCGCCAACTCGACGATGGAACCCATCATCGCCCGCAGCATCCAGATCGTCGGCCGAGTCTGCGGAGTAATCCGTGCCATGCGGTAAGCCGCACGCATCGCAGGACGGCACGCATTGCCTTTCGCCGCTAATCGTTCCCCTCCCGGCACAAGAGGGGTGCCCTGCGCAGCAGGGCGGGGTAGGGCCGTCCGCCGTTGTCGTTCCCCCCTTCCCTACGAGGGAAGGGGGGCAGGGGGGATAGGAAGCCGCTAATCGTTCCCCTCCCGGCACGGCAGGGGTGCCCTGCGCAGCAGGGCGGGGTAGGGCCGTCCGCCGTTATCGTTCCCCCCTTCCCTACGAGGGAAGGGGGGCAGGGGGGATAGGAAGCCGTCCGCCGTGCCGTCCTCCCCGCTCCATCCCGCCCGGGCGGGAAGAGAGGCTGGGGGTGAGGTGCCGTCACCCCGTCCGTTTCAGTACGATCAGCGTAACATCGTCCTCGCGCACATCCTCGGCGAACGCGCCCGCGGCCGCGAGAATGGCCTCGGCGAGCATTTCCGCTGAGGCCGTTGCATGGCTTTGTGCTGTTCGCACTACCCCTTCAGTGCCGAAAAACTCCCCCTGTCGGTTCCGCGCTTCCGCAATACCGTCCGTGTAGCAGACGATGACATCCCCCACGCCCAACGCGGTCTGCCGCTGAGTGTACTTCACCTGCTCGATCGCCCCCAATACCGGGCCGCCCGTGAAGAGTTCCTCAACGAGGTCGGTAGCTCCTCTGCGCAGGACGAGGGGAGGAAGGTGACCGCAGTTGACGAAGTCTACCGCGTGTCGCGCGGGGTCCAACATGCCGATGAACACCGCCGCGTAGCTGTCGGGCTGCAGTTCATCGTAGACTCGCCGGTTGACGGCCGAGGCGATCTCCGCCGGCGACAAGCCGTCATCCTCGGCCAGCCTCAAAGCCGAATGCACAAGCGATAGGTGCACCAGTCCGTAGACGCTGTGGCCTGCGAGGTCGGCAAGCGAGACCAGAAGCTCGCCGCCTGCGAGCATCCGCACGTCGTAGATGTCGCCGCCGACGACGCGGGCGGGCTGGAAGCGGACCGCGATCTCGTAGCCGGGGACATCGGGGATCGCCGCAGGCAGCATGGCGTCCTGCAGCGTGCGTGCGATGCGCAACTCCTCCCGCATCTGGATGACCGCCGAGTGCTCCCGGTCGCGCAGGCTCACAAGATAGCCGACGACGAAGGCCAGGATGAGGAGATACGGCGCGCCCTGGTTATAGGTGATCGTGCCCGCAACGGTGGGCATCCAGCCGTTCCCGTCGGACACTTGCTGCGCAATCCCGTTGAGCACGATCGCGAACAGAGCCGTGATAAAGGCCCCCCTGCGGCGAAACCACATCGTTGCGACCACGATGATCAGGCCGTAGACCTCGTAAAGCTGCCCTGCGGAAGGGCGCAGGTCGATGATCGCCGCCGTCACGAGCAGCAGATCGTTGGCGATCACCACTACGCGGTAGCCCGGTAGGGCCAGCCCCCGATGCCAGGCCAGGAACAGGACGAGGCAGGAAAGCCCGGTGGTCGCCAGCATGACCTCCATGAAGCCTGAGGTCAAGCGCCCGACGGAGCCGGTCAGAGGGCCGACGTACGGCATCACGGCGAAGGCGACTACGAAGGCCGAGCGCCAGAGCGCGTAGAAGATATCGGTATCTTCCGGCACGAAGTGCCACGCCGAGGCCGGTCCCGTACTCGGTGAGATGGATCGCAAGCCTACTTGCCTCCGTGATCGGACGTCCGTCAGGCCTATGGCCGCGCATTAAGTTGGTCGGTAGGCAGATTCCACGAACGACCCGAACTAACCTCTCGCCGCAGGTGACGCCGCATGACCGACCGCCAAAGTGCGCCGAGTTCTCCTGACGCCGAAGCCAGATTCGCTGCGCGGCGGCAGCGGATGGTGGAGTACCAGCTCATCCGACGCGGCGTCACCGACAGCCGCGTGGTCGCGGCGATGGGCGAAGTGCCACGGCACGAGTTCGTGCCACCGGCGCAGACGCAGGACGCGTATGAGGATGAGGCCCTGCCGATCGGCCACGGGCAGACCATCTCGCAGCCGTACATGGTAGGCTACATGCTGCAGCAACTCCAGGTCGAACCGGAGCATCGGGTCCTCGAAGTCGGCGCAGGCTCCGGTTATCAGGCCAGCCTCCTGGGACGTCTTGCGAGAGATGTCTACGCCATCGAGATATCGCCGCCCTTGGCCGAGCGCGCTCGCGAGGTTGTCAACCGCCTCGGCTACGATAACGTCCACATCATCACCGGCGACGGCGGCCTCGGATATGCGCCGGCGGCCCCCTTCGACCGGATCATCGTCGCCGCCGCCTGCCCGACGATCCCCCAGCCCCTCATCGACCAGCTTGTCGAAGGAGGGCGGCTGGTTGCCCCAGTCGGCTCCCGCAACTCCCAGTCCTGCATCGTAGGCGTGAAGCGGGGCGGCTCACTCAAGGTTTCCGACGTACTCGGGTGCGTCTTCGTTCCTTTGAGGGGCGAGCACGGGTGGTGACGATCCCTGTCAGAAACGGCCAGCACCGACGGCAAGATTGACCGCTAAAGCACAAGGGCCCTAAACGGCCAGAGAGTTCCTGCCGTTTCGTGCTTTCGAGTTTTCGTGGTCGAACTGCCGTCGATCTATCCGGCGATCTTGCGCGGGCTGAACGCAGTTCGAATCCCATGTGATAGTACAGCGATGCCCGAGGAGACGCTCACATATAGACAGTGTCACGCTCGGGGGGGGAGTTGGCCCATAGGCGCTAACTTAGGGCCAACTGCTGTTCAGGAGGGGCTGGACCTACGAGATCGCCAGTCCCATCGACGGTCAAAGTATCCGGCCCCAGGCCGCCTACGCGGCGACGGGGGCCGGATACTTCGCTGCGCTCGTAGTCCGGCCCCTCCTCCGAACGGCCTGTGCCGCTTAAGTTAGCGCCTATGGGGATTGGCCCCGCAGCGCAGGAAGGAAGACAAGCCTTGGCACACAAGATCGGCTTCAGGACTGCCGGATTCCACCAAATCCCGCTCGAACAATGCCTCATCGCGCTCGCCGAAATCGGCTACGATGGGGTGGAAATCTGCCTCGAGCACCCCGACTCGCGCCCGGAAAGCTTAACCCCCACGCGCTGTGAGTCCATCGCCAAACGCGCGGCGGAATTAGGCCTTGATATCGCCAGCGTCAGTTACCACGCCGACGGCGAGGACGAGGAGGCGCGAGCGCGAAACCAGCTCCGCGCCATCGACATCACCGCGCATTTCGGCGCGGACATCCTCATCATCAATGCCCAGCGCAGCATCGAAGGACAGGAACGCGATCAGCTCGACGCGTTCGGCGACTTGCTGGCGGATGCCCTGCTGCCGCGTGCCGAAGCGGCCGGCATTTCGCTCGCCTGCGAGCCTGAGCCCGGCATGTTCGTGGACGGAAGCGCCGAGATGCTGTACCTGCTGGAGCTGCTCCATCACCCGCGACTGGGCGTGAACCTGGACATCGGGCACGCGTTCCTCACCGATGACAGTCTCCCCGAGGCGATCGCGGTGCTCGACCGGCGAATCCTGCACGTGCACTTCGAGGACATGCCCGCCGGTGTGCACCAGCACCTCGTGCCCGGCGACGGAGACATGAACCTGCCCGAGGTCATCGCCGCGCTCGATTGCGCGGGGTTCGCAGGTTACTACACGATCGACCTGTTCAACATCGCCGACGCCCCGGTCGACTGGGCCAGGCGGGCTTGCGCGGCGACGAAGCGATTGCTGCAGACCTAAAGAGTGCCGTGCAGTTGATGCGGACGGCGAATTCAGCCGTCGTCCGGCCCGAACTGTCACTGATGTGACGGCCGCTGAGCGTTCCCCACGGGGGTGAATCGTCCATGTCTGACCTGACACAGTTGATCCCTACCTTCGACGAAACGAGCCTGGGCCCGCTGCCCGAGCCTGTCGGAGATCCGGTCTGCGACTGCCGAGGATGCCGGATGGGCGCTGTCGTGCACGGGCAGTGGGGAGTCCGAGCCTGGGTGGATGGCTGGGAAGGCCCGGAGTACGACCGCATTGAGAGTCTCAAGTTCAGCCCCGGTGGGGCGCATGTCGCGTATGCGGCTTGTGAGAACGGAAAGTGGCGGCTGGTGCTGGATGGCGTCGAGTGGCAGAAGTACGACGCAATCTGGGACATCACCTTCAGCGACGACGGGGAGCGCACGGCCTACGTCGCCCAGAAGGGCTGGAAGCAGGTTGTGGTTGTTGACAGTCAGGAGGAGCGGGAGTACGACGGCTTCGGGGGTGGGACAGTGTTCAGCCCCGATGGAAGGCACGTGGCATACGTGGCCGTGAGAGGCCGCAAGAGGGTCATGGTTGTGGACGAGCAGGAAGGGATGGAGTATGACGACATCGGGATGCAGCCGCCGGTGTTCAGCGAGGACGGAAATCACGTAGCCTATGACGCTCGCAAGGACGGCAAGCGGCTCGTGGTGATGGACGGCCACGAGGGCTCCAGGTACGACGACATCCTCAGCCTGACGCTCAGCCACGACGGGCAGCGTATGGCGTACACCGCTCGGCGGGGGCGCAGGCAGGTTGCGGTCGTCGATGGGACGGAGGGGCCGAGGTATGATCTCATCTCAAACCTGATGCTCTTCGCCGAGGGGAAGCGCACGGCATACGCCGCTCTGCAGGGCACCAACTGGCGCATTGTCGTTGATGGCCGTGCGAGCCCGTCATACACCGATGCCTGGATCGCGGGGTGCTGCGTTTCGACCAACTGCATTGCGTGTGCGGTTCAAACGGGTGGCAAATGGTCGGTCAGCGTCGACGGCCACGAGGCCGGTAGGTACGATGAGATGGGCCGCGACAGCCTCTCGGTCAGTTCGGACGGGGAAGGTTTGGCGTATGTTGCGCAGAGTGACGGCAAGTGGTTTGTCGTGGTAGATGGCCGGGAGGGTCCGGGATATGACATGATCTGGTGCAAGACCGACTGGCGCTACGCAGCTCGGTACGCGCAATATGAAAAGAGCGCGGCGCGCGTCGTCGAAGCCGGCGGGCGGGTGATTCTGCTCACGGACCGCCTGGAACTGGCGGAATACCACGGAGAGCGGTACCGGAGGTTGCGACACGGGGCGTGGGATCGCACTGCAACAGGACCGCCGATCTTCAGCCCGACAGGAGAGCGAGTAGGCTACGAAGCCAGGAAGGGCGACAAGTGGGTCCTCGCGCTGGATGGGCAGGAGGGACCGGGGTATGACAGCATCGGACACCGCACCCTCAGGTTCAGCCCGGATGAGAGGCACGCCGCATACGTCGCCGCGAAGGGCGACCGGGAAATCGTGGTGCTGGACGGTTACGAGGGGCCGGAGTATGACCGCATCGCCCAAAACGGCCCATCCTTCCGCTCCGATGGAACCCTGGAGTTCCTGGCTTGGAGGGGCGCAGAAGTACACTATGTGAGCGCGCGGACGAAGAACATGCAATCTGAGATCGTCCCTCCCGGAAACTGGTAACGGCTGCAATCGGAGGGCTCAACCGCAAACGAAAAGACATCTGACAGCATTCATTCCCGAAAGACCGATTCCCCCGGCAAGAGGTCGCCCCGATGGAAGATTTGCACTACGATGCCCACGTACACACCGACTTGTCGGACGGCAAGGACGGAATCGCCGACAACATCCGCGCGGGTGTGATCGCCGGGCTCGAGTGCATGGCGATCACCGATCACAACTGGATCTCCGGCCTCGACATCCCCGAGTACGTTCGCGCGATCCGCGAGGCCGAACAGGGAATGCCGATTTCGGTTCTGGCAGGCGTTGAGGCCACGATTCTCGACACGGAGGGCAGAATCAGCCTCAATGCCGAAGCAGCAGGGCACCTACAGATCGTGCTCGCCGACTTCAGCGGCGTCACTCGCGGGATCGCGAAGGACCCGCCGGTGACCCAGTGGCGCTTGGTCGAAAATGTTCTGGCGGCGATTGAGAACGCGGCGGCGAACCCGATCGTGGACGCCATCGCTCACCCCTTCAACCTCGGGCGCTGGGAGGCGAAGCTCAACCCCTCGAGCCTGCCCGTGCCGGGACTCAAGCGCGTGGCTGCGGCGATGGTTAGGCACGACGTGGCCTTCGAGATTATGAACCAAATGCCGTGGTGGTACCCGGAGATGACGGTGGCCGAGTTCGAGGGGGAGTACGAGCAGGTGCTGCGCATCTTCGCCGACGCGGGCGTGAAGTTCCTCGCCGGATCGGACGCGCACTCGTGCGGGGCGGTCGGGAACCTGCGCTGGGTACAGAAGATGATGGCTCAGGCGGACATCGGGCGATCACAGTTGGTCAATCTAAGGGCGCTGGGCGAGTTGCGGCTGAAGAAGGGCAGAGGAGTTGTGACTGCGCTTCACTCCGGGCCTCCGTCCGCGCACTGAGGGAGCGTTCCGCTGCTGCGATCCACCGCTCCCGCTCTCAGCCGCTCCCGCGCAGCCTCCAGCACCATTTCGGGGGCAATCAATGCCGCGCACGTGGGTGTCTCGCACGTCGGGCGGTCGGCGCAGGGGATGCAGTCGCGGCCCCGCGCCTGGACAACCGTGCCGCTCTCGCTCCACGGGCCGGTATCGTTCGGATTCGAGGATGAGAAGAGCGCGACCACCGGCGTATGAACCGCGGCGGCCAGATGTAACGGCCCTGTGTCGGACGAGATCGCCAGGCTGCAGCGCTGCAGGACAGCGCCGAGCCGCTTGATCGTGCATTTGCCACACAGGTTGAGCGCTTGACCGTCCAGCCCCGCCTCAATCTCCCCCGCCACCTGGCTGTCTCCCGGCCCTCCCAGGATGATTATGCGCGCGCCGAATTCCTCGATCAACGCGCGCGCCACCGCGATGAAACTCGCGGCGCCCCACTGCTTCCAGGGCTTGGACGCGCCCGGGTTCAGCGCGATTAGGAGAACCGGGCAATGTTGTTCATCTAAGCTGTGGGGTGTCTGAGCCTGCGTGGCAGGCGAAGACGGGGACCCCGCAGCCGCAGCGGGTGCGCGGGGTCCCCACCCGCCTTCGGCGGGCGCCCCGCGCCTTAGCGAACACTGCGGGGGAGCTGGGGAGCAAGAGGCCGCAGCCGTCTCCCCCTCCCTCCGAGGGAGGGGGGCGGGGGGGTAGGAAGCCGTTGCCGTTGCCGTTGCCGTTGCCGTTGCCGTTGCCGTTGCCGTCTCCCCCTCTCCACTCGTGGAGAGGGGGCCGGGGGGTGAGGTTGCCGTTCC
The DNA here is from genome assembly GCA_964455745.1 of uncultured Armatimonadia bacterium. Classification (GTDB taxonomy): domain Bacteria; phylum Armatimonadota; class Zipacnadia; order Zipacnadales; family CAYWBK01; genus CAYWBK01. The sequence goes on from CAYWBK010000020.1 coordinate 14,499, forward strand.
TCCGGGGGCAGGGGAGTAGGTCGCCGTCCCCAGCACCTCGTCCGCCCAACGCCCATCGGCGTCGGGAATGTAGAAATAGTATTCCGCCTGGCTGATGTCGACGCCGACGGCCGCCGCCGCGGCCAGGTACCCGTAGGCGGCCGGTCCGCGCAGGCGCTTCACCACGACGCTGCCGTAGCGCCGACCGTGCCCGCGCGTCAACTCGTCGATCACCACGCGCTTTCGGCAACCGGCGAACCGCGCGATCAGGGCACTGCGCAGCCGTCCCTGAAGATCGAGAGAGACCTCGTAGCGGTGCGCGCGGAGGGCCTTGACGAACGCGCACATCTCGCGCAGCGAAACCCATGCGCCAGACCCGACACCGCGCGCCTTCCGACCGCGCTTGGTCGGCATCACGATCAGGTCGTCGATATAAGGATGCCCCTCAATAGCCTCCGCGAAGCGGTCGGCGACGACCCAGCCGATCCGCGCTTCGGGGAACGAGCGTCTCACGGCGACCAGCGTCGGCAGCGTGTTGATGACATCCCCGAGGGAGGATTGCCGGAGGATGAGAACGCTTCGGAGTGGGTCGTGCGCTAGTGACATGGCTTGGGTGCTTTCGGCGCGGCAAGCGCGGCCCGCGCGGCTGAGACGACCTGATCCGCTGAGATCAGGCGCAGACAGCCGAAGTCGCTGCAGGTCGGCCTGTTGTAGCAGGGAATACAGGGCAGCCCCTGCGCCTGCAGGAGGGTATGCCCTGCTCCCCACGGACCGCTTCTCTCCGGCCTGGTCGTGCTGAACAGCGCGACGGTGCGGGTGCCCACTGCGGCAGCCACGTGCATCGGGCCGCTGTCGCCGGTGACCAGCAGGTCGCAAGCCTCCAGTACGGCGGCAAGCTGCTTGATGGTGCACTTCCCGGCGAGGAACAGCGGCGTGCCGCCAGCGTGGTCGGCGATCGCGCGCGCCAGTTCCACCTCACCCGGCCCCCCAAGAATAACGATGCGCGCCCCCAGCTCGTCGCGCAATGTCGCGGCGACTTTCCCCAGCATCTCCGGCGGCCAGCGCCGCCAGGGCGATGACGAACCGGGATTGAAGCCGACGAGCGGCCCTGTCTCTGTGAAGCCGTGGGCCGAAATAGCGGCCTTCGCCCAGTCGCGATCTTCCTCCGGCACCCAGAAGAGCCGCCCTGCCAGCGAGATGTCCGCGCCGGTGGCTGCGGTCGCGGTCAGAAACTGGTTGGCGGTCGCCTGATCCCCGACTGTGACGACCACGTTCCCGTACAGCCAGTGCGCTCGGCGGTTGAAGTCGCGGATCGCGATGCGTGTGCGGCAGCGGGCGACGCGCGTGACGAGAGCCGTCTTCAGCGCGGTCTGCAGGTCGACGGAGACCTCGTAACGCCCCGCGCGCAGCCTGCGGATCAGCGCGCGCATCTCCCCCAGCGCCTGCAGGAGGCCGCGCGGAGTCTTCGCCATTTTTCGCCAGCGGTGGCGGGAGAGCACGAAGACATCATCCAGGTACGGGTGCCCCGAGAGGACTTCCTCGAACCGATCATCGACCACCCATCCGATGCGCGCTTCAGGGAATGTCTTGCGCAAAGCAACGAGACTGGGGAGCGCGTTGATGATGTCCCCCATCATCGAAGTGCGCAGGATGAGGATGCTCTTGGGGTTTGCTGCGGCCGACATGGCTGGCGCTACTCTCCGCTCGTTCTGTTGCCGACGGCGCGAGCGATCAATTCCGCGGCCAATTTCTCCACCGTCTGCGCGCAAGCATCGGGTGAGTGATCTTCGGCAAACTCGCCGCGCAGGTCGGTGTATCGCGCGGCAGCGGTCGGGTCCTGCAGCGCATTGTGCACGGCGATGACCGCATCCCGCATCCACTTGGCTTCGTGATGCTTCTCCCGCCGGTCGCCGAAGTGGCAGTCCACCGCCGCGGCAACGGAGCCGCGCTCGACCGGCCCGAACCAGCCATACCCTGCGGCGATGGCGGGCCGTCCGTTGTAGACGGCCTCCATGCACGCATAACCGCCGGCGACGACGAGGTTCGCGCGCTCCATCCACCCCAGCGGATCCAGCGTCTGCCCAACGACCTCGATCACCTGCGAGCCACACTCGCGATTCGCCTCACCGGCCAATGCGGCAATCGCTTTCAGCTTGGCCCCCGTGCCCACGATGGAAACGCGAAGCTCGGGGATTTCCTTGTGAATACCTGGGACAGCCTCGACCAGCGCCCTCGGAGCCGCCCACTTGTTCTCACTCAGGCGGCCTATGAACAGAAGCGAGAACCCGGCCACGGGGGGCGGCGCGAGTTCCCGTGCACGGATCGGCCGGGGGATCAGGGTCGCCTTCTCCGCCGGCACGCCTAGCTTCAGCAGATCGGCGTAGACCTGGGCTTCAGGCGTCACCAGAGCGTTTGGCCGCATCATCACTTCGAGCGTGTCCTCGGGCCGGAGCGGGTCCTGAACGAAGCAGATCGATGGGCGACGGTGGGCCTCCGCCAACTTCAGCGCTGTGACCGTCTGTCCGCGCCCGGAACACAGGAAGACATCCTGTGGATGACTGCGCAGATGCCGGTCGATCTGCCACTTATTGAAGGGTTTGCACAGCGTCTTGAGGTGCTGGGCGCCCACCTGTTCGAACTGAGGCGAAAGAGGGCCGCCGCGAGCGGCGTAGATGAACTCGTGCCCCCGCTTGACCAGCGCCTCCCCCAGCAGGAGGACGAAGGTGGTGCAGCCGTTGACCTTGCAGCTTCGGTCGATGTAGATGAACCGCATGACCACGATGCCCCTTCGAGCATGTACGGCACCCCCGGGCGGACGGCAAGGCTCTTCCGCCGTCAGAACCAGCCGCGCGAGAGCCTGCCCCGAAGGCACGGACTCTCGCGCGGACAAGCGTGTTCCCTGAGGTTGCCTCCACCGCTATCCACTTAAGCTGCGGGGTCCCCACCCGCCTTCTGCGGGCGCCCCGCGCCTAAGTCAACGTGATCGACCCTACCTCGGGTATTTCAGTTGCGCCTGAGCGGCAGCCAGCCGGGCGATCGGGACGCGGAGCGGCGAGCAGCTCACGTAATCCAGACCGACGAGATGGCAGAACTCGACGGACGACGGGTCGCCGCCGTGTTCGCCGCAGATGCCCAGCTCGAGCTTCGGGTTGGTCTCGCGGCCGAGCTTGCAGGCCATATCGACCATCTTGCCGACGCCCTCGCGATCGAGAGACTCGAACGGGCTGACCTGGATGATCTGCTGGGTGATGTACGCCGGGATGAACTTGCCCTCGACGTCATCGCGCGAGAACCCGAACATGGTCTGGGTCAGGTCGTTGGTGCCGAAGGAGAAGAACTGCGCGGTTTGGGCGATCTTGTCGGCGATCGTGCAGGCGCGCGGGATCTCGATCATGGTGCCGATCATATACTCGATCTCGACACCCTTCTTCTCCATGACTTCCTTGCCGATCTTCAGGCAGTTGTCGCGCAGGATTTCGAACTCGCCGAGAAGGCTGACGAGCGGGATCATAACCTCGGGGATCGGGTTGAAGCCCTTCTTCTTCAGGTCGCAAGCGGCCTCGAAGATGGCGCGCACCTGCATGTTGTAGATCTCGGGGAAGGTGATCCCCAGGCGGCAGCCGCGATGCCCGAGCATCGGGTTGCCCTCATGCAGCGAGGCCGCGCGATCCACGATTTCCTTCGGCGACTTGCCTGTGGCCTCGGCGCAGCGCTTCACGCCCTCCTTATCCTTCGGGAGGAACTCGTGCAGCGGCGGATCGAGCAGGCGAATGATGACCGGCTTGCCGTCCATCGCCTTGAGGATGCCGAAGAAGTCCTTGCGCTGGAACGGCAGGAGTTCCTTGGCCGCAGCCTCGCGCTCGGCAACCGTCTCGGCCAGGATCATCTTCTGGAATGTGAGCAGCCGCTCCTCGCCGAAGAACATGTGCTCGGTGCGGGTGAGGCCGATGCCCCCGGCGCCGAGCAGGATCGCCAGCGCGGAGTCTTCCGGCGTGTCGGCATTGGTGCGCACGCCAAGGCTGCGGACCTTGTCCGCCCACGGCATGAACCGTGCGTAGAGCTGGTACATCTGCGCCTTCTCGGCCTTGAGCTTCTTCTTGAGCACGAGCAGGATTTCGGAGTCGGTGGTCGGGACATCGCCGAGCATGACTTCGCCGGTCGCGCCATCAATGGAGATGAAGTCGCCCTCCTTGATGAGCTTGCCGCCGACGGTGCACTGCTTCTTCACGTCGTCAATCTCCAACGCGCTGCAGCCGACGACGCACGGCTTGCCCATCTGGCGGCCCACAACGGCGGCGTGAGAGGTCTTCCCGCCCATTGCGGTGAGGATGCCCTGGGAGGCGTGCATCCCGCGGATGTCGTCCGGGGAGGTTTCCTTGCGGACGAGGACGGTGCGCTGACCGCCCTCGGCGGCCTTCACGGCGTTCGCGGCGGTGAAGTAGACCTGGCCGGCCGCTGCGCCCGGAGACGCCGGGACGCCCTTGGCAATGGCCTTCGGCTTGGCCTTCGGGTCGAACTGCGGGTGCAGGATCTGGTCGAGCTGATCGGGTTCGACGAGCATGACGGCCTCTTCCTCAGTGATGAGGCCCTCGTCCACCAGGTCAACGGCGATCTTGATCGCGGCCTGCGCGGTGCGCTTGCCATTGCGGCACTGCAGCATGAACAGCTTGCCCTTCTCGATCGTGAACTCGAGGTCTTGCATGTTGTGATACAAGTGCTCGAGCTTCTCGCAGATCGCCACGAACTGCGCGAAGATCTCGGGCATCTGGGCTTCGAGGTGCGAGATCGGCTCGGGGGTGCGGATACCGGCCACGACGTCCTCGCCCTGCGCGTTCATCAGGTAATCGCCATACAGGATCTTCTCGCCGGTTGAGGGGTCGCGGGTGAAAGCGACTCCGGTGCCGGAATCATCGCCCATGTTGCCGAAGACCATCGTCTGCACGTTGACTGCGGTGCCCAGGTCGTGGCGGATCTTGTTGAGGTTGCGGTAGGCGATGGCGCGGTCGTTGTTCCACGAGTCGAAGACGGCGCGCACGCCCTCCATGAGCTGTTTCTTGGGTTCCTGCGGGAATTCCTCGCCCTTATGCTTCAGGTAGACCTTCTTCTCCAGCTCGACGACCTTCTTGAGGCCCTCGGCTGAGACTTCGGTGTCCTGCTTGACGCCCTCCGCCTTCTTGACCTCGTCGAGGCACTCCTCGAAGTAATGGCGCTTTACGTTCATGACGACATCGCCGAACATCATGATGAAGCGGCGATAGGCGTCCCATACGAACCGCTCGTTGCCGGTGAGTTCGATCATCCCGGCTGCAACCTTGTCGTTCATGCCGAGGTTGAGGACCGTGTCCATCATGCCGGGCATCGAGAACTTCGCGCCGGAGCGGACGGATACCAGCAGCGGATTCTTCGGATCGCCGAACTTCTTGCCTGTCTCCTTCTCGAGCTTGGCGAGACAGTCCATGATCTCGCCGTCGAGTTCCTTCGGGAACTTCATTCCGAGCTTGGTATACTCGTTGCAGGTGTCGGTGGTGACGGTGAAGCCCTGCGGCACCGGCAGCCCCTGGCTGGTCATGATGAACAGATTGGAGCCCTTGCCGCCGAGGAAGTCATTGAGTTGGCGCCCCTCGGCCGCCAGTTGCTTCTTGAGCTTCTCCTCGTCATCACTGAACATGTACACGTGCTTCTTGTCTGCCATCTGGGAAACCTCCCTGTGACTCGCCCGCTACGCGGGGGACGCCGCGGAGCGGGTTCACCCGCTTCCGAGTCGCGTCCATTTGTATGCTTTCGACTACCGCTGTCGCCCGTTGCTCGGAGGCCGGGGCCGGGTTCTACAACTCGATCTTCTCCGAGTGCAGGAGCGTCGCAACGTTCTCTCTGTCCGCCCTGGCGACGGGCTTTGCCGGGAGCTGCTCGACGCGGTGGACCGTGACGCGCAGCCCCATCCGCAGAGTGATCTCGTCGCCTACCCTCACCTCAACGCTGGCTTTGGCCCGCTTCCCCCCTATTTCGACGAGGCCCTCGTCACAGGCCGTCTTCGCGACGGTCCGGCGGGGAATGAGGCCCGAATTCCTTAGCCACATATCCAGACGCACTCGTCATTCCTCCTTCTTCGCCGCCTCCCACAGTGCATCCAGTTGCTCGATGTCCAGGTCACGAAGGTCATGCCCCTCGGCTGCCGCACCGGCCTCGACCTTCTCGAAACGCCCGGTGAAACGGTCGCAGGTGCGCCGCAACGCGTCCTCAGGGTCGATCTTGTAGAACCGCGCCACATTCACCAGGGCGAAAAGCAGGTCCCCGAACTCGTCGGCGACCCGATCTCTGTCACCTTCCGCCAGCGCTTCCTCCAGTTCCGCCTCCTCCTCACGAACCTTTGCCCTGGAGCCCTCGACATCCGGCCAGTCGAAACCGACCTTCGCCGCCTTCTTCTGCAGCGCGAACGCGCGCTTCAAAGCCGGCAGGATGTCCGGCACGCCGTCAAGCGCAGAGACGCGGTGGGAGGCTTCCGGCTCCAGGAGCTTGAGTTGCTCCCAGTTGTCCACGACCTCGTCGCTGTCACGCACCGACGCATCGCCGAAGACGTGGGGGTGACGATAGCGCAGTTTCTCGTTGATGCGGGCGAGGACATCGCGGGCGCTGTACTCGCCGTTCTCCGCCGCGATCTGGGCGTGGAAGACGACTTGCAGGACCACGTCGCCCAGCTCGCCGCACAGCTTCTTGGCGTCCCCGCTGTCGATCGCCTCGAGTGCCTCGTAGGTCTCTTCCAGGAAGTAGGGCCGGAGAGTCTCGTGGGTTTGCTCGCGGTCCCAGGGGCAACCGTCATCAGCCCTCAGACGCGCCATGATGTCAACGAGTTCGTCGAATTCCTTCATTTGCTGCTTCAAAATGGAGTGGGCGCGACAATCCTGTCGCGCGTGGGGCAGGCGTCTCGCCTGCCAACGCCGTTGTCGTCAGTCGTTCCCCTCCCGGGACGGCGAGCGAACGATGACACGACGATCCGCGACAAGATTGTCGCGGCCACATTGTCGCGGCCACATTGTCGCGGCCACATTGTCGCGGCCACATTGTCGCGGCCA
>CAYWBK010000020.1:21647-26842 GCA_964455745.1 uncultured Armatimonadia bacterium
CTGAGGTAGGGCCGTCCCGGCGGACAAACGGCGGCTCCTTTGCACTCTCGGTCGACCTGTGTGGCAGCAGAGGGCGACCGCAATCACTACGGCCGCCCACTGCTCGTGCGTACCCGTTCGTCGCCCCGCCGCGACAACCATCACCGTCGGGCGGTTTGCTACTTGCTCTCTGCCGGCGCCGCTGGCGCAGCCGGAGCTGCCGGTGCGGCCGGAGGCTGTTCTTGCCCGCTCGCGGGCTGACCCTGCGGCGGCTGGGATGCGTCCGGTGCTGGCGCGCTGGGCTGCTCGCCCTTGGCCGGCGCCTGGCCGCCCTTCTGCGCGCCGAAGGTCGGGAGGCTCGGCTGCTGTCGGAAGGTCTCCGCCAGGTCCTGGAACTTGGGCGAGACGATCGTCACCTTGGCGGTCTTGCGAATCTCTTGCAGGAGCTGATCCACGGATTTCGCTTTGGTAGCCTTGTAGTCGCGCTCCACATCGGCCTTGACCTTGTCGTAGGTGGCCTTTTCGGCCTCCTTGCGATCTTCTACCTTGACGATGAACCACTGGCCCTCGACCGGGATCGGGTCGCTGATGCCGCCGACGGGCAGCTTCTGGGCCGGTCCCTGGAGAACCGCCGGCTGGAGTGCGGCAATCGGCGTCTCGGGCAGCTTCCCGCCGCGCTCCCGCGTCTCGGGGTTGATCGAATACTGGCGCGCGAGTGCCGTGAAGCTGGCGTCCTTCTTGTTCAGCTCTTCGCGAACCTTCTTCGCGTCGTCTTGCGACGCCGTGACGATGACGCTCAGCGTCGCGCGAAGAGGCTTGTCGTACCGCTTCTCATTCTTGGCGAAGAACGTCTTCAAGTCGTCCTCGGTATACTTGACGTCCTTCGTGCAAAGCTTCTCCACTTTGATGCTGAAGGCGATGTCCTTCTTCACGTCATCGAGCGTCGCGCCCTTGGCAGCGATCGCCTGCTGGAAGGCCTCCATGGAGGGGAATTGCCTTTGTACGACCTCATTGAGCCGGTCCTCGATCTCCTTGTCCGTCAACTGCAAGCCCGCCGCCGTGAATGCCTGCTCGATGAGCTGGCGATTGATGAGATCGGCGAGCACTTCACGTCCGCCCGCACGTTCCAAGCGGTCAACGAACTCAGTCTGCGTTATCTTGGTGCCGTTTACGATTGCCACAGGCTGCTTGCCGCAGCCGGCAAGTGCCGCAACCATGACCCCCAGCAGAAGAAACGCACCGGCAATGTTGTAGTGCCTGTGCAAAAAAACACATCCCCTTTCAGACGCGCTGCAAGTCACCAAGGCGCGCCTCGGTTTGAGCGGCAGTATATCACAAGCCCACCGCAACGGGAAGAGTGGCGCGCGAAATAGGCGCGGGACGCCATGACCCTGTATGAGGGGCGGCGGGCGGCCGATCTTTCGGTTCCGACGTGCAGATCCCCAGCTCGCCGTGGCCGGAACCGAGAGAGGGATTGACCACTAAGACTCAAGAACACTAAGCGGCCAGACCGCCTCTGTCATGACTTGCCCTGCCGCTCTTGTGTCTTCGAATCTTTGTGGTCGAAGTCGTCGGTCCATCCCATGATCTTGTGTGGGTTGAACGCGAATCGAACTCCGAGGTCCTACAATGCCGGGTTGTACAACAGGTGCACCCTGTGGCCGGCCGGGTCGGGATTCTTGAGGTAGACGGCCTTATATGTGGGCTTGATGTCGGGCTCGTCGAACTCGACGCCCTTCGCCTTCAACGCCGCCATTGCGGCTTCAAAGTCCGATACGCGGATTGCGATGTGGGCCTTCGGCAGTTTCGGCTCCTTGAAGACCTCGATGCGACCCTGGCCTCTCATCCCCGACACGAAGAGCGACGAGTTGCCCGCCGCAAGTTTGAAGCCGAAGTTGTCGGCGTAGAACGCCGCCAGAGCCTCTCCCCCGCCGGGCGCGTCCGGGTACAATCCCGGATGCTCGCAGCCCATGAACAGGGGCACTCCCCGCGCCTTGGCGATCCACGACAGGCACTGCCCCACTTTCTGCCCGATGGCATTGAAATCGCCGGCGGCAACGAGGTCCTTTGTGACAAGGCTGCCCCCGATGCCCAGCGCCGCGGCCCCCGCCTTGACCCAGGCGGAAATGCTCTCCTCGGTAGCCTCGACGCCTCCGGTGGGCATGATCCGGGTCCACGGGCACGGGCCGAGGACCGCTTTCACGAACGGGGGGCCGCCGACTTCTCCGCCGGGGAACACCTTGACGATCTCGCAGCCGAGTTCCTCGGCATTCGCGATCTCCGTCGCGCTGCCGCAACCGGGAGCATAGGCGATCTTGCGGCGGTTGCAGAGCCTCGCAACTTCGGCGTTCGTGATCGGCCCGACGATGAAGTTAGCGCCGTTGGCGATGTACAGCGCCGCAGTCGCGGGGTCCACGACCGAGCCGACGCCCAGGATCACATCCGGCAGGTTCGCGCGGCAGTGTTTCATGAGGCCGGCGAAGACTTCATAGGCGAAATCGCCGCGATTCGTAAATTCAACGACCTTCGCTCCGCCCTGAGCGCAGGCTTCGGCGACGGCGATGGCCGTCTCAAGTTTACCGTTGTAGAAGACCGGCACAAGGCCGGTGTCGACGATCGTGTTGAGGACTTCGAGGCGGGTAAACTGGGACATTGCAGGCGGCTCCTGATGTGGTAACGGCAACCTCACCCCCGGAAACGGCACCTCACCCCCGACCCCTCTCCACTCGTGGAGAGGGGAGAACGGCAACAACAAACGGCCCCCTACCCCCCGGCCCCCTCTTCCGGAGGAACGGCACCTCACCCCCGACCCCTCTCCACTCGTGGAGAGGGGAGAACGGCAACGGCAAACGGCCCCCTACCCCCGGCCCCCTCTTCCGGAGGGAGGGGGAGACGGCCACGGCCCCTTACCCCGGCTGTACCACCTCGCGGAAGTCAGCCATGCGGCGGAAAAGCGAGTCGACGTCGCGCAGGAGGGCGAGGCGGTTCTCGCGGATCGCCGGGTCGTCCACCATGACCATCACGGCGACGAAGAGGCGGTCGATGGCCGGGATCATCAAGGCAAGGCTGCGCCAGATGGCCGGGTAGTCGGGCGGCGGCGCAGCCTGGGCGGTGTCGGCGGCTGCCAGCGCGCCGAGGTAAGCCTGGTAGAGTGCGCCTTCGGACACGTCATCGAACAAAGCGGTGTCCACGGAGCGCTGCGGCGGCTCTTTGGCTGAGGCCACGATGTTCGCGGGCCGGGCCGCGGCGGTGACGACCTCGCCAAAGTCTGCGGCGGTCCGGCGTGCATCGGAGAGGAACACCGCGCGGTCGATGGCGTCGATGACGTCGGGGCAGGGCACGGCAAGCACGGCGCGAATGATGTCGTACTCCACGCCTCGCGCCTGGCATGTCGCCTCGATGCGCTGAGCGAAGAAGCGCAGGAGGGCCTCGACGGCGGCCTGAGGGGCGAGGGCCTTGTCCGCGTTGTGAGCGGGCGGCTCGGGCACCTGCGCGACCGCGAAGCGGACCAGCCGCGGGAGATCGACGCGCAGCGCGCCCTCGTACAGCGTGCTTACGATGCCCTGGCACTGGCGGCGCAGGGCGAACGGATCGGCGGACCCACTCGGGATCAGCCCCAAGCGGAAGCACGCGGCGAGGTTATCCATCTTGTCGGCGATCGACACGAGTTGCCCGGCCACCGAGGCCGGCGGGGCGTCGTCCGTCGAGCGGGGCTGGTAATGCTCGGAGATCGCAGCGGCGACCGCGTCCGCCTCGCCGGACAGGCGCGCGTAATGCCCACCGACGATGCCCTGCAACTCGCCCAGTTTGCTGTCTCCGATCATCAGGGTGACGAGGTCGCACTTGGACAGCTCCGCGGCGCGGACCCCGGTAGCCACGTCCTCCGGGGTGATGCCAGGGGCGTGCTCGCCGAGCCAGCGCACCGTCGTCACCAGGCGCTGTGTCTTATCGTAAAGATTGCCCAACCCCTCCATGAAGTTCACGCGCTTGAGCGCGTCGAGACGGTCGGCAAGCTTGTGGCGCATGTCCTCGCGGAAGTAAAACTCAGCGTCCGCGAGGCGCGGCTCGATGACCCTCTCATTGCCACGGCGGATGTTGTCGAGGCCCTGGTCGTCGCCATTGCGGATGGCGATGAAGCGCGGCAGGAGACGGCCCTGCGCGTCCTCGATCGGGAAGTACTTCTGGTGCCCCTGCATGACCGTGACCACGACTTCCCGGGGAAGCTCCAGGTACTTCTCGGCGAAATGGCCGACGAGGCAGGTCGGATACTCGACCAGGAAGCTGACCTCGGTGAGGAGTTTATCCGAGATGCGCGCGTGGCCGCCGACGGCCTCAGCCGCAGCGATCGCCTGCCGCCGGATCTCCTCCTTGCGCTCCTCCGTAAGCGCCACGACGCGATTGTCGCGCATCGCCTGAAGGTAATCGGACGGCCGCGCGATCTCGACGGTCTGCGAGCCGAGGAACCGATGCCCGCGCGAAACCCGCCCGGACTTCACGTCTGCGACCTGCATGTCCAGCACCTGCTCGCCGTAAAGCGCGACAAGCCAGCGAATCGGGCGGGCGAAACGCAGGTCGTAGTCGGCCCAGCGCATCGTCTTCGGGAAGGTGAGACTTCCGAGGACACCGAGAAGCAGGTCGGGAAGGACCTCGGCGGCCGTCTTGCCTTTCTCAGTCACCAGCACGAAGACGAAGCTGCCCCGGTCGGTCTCGCGGACCACGAGGTCCTCAGGCGCGAGGCCGCGACTCCGCGCGAAGCCCTGGGCGGCCTTCGTCGGCTTGCCTTCGACATCGAAAGCGGCCTGCGCAGCCGGGCCTTTGACCTCGAGGTGCGCGTCCTCCTGACCATCGGCGACGTCGGCGACGAGAATCGCCAGCCGGCGCGGGGTTCCGAAGGTCTGGACATCACCGTGAGACAGCCGCAGGTTGGCAAGGCCGTCGCGGATGCCCTGCTCCATCTGCTGCAGGGCAGGAAGTACAACATCGGCGGGGATCTCCTCGACGCCGATCTCGAACAGCAAGTCGTTTGGCATGTGGAACCCTCTCCAACGGCATGAACGGCAAAGCTAGCGTATGAAACACGAAACCGGGGCGGGCGTCAAGGACGGCCAGGAAGGGAGGGCGGTGCGGGGAGACGAATCTGGAGGATGAACAGCGAACGGTTACTCTCACGACGGGAGGCATCTCATGGACGTCTTCGAGGCTATCGGACAGCGGTA
>CAYWBK010000021.1:0-26822 GCA_964455745.1 uncultured Armatimonadia bacterium
TTGGGGCAACGGCCCGTGATTCGCACGCAAGATGTGGGTAAAGCATAGCCGCAAGTGGAGAGGGGTCGGGGGTGAGGTGCCGTCCGGCCCTCCCCGCAAGCGGGGAGGGGGTCACGCCGTTGTCGTTCCCCCCTCTCCACGAGTGGAGAGGGGTCGGGGGTGAGGCGCCGTCCGCTGTGACGACATGATGGCCATTGACAAATGAGGCTTTATGACGAAAAATATGTCATTATCGTTGCAGGATCGTCCCTCGCCACGGCAAACAGCCACTGGCCAGGTCTGTAAGCCTTACCGCCAGAAGGGGTGCGTCAGATGGACACGCGCGTCCGCGACTTCCTCGAGACCGTGGCCCTCTCCCTGGTTGGCCTGGATGTCACCCTGTTTTTCCAGACCAACCCGGACACCTTCGATACCGCCGATGGGATCGCGCTGCGAACACACCGCACCGTCGGTGACATCGAACCGGCCTTGGAGCGTCTGACCGAATGCGGCATCCTCGAGTCCTTCCGTCGCGGAGAGGATCGGTACCCATGCTATGCGCTCGCTCGCGAAGCGGAGACCTGGGACCTGTTGTGCCAGATCAGCGAGGCCTACGTCAGCGATCCGGAGGCACGCAAGGAGATCGTCCGCCTGTTAATGGCCACTCAGGCTGAAGAGCGGGGTGGATCGTGCGACATGCCCGCGACCGGCTGCGACGAGGGGGTGCCCTCATGAGCGAGCCGGTGTCCACCGGAACGGCCGCGAGGGCATCCTGATCCCGCCATCTGCCGGGGCTGGTCGAACCCGCGGTGCGCGACGGGAACATCCACTCAATTCCGTAGCGAGGGCGAGATTGTCATTCGCCACAGGTGAACCCGCTCCATTTCCGCAGGTGAACCCGGTCAGCTCGCGGAAACGCCCCCCGCACTTCATCTTCGAGAGGTAGACTTTGCCAATATGAAGGACCTGTCCCGTTTGCTCTGGGCGCTATTCGGCGCCATTGTAGGCCTTGGTCTCGGTTTCGCAGCGTACATAGGGGTGCAGGCGGTGGGGGGTAAGTCCTTGCAGGCGTTCCTGGATAACAATGCTACCGTTTCGCTGCTTCTTATCGGCGGTTTGTGTCTGGGCGGCCTCGCCGGCGGTGGCACACTCGTCCTGACCATCCTCAACCGTATCGAGCGCAAGCAGCGCAAGAAGTACTTCGACGAGAAGAAGCAGAAGCGCAAACAAGCGAGGAGCAAGTAGCCCGGCCGTCCGGGGGGGCGGTGGCAGTGCACCGTTTGTTGTTGTTCGCTCTTACCGTTCGTCGTAGCCGTTCTTCTCTCGCCACCCGTGGAGAGGCGAGAACGGCGAACGGTTTTACAGGCGAAATCCCGCCTCGGCAGGACCCCGCACGCCCACAAACCGCCTGTTTCGTAGAGCGCTATGCCGCCCGTGCCCGGACCGTTGTGTAGTTCGGCACTCCTGCCGCGCCGCCTACGGCCTCGATGCAGAAGGCCGCACAGGCGCTGCCAATCCTGGCGGCGGTCTCCAGGTCCTCGCCGTGGGCGAGACCGGCGATGAAACCCGCGTCCCAGCAGTCCCCGGCTCCGGTCGTATCGACCACATCCGCCTCCACCGCAGCTACTCGAATGCGCTCATCGCCTCGCGCGATCAGGCAGCCCTCCGCCCCCATCTTCAGGATCGCCGTCTTCGCCCCGAGCGACAGCAGCAGGCCGGCAGTGTCCTCCGCCGACAGGCCGGGGTAAATGGCCGCCATGTCGTCGATGCTCGGCAGCACATAGTCGCAGTGCGGCAGCATCAGCTCGAAGCTCTCGCGGTTCGGCCCGAGGCCCCAGCACTCGTCGAGGAGGGTCACAATGCCGCGCCGCCGGGCCTCGGCGAGGAGTTCCGCCGCCGGCGCGCCGTCGATGGCGGGCTTCACCCAGAAGTCCTGGTAGAGCAGGAAGTCACAGGCAAAGAGGGCCTCGCGGTCGATGTCGTCAGCGGTGAACGTCAGGTTCGCGCCGGGGGTGTGGATGAAGGTGCGGTCGCCGGTGTCGTGGATGCCGACGAAAGTGAACGGAGTCGTGTCGTCCGCCGACACGCAGATCCCGGAGGTGTCCACGCCGACGCCGGACAGCTCGCGGGCCAGGAAGTCGCCGTTGAGGTCGGCCCCGACCTTGGAGAACACGGTCGTGCTCAATCCCATGCGTCCCAACGCCGCCGGGGTGTTCGCCGCCCCGCCGCCGGGGGCGAAGCGGATAGTCTGCGTATTGACCTGGGTGCGGACCTTCGGCGCCGGGTACTCGCAGATCGGTCCGCTGAGGGCGTCGACGACGAGGATGCCGATGCAGTTGATGCGAGGTGAAGTGGGCATGTGGGTCGGTGGAGACCTCCTACCTCCTCGCGCAGTGGGAGACGGCAACAGCCCCTACCCCCTCGCCCGGCCGATCCCGCTCCGCAGCCTTTTTTTGTTCCACATGAGGCAATTGCAGAAGTCGCTGCGTCGTCTGTAGGAGCGGTCTCCAGACCGCGATTGCCGTTAATACGCCGCGATAACGACATGTTTTCGTCTCTATAGACGTTATTTTGACACAATATGGGGTCCGGTCGCACTCTGGAGAGTGCTCCTACAGACTTTTGCAATTGCCTCACGTTGATTGGACGTTTGTCGATGCGGCGCTGAAGCAGCGGAAATCATTGTGGCGGCATCGGCTGACATGCGCCTTGCGATGGAAATCAATGACCGCATGGTGTGAGACTTCGAGGCCACCACCCACGCACATCGAGGAAAAACCCGGCGGCGTGAAACGCGCGATGCTCAGCCGACAGCCGCCTCCCCCTACCTCATCCACGGCGGGTTGCCCTTCTCCCACAAGTCGTTGAGCTCGAGGCTGTCCTTGTAGGTGTCGAGGCACGCCCAGAAGCCGTCGTGCCGGTATGCCATGAGTTGGCCCTCGGCGGCGAGGCGGGGGAGACAGTCGGTCTCCAATTGGTCTCCGGGGCGCAGGTAATCGAACACTTTGCGGTCGAAGACGAAGAAGCCCCCATTGATGAGGTCGGGCAGCGGGGGTTTCTCCCGCAAGACCTGCACCTGGCTGGCGTCGCCCACGACGACGTGCCCGAATTGGGATCGGGCTTGAACCGCCGTCAGTGTGGCGATTTTGCCATGTGATTTGTGGAATTCGAGAAGCGCCCGCAGGTCGATATCTGATAGACCGTCTCCGTAAGTGGCGAAAAAGCAGTCGTCCTCCAGGTACCGGCGAGCGATCAGCAGGCGCTCACCTTTGCCGGCGTCCTGGGTGGTGTCGCAGAGCGTCACGGACCAGCGGTGTTGCGCGGGGGCGAGAGGGGTGATCTCGACGTGCCCGGTGCCGCCCACCGGCACTCCGACCTGCACATCGCCTTCATAATAGGGCGCCTCGTGCACGAAGTAGTTGACCACCGCCTCGCGCTTATACCCCAGAAGCAAGACGAACTCCTGGAACCCCGCCGAGGCGAAGCTGCGCATGATATGCCAGACGATGGGGCGCTCGCCGACCTGAAACAGGGCCTTAGGCAGCGCCGCGCTCTCAGCGTGCAGTCTGGTGCCGCGTCCACCGGCGAAGATGGCTACTTTCATGGGTGTCCCCGGATGCCCGGTTCTGCCTGCGTCGGTCCACGCCTGCTCTCGGCGTGGCGCTCCGCCTCGATGTCGAACAGGAACCAGTGTAGGAGTGTGTGGAATCGGTAGCTGCCGGCAGCGCCTTCCGGCTCGCGGACGAGAACGCCGAGTTCGACCATCTTACTGAGGAAGCTGTCGAACACCTTGCGCTCGTCTGGATCGAGCAGCGCCCTGACTTCAGCCCGGGTGAAGTGCAGGTTGACTTCGTGCATCTTGGCGATGATGCTCCGGTATCGGTCGCTCCTGATGGCCTGCAGGACGCGCATCTCCAAGTGCTTCCGGCCCACGATCTCGGCAGCGTTCACCGCGCCCGCCATTACGTCGTCCTCATCAATATGGCCGTCCGTATCCGTTCTGAACACCGCATCGCCGATCTCATGCGCGAGCATCGGCAGGCCGCCCGCCCACGCTGCTAGATCGGCTAGGGCTTCTTCGTCCACGGGCACACCGACCTCTGCGAACGTGTTGGCGAAAAACTCGCGTGTCTCGTCTTCGGTCCATGCTCGAATCTCGAACGGGTCTAGGATGCGCCCGAGAGACGGCTGAAGCCTCATCAGCGACTGCCTGCGCTCGTCGAGGCCGACGAGGAACAGGCAGAGGGGCAACGGCTCGCCCGATGTCGCGATCTCGTCCACAAGGCTCTTCAGCCAGTTCGCGAACTCCTCCGATGACGCCAGGCCGTTGATGTCGTCGAGGACGATGAGCAAGCCCTTCTTCTCGTCCTGGAGCTTCCTGCAAAGCTGTCTGAGTGCGGGGGCGAAGTGTCGGACCATGTGTTGCAGATCTTCGGGGTTGGCCTTCAACTCCAAGTTAATCCCGAACAGGCCGACCTTCGTGACATGGTCGCCGAAGAACTCCAGCGTCTTCTCATACCACTTCCTGTCCACGCTCTCATTCAGCAGCTTGTCGAAAACGCGGTGGACCATCTCGGTCAGTGACGACACGCCGCCGAGGAGCACGTGTAGTCCGAGCATCTGGTGCTGCTTTTCGACTAATTGCCGCACGAACGCGGCCAAAGAGCTCTTCCCGATCCCTCGCTCGCCCGAGAGGAATGCCACTTGGATTCTGCCCGTAGTGGCCTGCGCAACCTTCGTCTCCAAACGCCTGATTTCGTCCCCGCGTCCGACGAAAAACTCGACGGGCACCGGCACGCCAGGGGTGAACGGACTGTAATCCTTGGTCATACCGTCACCTCGCTAACATCCGCTGATCTCGCAGCCGGCCTATCCCCCCAGCACGTCCGGCCCGCTATGGATGTCACCCGTCGCGAACGCCACCAGCGCCCAGATGGCCAGAATCGCCAGCGCCACTGTCACGGCGGGCACGCTCCACCGGCTGCGAAAGCCCCCCCAGCCCTTGGCGAACACGCACGCCAGCGCGCCGGTTGCCGGGAACAGGTATCGGCCCTGGGCCTGGAAGAAATCGACGTTGAAGCGCAGGAATAGGGCTGCCGTGAGCAGTAGCTGCACCCACACCAGGAGCCACGCCGAGCGCTCCGCGAACCCCGGCGTCATTTCCCCGCTCCGTCGCCGCAGTCCTGCGCTCACCAGGCCCACCGCCGCCGCGACGGTCAACAGTCCGCCGATGGCGTAGAATGCCCGCGACATGAACACATCGGCCTGCCCGAACACGCCCCAGTAGCTCAGAGCCGTCTGGGTGATGACGAGGGTGAAGTACTGTCCGCCGGACATGCCCAGCTTCGCGAAGTAGTCCGGGCCGGGGCGGTCCTTGCCGAACACATCGACGAAGACCTTCATCGCCAGCGGCTCGCCATAGAGCATCATGTTGCGAGCGACCCACCAGCCCCAAAGCGCCACGACGCATCCGATCGCGATAGCGGCATTGCGCCCCAGCGCGCGCGGGTCCTGCACCGCCTCGCCCTCGGGCCGCCGTAATACGAGCAGCAGCGCCAGCCCCGCCATAGGCAGTAGCACGAGGCTGTTGGTCTTGGTGAGCAGCGCAAAGCCGACCACTATCCCCAGCAAGACCGCGCGCCGCAGGCTCAGGTTGCCTTCAAGCACCACGATCACGCACACCAGCAATCCCAGCGCGCAGAACGCCTCGGACATTGCGTCATTGCTGACCGCCGCGGTGACGAATACTCGCCCCGGCAGCAGCGCCGCCAGTGCCGTCGCCCCGATCTGGCCCCAAAGCCCGCGATCCGCCCAGGCGCTCGACGCCGGCGCGGGGGCCTTGGCGCGCTTCTTCTTGCCCTGCTGCTGCCCGCTGTCCACTGCGCTTGCGAGGGGTCGCGCGCCGAGCAACCTGCCGGCCAGCATCCAGACCGCCCAGACGGTGATCCCGCCCCAGGCGGCGCTCCACAGACGCAGGAGGACGATCCCGAGGCGCGCAATATGACCCCCACCCAGCAATTCTCCTATTATGTACAGGGGCACACACGACACATAGAACAGCGGCGGCTGATGCGCCTCATATAGGCCCGCGCCGCCACTGAATACCGGCAGCGCCCTGTGCTCGCAGATGTACTGCACGATGGCGAGGTGCGCCGTCTCATCAGGGGGGGTGAGGCGCACCTGGGTCGTGTATTCCGTCGGCACGATGACGGCGACCGCAACGGCGAACACCGCGTAGGCGGCCAGGATCGCCCACAGGGCGTATCGGCCCCGGAGCCTATCTGCCGGAGCTGGAGCGGTCTGCGTCTTGTTCAAGTGTCCTCACCCCGTATTCTCCACGCTCCCGGCGGTTGCTGGACCTCCAGCAGGATGTAGTCCTTAGGCCCGCGATTGAACCAGTGGTCCACCGTCAGCAGGCCCTTGTCCAGGCCTTCCCGCAGGCAGCGATGCAGATCGTCCTGGCCGGTGAACGGATCGGGGAAGAAGACGGGATTGATGAGCACGTGGGTGATCCCCAGCGCCCGGTATGCGGCGATCAATTGCTCGGGCGTTTTGATGTTCGGGTAGTCGATCAGGCGGTGGTGCCCGGGGTCGGCCCACATTGCCGCACGGTCGATGTAATAGATACGTGGCTCGCCGTAGGTGGCGATTTTCGCGTCCGGTGGCGTCGTGTCATTGATGAAGCGGCTGGGAGTGTAGACGGCGCAGGCGCGGGAGAGGTACTCATCCTCGGACATCGTGCCCAAGACCACCGGCAGCGCGCTTGAGACGACCAGGTACAGCCCCAGCAGGCCCAGCAGCCCCCAGGCCCAGACGGTGCAGCGCACAACCGAGCCGACGAGCGCCCCCTCTTCTTCGTCACCTGCCATTGCCACGGCATACCCGAGCACCGGCGTGATGAGCGCGATGCTGGGCAGCAGGTAGCGCCCAAGTTGCATCGACCACAGCCACCATACCCACAGGATCAGAAATAGCCACAGGATGAGCGCCGCCACCGTCCGCGCGCCGGGCTTGCCCGAAGACGTCTTCCGCCGGATGAACCAAAACAGCGGCAATAGCGCCAGGTATAGCGGGCCGGTCGACTCGAACAGGATGGACTGCAGCTTGCCCATGTTGGTAGTGAAGGCCCACGGCTGGAAAGTCAGGTTGATCGGGGCCAACAGCAGGTGCAGCGGCGTTCTCGGGCCGACGAAGCGCCTTTGCAGCGGCCCCATCTTCGCGAGTTCCGCGTCGCTGGGAAGCGTTCCGATCCCGAAGGCGATCTGCTGGCGGGAGTAATCGCGCGCCTGCTCGGCAGACCACTGCACCCCGCCGAAGATCGAGTACGCGAACGGGTACACGGGGTTGCCCGTCGTGATCCAGGATTTGATATACCACGGGCAGGCGATAAGCCCTGCCATGACGCCGAAGGCGACAACGGGGCGCAGTGTTCGCCGTCGCAGGCTCTCCCACGCGAAGGCGGCGAGGAGCACACCGAAGAGGGCGATGCCCTGCATTTTCACCGCCATCGCCCCTGCGGCCATGAGCGCGGGGAGGAAGGGGAACGCTGAACGCTGAACGCTGAACGCAGAATCAACGGCAATGGGAACGGCAGCGGCGCCGTTAGCCGTCTCCCCCTTCTTGCCGCGTGTAGGGGCGCGATTCATCGCGCCCTGTGTCTGCAGGGGGGGAGAGGCCTGTGCGCCGCCAACGGCGGGCGCAATGAATTGCGCCCCTACAGGGTTCGGCAGGGGTAGGAGACCGTGCCTCCATTCCAGGAACCCCAGCAGGGCCAATAGCCCGTATGCCGCTACGCCGAGGTCCACGTATGCGACGCTCGTGAGCCAGGAAAACGCTGGCGTCGAGAGCAGGATCAGCGCCGCCCAGGGGCCGGCGCGGACGTGCAGGTGCCTCCGGGCGATCAGGAAGGCCGCCGCGAGGGCGATGACCCCATAGCCCCAATGGAAGAGCTTCGCGCCGCTGACACTGCCGCAGGACAGGCCGAGTGAGAAGAGCATCTGGATGGCGGCGGGGAAATGCGAGTGGTGGTCGTACCACAGCGGGTGATACAGACCGTCGCGGACGTAGGCCTTCGCCTGGACGAGGTGCTCGCTTGTCCCGTCCCAGTCGCGGTCGTCGGGGGGAGTGAGGGCCGCGAGGAAGGTGAGCGCAAGAAACGCCGCCAGCAGCCAGTACACGGCCCGCTGCGGGGAGCGGACCAGTGCGCTGAACCCTCGTCGCACCAGGCTTGCAGAGACCCGCGCTAGGGGGGCGGCTCGGCGGGTGCCCAGCAGACCGGCCAATGCGACCACGCCCAGAAGCACGGGGGCGCGCATGTAGCCCGCGAGCCCGACCGCGGCGATGGCATACGCGACCGCCAGCATCCCCGCCGCCCAGGCGAAGACGAGATCACCGGCGCTGCGTTGGCGGACGCGGTCGCGCACAAGCAGCGCGTCACCCAGCAGCGTCGCCGCAGCCGAGGTGCACAAGAACAGGGCAATGCCGGTCAGTACATGCATTAGCTGTTGAAGGCCGCCTGCACCACCATGCGCAGAAACAGCGCGCAGATGCCGACGACCCAGAGGATTGCGACCAGATCGAGGGGCCTGGGCGACGGAGCCTCAGGAGGTTTCTTTCCGCCAGCCATCCTATCACCCCGTACAAAGCGAGACCAGCAGCAATTCCATGGCCATCCGGTCGTCCATCTGCTCCTCGGTTTGCCCCTTCAGCGCCAGATCGGTCAGGTAGACCGCCTCGATGGCTCTAGCGAGCGTCTCGTCCGAGAAGTTCCTGGCCTGCTGGGTGTACTTGGTCGCCAGGAAACGCCGGCCTTTGACCGACGAGATGATGTGCTGGTTTTCCGGCAACATGCCGGTGAGGGCAGGGGGCGTGTCGCGGAGGTCTTCCAGGCGCAAGCCCGCCTCGATGACCATGCGCGCCTGCCAGATCAGCCGCAGTTGACGCGAGATCATCGCCAATATTTGCAGCGCAGCGCCCGAGGGAGCCCCGACCGGCAGGAACAGGGGCAGCATGTCCAGCGCCGCCCGCGTGTCGCGCTTGCCGATCGCATCGACGAGCGCGAAGACATCCGTATCCGCCGAGCGGCAGGCGACGGCTTTCACGTCCTCGAGAGTGATCTGGTGGTGGCCGCCCACATACGTGGCTAACTTGGCGACCTCCTGGTGCAGCCGGTCCATGTCCGCGCCGACGGTCTCGACGAGCGCCTGGCCTACCGGCGGGGCCATCTTCTTGCCGACCTGCGAGGCCTCCTCGACCACCCAGCCGCCCAACTCGCGCTCATAGGGGGTCATAAAGGGGATGATCTGCCCGGCCTTCTCGACGATCTTCCGCAGATCGGCGGCCACCGGAGCCGTGGACCGCGAGCGCGAATCGGAGTCCACATCCGCAAGCATCACCACGCGCACGTCGCCGGGGACGTGCGCCAGTGTTGCGGCAAGGGCCTTCTGCTGGGAGTTGCTGAAGCCGTCGACTTTGCGGACGACGATGACCTTGCGCGGGGCGAGCAGCGAGATGCCGTTGACCTCACCCGCGATGGCCCCCACATCGCCTTCGGAGCCGCTAAGCGTCACCAGGCCATATTCGCGGTCGCCCTCATCAAGCCAGGCGTCGATGATCTTGTGCGCCGCCTGCTGCTTGAGGATTTCCGCGTCGCCGTAGAAAAGCGACAGCACGACATCAGTTCGGACCGGATCGAGGAATCGGTTTGCCATAGGTTATGTCGCCGGAACAAGGTCGCCGCCGGGCTGGCGAGGTCCCCGTCTGCACCTATTGCACAGGCGCAGACACCCCGCGGCTTGGCCCGAATCGTTAGCATCTCGTGGTTGTCGCCGGAGTGCCGATCAGAACGCCTCGTCATACAAGGCGATGATGTCCTCGCGGGCAACCTCGTGCGGGTTGACCTTCAGGTGAGCGCTCGGCATCGCGTCGTCGGCCATGCGCTCGATGGCCTCACGCGCCACGCCGACATCGCTCATGCGTCGCGGAGCGCCGATGTCGTCGGCAAGGGCCTCCACAGTCTCGGCCGCAGCCTGCGCGGCGGCGTGGTCGTCCATCGCGGCAACGTCGGCCCCGAGCGCTCGAGCGATCTGCGCGAACCCCTCCGCGTCCGCCAGGTGGTTGAACCGCATCCCGTACGGCAGAAGGATGGCGTTCGCCAGCCCGTGCGGCACGTGAAACAACGCCGACAGCGGCAGAGCGGTCGCGTGGACGATCCCCAGTCGCGTTTTCGAGAACGCCAGTCCGGCGAGGAACGCCGCTCGCTGCATCCCCTCTTCGGCCTCCATGTCGTTGGCATCGCTCGCCACGCGCCGCAGGAAGCGGCCGATGAGTTCGATGGCCTCCCGGCACCGTGCCCGCGTCGCGGGCGTCGCCTGCTTGCTCACGAACGACTCCACCGCGTGGGTGAGCGCATCCATGCCTGCGGCGACGCGCACGGACCGCGGCCCGGAGACCAGAAGCGCCGGGTCGAGCACTGCGAAGCGAGCGAGCAGCGTCGGATGATTCAGCACGAGCTTGCGTCGGCTTGCCGCGAAGGTGATGACCGAGAACGGCGTGACCTCGGACGCGGTGCCGGCGGTGGTCGGGACGGCGACGATCGGCAAAGGGTCGCGCTCGATGGCCGTCGGCTGGCCGGGCTGGTCTTGCGCGGCAATCCAGCCGATGTCGGTCGCTTCCGCGGCGATGGCCTTGGCGGCGTCCATCGAGCTGCCGCCCCCGACCGCGACGACAGCCTGCGCCCCGGCATCGCAGGCTGCGAGTCCCCCGGCCTTGATCGTCTCGTCCGACGGGTCCGGCTCGACTTGGTCGAAGATGCTGAACTTGACGCCTTCAGGCGCGCCGGCCATCAGGGAACGCACCGCGTCGCTTTTGCCGAGGTTCTCGCCGCACACGATCATGGCGTCGGAGACCCCCAGTTCGCCGAGGGCCACAAATATCCCGGTCGCATACGGGCCGTGGAGCGCGACGACCGCGCTGTCGGGGAACTGCTCGCGTCGAATCGGCTGTAACATGGTGGTTGTCCTTTGGAGCCAGTATTGCCGCCTATCCCCCGGTCGGTTGGGCCCCAGCGCCTGTATCGGCGGGCGAGCCGGGGCGCAGCAGGATCATCCCCGCCACCGACCGGTGGATGAGATGGTAGTCGGCCAGCACTTCCTTCTTGATCCCCACCCAGTGCCAGGCGCTGAGGTAGCTACTAGGCGTCAAAGCGCCCATCGCCGAGGACAGCACAATTACCTCGCAGGGGAGGTGCTTGTCGAGTTCCGCAACCGCATCGGGGGACACGGGGATCGCGCAAGTCACCTTTCCGGTGTAACAGGTGAGGTCCCAGGGGATGTCGGTCAGGATGCGGCTGTGGGGCGGCAGGCCGATCCCGTTCAGCAGCTTGCTCAGAGCCGCGATCTCGGCCTGAGACGACTGCGGCGCTTTACGCAACGGGCTGGCGTTCAGGGTTGCCACGAGTGCCACGACCAGGAAGGCGATCGCGTGCAGGCGCGGCCTGGACGGCGGAGCGGCCACCGCCTCATCCTCCGTGGGCGCAGGTTCGGGGGTGGGGAGGAGGCGGTCCATGATCTTCGCCCACGCCGAGCCTCCGACGTAAGCCAGCAGTGGCATCGCGGCGAGGACTCCCAGCAGCGACGATGCCCAAAGCGCGGTCGTCAGCAAGATCGCGCCGACCACCGCGAGGGTGAGCGCCACGACGCCTCTGGGCACCGCCTTGCCGAGGTAGCCGATCAATGCGAGCGCGGCGAAAACCGGCCCGATCTGCCCGGGAAGGGTGCAGATCGACTGGAACAGCGTGTGTCCGGCCCGCGTCAGGATCTCGAAGCGGTGCTGGGCCGCCAGACCGAGGAGCGTCTCCTGGCCGGTCAGGCCCCGGCAGTAGAGGCTCAAACCGGGGAATGAATCGGTCCCAACCATCGCCCTTGCCCAATACAGCGAAAAGAGCGGGTTGCCGCCGACGTTCATATTGCGGATGGCCCACGGCGCGACCACCAGCACGGCGCCGCCGACAAATGCCAGGATGCCCGGCCCTTGCCTGCGCGCCGCCAAAGCAATCAGTACGATGCCGGCCACGAGAGCCATACGGTAGTCCGCAAGTGTCGCCAAGCCGGCCAGGGCGCCCCCTGCCAGATATGACGGCCACGAGTGCCGCCTGTCTCGGACCGGCGTCTCGGCGGGTTCCTCCCCGGTTTCCTGCGCGGGCGACAGTACCGCAATCGTCCAAAAGACGAGGTTCGTGACGATGAGAGACACCAGCGTGTGCGGGGTTCCGGAAGCGGCGGCGTCGAGGGCAAGCGGCGAGAGACCGTACATCAGCCCGGCCATGCAGGCGATGCGCATGTCTTTGGAGAGCCGCAGCGACCAGAAGAACACAGACGCGGCGGTGAGAACGTGCAGCAGGATGCTGAAGGCGATGGCGGTGCTGGGCGACAGGGAACGGACGGGCAGTAACAGCATCGCCATCAACAGCGGGAACAGCGGCGGGTTCTCCACATCGGGCGCCGAATCACCCCGCACCGCCACGTAGGCCAGCGATAAGGGCGTCACCGCGCGCGTATGGAAGCCTTCTCCCGAGGAGATGGCGCGACCGATGTCCAGATTCGCGAGTGCCTCGGTGCCGTCGAGCTGGTGTGGAGCCACGGACAGCTTCGCCAGGCTTGAACCCAGCACGAAAGCCACCAGGATGGACGTCACCTGCCATGAGGTGAGCAGGCGCGTCAAGCGGTCGCGGCGGGTGAAGATGTTGCCGTTGCCCCCGCCTTCTGTCTGCTCGGTGTCTTGCATTATTCCCGCATCCTCCGTGCTCGATTGCCGACATGGCCGTTCGGGTCAGCTATGCCGGGTTCCCTTTGGCCACGGCCTCCCACTGCTCGTAAACCTGCTGAAGCTCCGCACTCAGACGCGCGTACTCTCCATGCAGCGCCCGAACAAGCGGCTCGTTCCCGATGACGTCGGGGGCGCGCAGCCGCGCCTGCACTCTCGCGAGCCGCTCCTCGATCTGCGTCGCCGCCGCCTCA
Source organism: uncultured Armatimonadia bacterium (assembly GCA_964455745.1). GTDB lineage: Bacteria > Armatimonadota > Zipacnadia > Zipacnadales > CAYWBK01 > CAYWBK01. The sequence goes on from CAYWBK010000021.1 coordinate 12,996, forward strand.
AGCTCCTCCCGGCTCGGTCCGGATTCCGGTAGCTGCTGAAGCTGCTTCCTCTGTCGCGCCTTATGCCTCTCGGCCTCGGCGCGCCGGCGCTTCTCTTCCTCTTTGGCCTGCTCCTCCCGCCTGTGCGCCTCGTCTTCCTGCTGTTGGCGGGCCTCGAGGTAGGCGGCGTAGTTGCCCTCGTATACGGTTCCCGTGTCGTCGTGCATGACGAGAATGCGGTCCGCCACACGGTCGAGGAAGTACCGGTCATGGGAGACGACCAGAATCGTGCCCTGGTATTCCCGCAGCGCTCCCTCAAGCGCGCCGCGAGAGTCGATGTCGAGGTGGTTCGTCGGCTCGTCGAGCACCAGGAAGGTTGGTCGCTGCAGGATCAGTTTCGCCAGCGCCAAACGGCTTTGCTCGCCCCCCGACAGGTCCCCCACGCGCTTGAACACGTCGTCGCCGACGAACAGGAAGCGCGCCAGGAGGTTTCGCACCTCGGCGGGCTGGGCGTCCGGCACGACCTCCCGGAACTCCTGCAGGACTGTGTTGGCGGGGTTGTCCGGGGCTTGCTCCTGGGCGTAGTAGCCGATCTCCACGCTGCGTCCCAGCCGCGCCTGCCCCTCGGTCATCTGCTCCTGGCCCAGGATCACCCTTAATAGCGTGGTCTTCCCGCAGCCGTTCGGGCCAACGACCGCGACCTTCTGCCCGCGACGGATGAACAGGTTCACATCCTCGAACAGCACGCGATCTCCGAAGCGTTTGCCGAGGCGCGAGAGTTCCAGTATCTCATTCCCGCCGCGGACTTTGGGCTTGAATCGCAGGCTCATCGTTCGACGGGCTGACGGCGGCGGGTCGATCTCGTCCATCTTATCGACCAGCTTCAGGCGGCTTTTCGCGCGCCGCACCAGCTTCGCCTGCTGCGTGCCCAGCGCCCAGCGGATGAACGCCATCTGCTTGTTCAGCTCGCGCTGCTGTTTCTCATAAGCGCGCTCTCGGTGCAGCATCCGGCGCTGTTTCTCGTCGAGGTAGGTCGAGTAGTTCCCGCCGTATTCGTCGATGTCGCAGGCTTCCAGTTCGAGGATGCGGCGCACCACGTTGTCCAGGAAGCGCCGGTCGTGAGAGATCACGATCACCGCTCCGGGGTAGTCGCGCAGATACCCCTCCAGCCACTCGGTGCCGGCGATGTCGAGGTGATTGGTGGGCTCGTCCAGTAGGAGCAAGTCCGGCTTCTGCAGGAGGATCTTCGCCAGACCGGCGCGCTGCTTCTCGCCGCCGCTGAGGCTTGCGGCCTCCCGCTCGAAATCCGCCGGGCGGAAGCCCACACCTGTCAGGACCGCCCCGGCTTTCTGCTCGTAGTCGTACCCGCCGCCGTGCTCGTACTCCTCACGCAGGCGGGAGTAGCGATTCAGGATCGCCTCCAGCGCCGCCTCCGGCCCCTGGCAATCCGACATTTCATGCTCGAGCGCCGCCAGCCGCGCCTCCATCTCGCGGAAATGCGCGAATACATCATCAGTGGCGGCCTGCCAGAGTGTAGTCCCTTCGGCGAAGGGCTGATCCTGGGCCAGATAGCCGACCGTCGCTCCGCGAGCGAAGTGGATGTCGCCTAGTTCGGCCTTGATCTCGCCAAGAAGCAGGCGGCACAGGGTCGTCTTTCCGGTCCCGTTGGCGCCGATCAGCCCGACGCGATCCCGTTCGTCGATCGCGAACGAGATGTCGTCGAGGATCATCTCCGATCCGTAGTACTTGGTCAGGTTGTTGGCGGTCAACAACGGCATGAAAGGTTACAATCCCGCATGTATTTGGCGATACTTCCCCCAAGACCATGTGGCAGCGTGATTTATCGCGCGGAGCGCGCATCGTATAGCCACCGATGTTTCTACTTCGAGGGAGTGCTTGCTCCCAGCCGAGCGTAATGGGCGAAGAATGATCTGGCACCCATTTGGCGCGATAAATCGCGCCGCCGCATGTTCAAAGGAACCGGTCGGATTAGACGTCCACACCCATACCCTCTCACCTCTCCCGTATCGCCACTTCGTCGAACCAGCCCTTGCCTTCTCCCCTGATCTGCAGGACCGAGTAGATCGTTCCCACCGCCGATGGTTCGGAGCTGAACGGCACCTCGACACGCTGCCACTCTCCCGTTCCGGCGGTCCAGGGTAGTACCGCGCCATGCCAGGCCGCCCACTCGACGTAGATGCGGAATTCCAGGCCCGGCCGGTCCGTCTTCACCCACGCCGACAGCACATACTTCCCGTCCGGCTTGAGGTCGGGGATGCCGTACTGCACTACCAGCGGCGCGAAGTCCTTGGCGGTGCTCGTGAGCATCAAGCTGCGCTTGCCCGCGTGTGCCTGCTCCTCGGAAAGCTGCGCCGTGAACGGGTAGTTGGCCGACCAGCCGTCCGGCATGAGGTCATCGTTGGCAGCGATCTCGAACGAGCCGTTGGCGATGAGGTTGCCCGGCTCGCGCATCGGGACATCGGATTTGGGCGCAGCGGCCAATTCCGCCGTGAACTCCTTGCGCTGCGGGTTGAAGGTGAGGTCGTCGGTGTAGATGTGGGTCGCGTAGGGGCCGAAAGCATCGACGAACCGGCTGTCCTCGATGGGTATCTCACGATTCTCGAACAGGACGCGCACCCTGTTGGCTGGAAGCGCGGGGATCGTGAAGGTTGCCCGCTGCTCCTTCTTCAGCGTGTTGATGGCGATGATGCAGGTCTTGCCGTTTACGTTCCGGCGCTGCATCTGCACCGCATTCTCGGGTGACTTCACGGTGCCCGCTGCGCCGCCCGCAACGACATCCGCCGTCAGCACCGGCTGCATGGCCGAAAGCTCGCTGACGAGCGACTTCAACTCGGAGTAGAACTTCGACGGGCGCTCGGTATAGGCGGTCCCCCAGTAGTTGATCCCGCGCGCGCCATGGACGATCGCGTCGTAGGCCATGAAGCGCGATTCGGTGAACGTGGGCAGGATCGCGCCGTTCGCGGCCCCCTTCTTCCCGCCCAATTCGGCCCAGCCGAAGCCCTGCAGCACCATGATGACCGGCTTGTCGCCATTGACCGACGCGATGGACTTGTCGGTCTCGTCGCCTGTCACGTGGATGGTGCGATTCGGCAGGTTCGAGTGCGACTGCGGCTCGGGGACCGGGTAGATGTCGCAGCCGGCGATGTCGGTGGCCCGGTTGTAGTAGGCCAGCGTCGAGATGAAGTTACGCGGGGCGTGGTTGGTCCAGATCGGGCGGTTCGGGTCGAGCGCCCGGAGGAACTTGTAGCCCTCGTACAGCCCGTCGGCATTCTGGCTGCCCCAGGCCGGTTCGTCGATGCTCTCCCACATCAGAAGCGCCGGGTGGTTGCCGACTGCGGCGACGAGGTCCCGCAAATCCTGCTTCTTCTTCTCGGCGTCCTTCGAGAAGTCCAGCATGGAGGACACCGACACCCAGACCTTGATGTTGTGCTGCTGGGCCTTGTCGAGCATCGTCTTGAGCACCGCCGGCGGCAGCACGTTCGATTGCGTGTGCGTGAAGCCAGCGTCCGCCAGGGCCTGCATACCTTTCTCGCTGGCCGGCGAGGCATAGCAGCCCACCGGGAAGACTCGCTTGCCGTTCACCCGGATGAAGTTCTGGCTGTCGATGTCAACGATCCGGCCGGCCGCAGGTGTGCGCAGGATCGGGAACTGCAGGTCCTTGCCCGCCGCGGACTTGCCGGTGGCATCGACGACATCGACCCGGACGCGGTAATCACCCGGGTCGAGCTTCGAGGTGTCGAAGCGCACGTCTCCCGCGCCCTTCGCCAGCTTGTCGAGGCGTTTCGTCGCCAAAACCGGCGATCCGGCAGCCGCGGCGCTGAGGCTGGCGGCGATGCTGTATTTGCCGAGGTCCTTCGCCTGCGCGTTCACCTGATAGCGCACGGCGACGTCGTCGCGGTAGAAGGACTTGAAGACATCGAACTCCGCCAGCGGCGCGACGGGCATCCGTTTGCCGGTGGCCGCACAGGACTTGGTTCCCGCTGCTGCGTCGAGGGCTTCGGCGTTGATGATGTGCTCGCCCTGCTCGAAGAGCTGGTAGCCGATGCTGCCGATCTTGGTCGATCCCGGCGCGATCTTGCCCAGAGGCACTTCGGTGACTCGCGCGGCCTCGGTGGGAGGGGTGACGGTCAGGCGCAGGCTGATGTCCCGCTCCGCCTTGCCGTCATTGGTCACCTTGACGTCGGCGGTGTTGCCTCCGAGGATGCCCGCCCCCCAATTCTGGACCCCGAGAGTGACCAGATATGGCGCAAAGTCGGCCTTGATGCCGGTGAGGTCGCCGAAGGCGGACGGCACGGCGAACTTCGCGCCCGTCTGCGACCAACAGGACAGCTCGCCGGAGGGCTTCTCCGAGCGGCACACATCGAAGCCCCAGGTTTCTCCGACCTTGCTGGAGATGCCCAGGACCGCAAGAGGGATCGCGATCTCCGCCGTCCAGGAGTCGGGGCCTCGGGTGGTCTTCGCCTCCCACACGGCATTCCAGTCCGCAGCCACACCCGCGCCGTCGCCCGATTCATCGAACTGCGCGCCGGCGGCATTCACGATGAAATGGAAGTAGTTGAACCGGTCGTGGTTCGGGTCGAGGAACACCTCGACGCAGTCATCGGCAGGGACCAGATCGCTTCGCTTGGTCTGTGTGGCGACGAGCTTGCCCATCTGGCTCTCGTGGCAGGTGATGCCGATGTAGAGCGCAGTGTCGTCATAGGCCACCTTGGCGATGGTCTGCTCCTTCGCCGGGTCCTCCTTGCCGAGAAGCACGAAGTCGGTGATTGCCGGGGCATTCTGCCAGCAGGCATCATCGAGGACGCCGTCGATCTTCGGTGGCGCTGCGGCTCGCACCGCGGCAATGGACTTCGGCGCAGCATGGCAAGCGCCGGCTACTGCAAGCGCCACGACCGTCAACAGCAAGATTGGCATTCTCACGAGGTTCGTCCTCCGTCGTCTCAATGCAATATCACGTGTGTCCCGTCGCCGGGGTGCTACCGCTGCAAGTCCTTCAATAAGCCCTCGACGGCCTCATTCAGCCGTGCCTCGACTGACGTGTCGAAGGGCAGATGCCCGTAGTAGCATGGCGCCATATCGACCTCGTACCCGCCGAAGGGGATCTCGGCCGCCGTCGGCACGTAGGCCGATACGCCATTCGTGTATCCCAGAGCGAGCGTGTGCGCGAACGGAGACACGGCCTCGGCGTGGAGCGCGTATTCCACGAAGACCTCGCCGGGTAGGCCGACGATGGCGATGTCTCCGATAGCCACCGCCTGGAGGTCGAACGGCACGTCCTTCGGCGGCGTCCGGGTGTCGTGGGCCTGGATCACTTCTTGCAGGTACTCCGCTCGCATTCGTCGATACCTGTCGGCCCCGGTCAGAGGCTCCCCCTCGGGAAGAGGCCCCATCTCCGCCAGCTCCCTGCGGGCATCCTCGACATCTGTAGGGATCGCGCAGGGCAAGCTGCAGGCCTTCTGGGCTACCGCGAGTCTCACGTCATCGGTAGCAACGGCGCGCTCTCGGGCCTCCAGGACGGCCCCGGCGAGCATCGTGCCCAGGCGGCGGACATCCTCGAAAGCGCCACCTACCGGCTCGGAGTTCACATTCCCCGCGCAGCCCTGCATGAACATCGCGGTCGCCCCGGCATGGATGCCCTCAACGACGCGCTGAGCGGCTCCGGGGTAGTCGGCGGAGATCAAGTAGTTGTCCGCCGCCATCGTTACGGCATGGCAGGCGTGGGAGAAGACGACCGCAATCGGGCTTCCGTCTCCCGCGTCCACGCGCAGGACATCCACGTATGGCGCGACGGGCTTGTCCGGGGCGCGCCCGAGGATCGTCTGGCCGTCGCGCCACTCGCGCCGGTTGACGCCCACCTGTACCGGGCCGCGGGCGATGCCGATGCGCGCGGGCTGCAGGGCTGCCTCGGCCATTCTCGCCGCCCCGACCACTTTGCGCGTCAGCACCGACAGGTAGTCCGCGTCTCGACGCATCGGGCCGGAGTGCGTGTGGCTGCAATTGATGAGCACGTGGCTGCCGGGGATGCCCGTCGTGCTTTCGATCTGCTCGCGCATCGCCCGCACATCCTCGGTGCCGAAGCCGAGGAGGTCGTTTGTGATGATGCACACCCGTGTCGCGCCGTCGTCCAGCACCAGCGCCTTGGAGTGCAGCGAGTCATGGATACCCTCCGCGCCCTTGTTTCGCGCGGCGAACCCGGCCATCCATGTCCCGACAGGCGGGTCGATGTTGACACACGCAGTACCGGCCAGAAGCGGCATCACGCAGGCCTCCATAATAGAAGAATCGCGAAAAGCGCCCTCACCCGAGGCGGCTGTGCGGGCGGGGACGCGACTCAATGGCGGTGATTCGCCGCTAGCGCAGGCGCATCCTCCTCAGACGCAGGGAGTTGCTCACGACGGAGACCGATGAGCACGCCATCGCCGCGGCGGCGATCATGGGGCTGAGGACCCCGGCGATGGCCAGGGGGATCGCTGCGACGTTGTACCCGAACGCGAAACCCAGGTTTTGCCGGATGTGGCGCAAGGTCGCGCGGCTGAGTTCGACCGCCCGCGCGACGCCGAGGGGGTCGCCGCTGACGAGTGTGATGTCGCCGGCCTCGATAGCCACATCGGTCCCGGTGCCGAGCGCGATGCCGACGTCGGCCTGGGCGAGCGCGGGCGCGTCGTTGACCCCATCGCCGACCATCGCGACGACCTTGCCGCTCTCGCGAAGCTCCGCAATGGCCCAAGCCTTGTCCTTCGGGAGGACCTCTGCCACCACGTTGTCGATCCCGACCTCGCGAGCGATGGCCTCCGCGGCGGGACGATTGTCGCCGGTCAGCAAGACGACCTCGATGCCGAGATGCTGCAGACGCTCCACCGCCTCTCGCGCCGACGGCTTCACCCGGTCCGCGATGCGGATGCGCCCGATGATTGCGCCATCCCGGGCGACCAAGACGACAGTCTGACCCGCCTCGGCGTCGTGATTGCTCCAGGGATCGGGAACTGCGACCGCCTCGGCCTCCATCAGCTTCGGCTGCCCGACCAAGAGGCCCACCTCGCCGACCCGGCATCGAACCCCCAGGCCCGGCAGCGCCTCGAAAGCCTCGGCCGGGGGAATCTCGATGCCTCTTCGCCGCGCCTCATCCAGAATCGCCCGGGCAAGCGGGTGTTCGGAGAACTGTTCGGCCGCCGCGGCGAGTTGCAGGACTTCCGTCTCGGATTCCGCGTCGACGCCGACCACCTGCGGCTCGCCCACGGTCAGTGTGCCTGTCTTGTCAAAGACCACGATCTCCAGCCGCCCGGCGAGTTCGAGAGCATCACCCCGGCGGATCAGTATCCCCCGCTCAGCCCCCAGGCCCGTGCCGACCATGATTGCCGTCGGTGTGGCGAGGCCCAGCGCACAGGGGCAAGCGATCAACAGCACCGCGACCGCCCGCAGCAGGGCCGTGGCCGCGTGGCCGTGAAGGGCGATGGTCCAGCCGGCGAAGGTCGCCAGGGCGATCAGGATGATGACAGGCACGAACACCGCGGCAACGCGATCAGCGAGTCGCTGGATTGGCGGCTTGCCTCCCTGGGCCTCGCGCACGATGCGGGCGATTTGCGCGAGCGTGGTGTCGGAGCCGACACGGGTGGCCTGGACCCGCAGCGCCCCGCTTTGGTTCATCGTCCCCCCGGTGACCTCATCGCCAACGGCTTTCTCGACCGGCAAGCTCTCCCCGGTCAGCATCGCCTCGTTGACCGCCGACTGCCCGTCGACGACCGTGCCGTCTGTCGCGATGGCCTCGCCCGGGCGCACGATGAACGCATCGCCGACCTGCAACATCGCCGCCGGTATCTCGGTCTCGACTCTGTCGCGGATGACGCGCGCGGTCTTGGGGGAGCGGTCGAGCAGCGCCCGGATCGCCGACGACGCTCGCCCCCGCGCGCGGGCCTCGAGATACCGGCCCAGCGTCACCAGCGTGAGGATCATCGCCGCGGTGTCGAAGTAATATCCCCCGCCCGGCTGCCGCCAGATCAGCGCACCGACGGAGTACAGGTACGCCGCCGAGGACCCCAGCGCGATCAACACATCCATGTTCGCGTGCAGGTGGATGACCGCGCGGAACGAGTTGCGGTAGAACTGCCAGCCGAGGACCGCCTGCGCGACCGTCGCGATGGCGAACTGCACCCAGCCCGTCTCGAACTCGTGCATCATGCCCAGTGCCATCAAGGGCACGGAGGCGATGATGCCCAGGACGACGAGATTGCGCTGCCAGCGAATTTCCTTCTCGCGTTCGGCGTCGCGCACCTCGCGGGTGTCGGTCTGGGTGATGACCTCCGCGTCGTAGCCGGCATCGCGGACGGTCTGGATCAGGCCGGCCTCAGAGACGACATCCGGGTCGTACTCTACCGACGCGGATTCGTCCGCGAAGTTGACGGCGGATGACAAAATGCCCTCGCGCGAGGCGAGGGCTTTGTCGATGCTCGCCGCGCAACCGGCGCAGTGCATACCGATGAGGCGGAGCGTCGTCTTCTGGGATGGCATGGTAATGCCTTGTTGATCGTAGATCTTTAGCGAAAGGCAATACACCAAACGGCCTTAACACCTTGGGGGATTGCATCCCCCAAACCCCCGCGATCCTAGACGTCAAAAGCTTTGGGGATGCGGGGGTCTGGGGGACGCAGTCCCCCAGGACGTATAGGCCTTTCTTATCGGCAGTTTATACGGGTCCTTCCCCAAAGGTTCCTGGCCGCTGGCTTCAGTGCGCCGCTACCCCCGCCGGCGCCTTGCCGTTCCGGGCGGCGTACTCCTTCGCCTGGTACATGAAGGCTTCCAGGCGGGTGAGGGCCGTCGATTGAGACGTTCCATCGTACACCATGTTGATGTATGGAATGCCCTCCTGATCGCCGCGCACACGCTTCATAATCGCGTGCGAGACCGTGCCCGGCATACAGGTGAATGGCATCACCGCGACGATCCCCGCCAGGCCCTTCTCGGCGAAGTCGATGGCCTTGCCCACCGTCATGATCGCCTCACCCTCGAAGCTGCAGTGGACGTAGTCGGCGGCCAGGTCCAGCACATCCTCGGTCGGCGGCTCCTCCGCATTGCGGAGGTAGTCCTTGAACGGCTCGATGATTTTGTGCTCGTCCGCGATCATGATCCGGTTCTTGAGGTTGTTGGTGACGCGCACTTTCCAGTCGCCCACCAGCTTCGCGCGCATGTCGCGGCGGAAGTTTCGGTACAGGAACCACTCGTAGATCGGCGAGGCCCACACTTCGCCGCCGAGGGCTTCGATCTGCCGCACGAGGTCCTGGTTGCTGTAGGCATTGGCGCGCACATAGAACTCGCCGACCATGCCGACGATGGGCCTCTGCTCCGACCGGTCGACCTCGACGGCATCGAAGCGCTTGCGAGACCGGCGCATCGCCTCAATGAGATCGCCGCGCTCCGCCAAAGCCCGGCACGCATCGGCGCGCGATTCGAGGTACGCCTTGTCGGTAGAGCCGGGGATTATCTCATACGGGCGGGTCTCCAGGAGAGCCTTCTCCAGGACATCAATGGCGACCACGCCGCGCCAGCCGATATGCACGAAATCGCGCCCCACCATCCCCAATTCATCGTAAAACTTGGAGGCCTGGTTGGGGGCGAAGATCGGCACGTCTTCATAGCCCAGTTCGTCCAGGACCATCCGCTGCAATGTATTGTACTGTCCGAGACGGCAGGGCCCGCCCGAGCCGCCCATGAAGAAGCAGGACTTGCCACGGTCGAAGTCCGGGCGTTTTGCGTACTTCACCATGTCCCCGGTGGTGACGATGCAGGGGAAACACTCCTTGCCGGTGGTGTATTTGCGGCCCCAGAATAGCGTGTCCTCGTCGGCCTCGTCCATAACCTCTGCGGCCATCCCGCAGGCCTCGAAGGCGGCCTTCAATGCGTAAGCATGGCCGCTCATATTGGGGATGTAGACGGTGCGCGAGATCATGTCCGCGAACGGCGTTCGGCGCAGCGTGCGGCCGGCGGCATAGTCGCGATTCTCGGCGGCGTCAAGGCTGTCCAGGAACGCCTCGCAGCGGGTGATGATGCCGGCGTCGGCGCTGTGCTCGTCGACCTCGATGATGAGGCAAGGCTTCTCGCCCAGGCGCTCGGAGAAGAAGCGCGTGACGAACGAATCCGGCCCGCACCCGAAATTCGTCAGGTACAGCGGATACAGGCGCTTGTCATTCGCAATAAGCTCGGCGCCCCCCAGTATCTTCTGGCCATACCGCCAGTACATGTTCGACCAGTTCTCGGGCAGCTTCACCTTGTCGAGCGGGAGGAAGTCGAGCGGGATCGCGAGGACGCCCATCTGCCGCAACTTGCGCGGAATCTCCAGGTTCGCGCCCGGGTCGCAGCCGTTATACGAGCGGCTCACAACGACGATCGCGCGATCGTTCTCATCGAGGTCGCGCAGCACTTCCTCGCCCCGGGTGCGGCAGTCCTGCTGGAACTTGGCGAGCGCGCCCTCGGCGGCTATCAGCGCGTCGCGGACCTGTTTGGCCGATTTGCCCAGCGTAGTGCCCACCTCGGCCATCGCCTTTGTCCGGTGCTGGATACCCAGTTGCATCCAGATCTGCGGGGCCATGACCTTGATGCCCGCGCCCGCGAAATCCACCGCCGAACGGACCGTGTACGTGAAGCTTTGGACATAAGGGCACACGAAGCTGTCCGTCATGCCCTCGTCCATCTTCTCGAGATTGATGATGCTCGGCAAGAACGCGTAGTCGATCTTCTTGCGTGTGAGGTTCAGCGCGTGGCCGAGAGCGACTTTCACCGGGAAGCAGGTCTCGGCGACAGATTGTTCCGCGCCCTCGTGGATGATCGACTTGTTGGTGCGGTCGGAGAGCACGACCTTGCAGCCCAGCTCGCCGAAGAACGCAGCCCAGAAGGGGTATAGCTCGTGGAAAAGCAGCGCCCGTGGCATGCCGACGCGCGGCGCATCCTCGGGGAGCTGCTTCGGCGCTTCGTAGGTTTTCAGCAGGAGCTTCTCGCGCTCCGCGAAGAGGTCCGGGATGCCGTCGAAGCGTTTTTTCTCACTGCGGTCGACGTCGTATTTTTCGCAGCGGCTGCCGTAGTACAGCGGCTGCTCGCCCTCAACCGTGACCTTGTTGATCTCGCAGTGATTGGGGCAGTCCTGGCACTCGAAGGATTCGACCTCATACGCGCGTTTGGTCAAGTCAAAGCCCTTGAACTTGCTGCCCGTGCCCTTATCCTCCTCGAGGGCGATGACGGCGCAGCCCAGAGCGCCGGTGACCTCATTGTGCGAGGGCACCGTGATCGGCCTGCCGGTAATCATCTCGAAGGCGGCGACGACGGCCTGGTTGAAAGCGGTGCCGCCCTGGAAGAAGATGCGGTCGCCAACCTTCTTGCGGGCGACCACGCGATTGAGGTAGTTGTAGCCGACAGAATACGCCAGCCCCGCCACGAGGTCTTCGGTGGAAGCCCCCATCTGCTGGTGGCGCAGAAGCTCCGTCTCCATGAACACGGTGCAGCGCTCGCCGAGGTTGACAGGCTGCTGCGATTTGAGCGCCAGGTCGCTGAACTCGCCCTTGATCGAGATGCCCAGTTTCTCGGCCTGCTCCTCGAGGAACGATCCCGTTCCCGCCGCACAGACCTTGTTCATCTCGAAGTCGACGACATGGCCGTTCTCCAGGGAGATGTACTTGGAGTCCTGGCCGCCGATTTCAAAGATCGTGTCAACCTTCGGGTCGATCTGCAAAGCCCCCCGGGCCTGAGCGGTAATCTCGTTCTTGACCACGTCCGCGCCGATAAAGTCGGCGATCAGGTAGCGCCCCGAGCCGGTGGTGCAGACTCCGCGGATGTCCACGAGATCGGCAACTTCCTCGCCAACCTCCAACAGTCCCTGCCGCACCGCCTCAATCGGTCGCCCGGCGGTCATCAGGTAGCGCTTCGAGAGGACATTGCGGTCCTTGTCCATGACGAGGACATTCGTGCTGATCGAGCCGATGTCCACGCCCAGATACGCCGGGATGCGCTCGCCGGCGATCCTTTCGGGCTTCACGACCGGCGAGTCCATGATGACCGACTTCGCCAGCTTCAGCGGCTGCAGCGACTTCTCCGCCTCGGCGTGGGCGGCGTAGGCGGCCAGTTCGTCGAGGCCGGCAAGGTTCGGCTGCGGCATCGAGGTGCCCATTGACTGATAGACCGCGCCGATAGCGCCCATCGCCGCGAAGTGTTCGGGGATGACAAGCCCGCCTTCGGGCAACTCCAGCACGCTCTCCAGCGCCCGGATGATCCCCGGATTCGCCGCAACTCCGCCCTGGAACGAGATCGGCGGCTTGAAAGTGGTCGCCGAGCCGACGGTGCTCTTGAAGTTGCGGGCGAGGGCGAAGCACAGCCCCGCGACGATGTCATAGTCGGGAGTGGCCTTCTGCTGCAGGTGGATCATGTCGCTTTTCGCGAACACACTGCAGCGGCCGGCGACGCGCGGCGGATGGACTGACTTGAGGGACATTTGGCCGAATTCCTCGATGGTGAGGCCCAGGCGCGTGGCCTGCTGATCGAGGAACGACCCGGTGCCGGCGGCGCACATGGTGTTCATCGCGAAGTCCGCGACGCCGCTGCCGGTCCCGGCCCCATCGCCGGAGGCCAGGAAGATGAGCTTGGAGTCCTCGCCGCCGATCTCAATAGTGGTCCTGACCTCGGGGTGCAGGCGGGAGGTGGCCGCGGCTTGCGCGACGACCTCATTGACGAAGACGCCGCCGAGGAGCCTTGCGACGATCCGTCCGACCGTCCCGGTGGTGGCGATCCCCTTGATCTGCTGCGGATCGACCCCCGCGAGCGCGGCCTGCACGCCCTCCGCAGCCACCCGCATCGGGTGGCCTTTGTGACGTAGATAGTCTTCCCTGAGTATATTCCCCGCTTCGTCGATGAGCGCAACGTTCACGCTGACCGAACCCACGTCGATGCCAAGGTAAAGCGGTGTCAATGACATGCGGCAATGACCCTCCTGCCCCTCTGGGCGACAAACAACACCCCGGACGCATGGGACGCGCCCAGGGCTGACCGTACGTCGTCGATTCGACACGACAAACAGCGCCGCCATTATACACCAGGGCATTCCATACGCCAAGGCGGAGACAAAGAAAACATAATGTGGCTATATGTTGGCATGCAATGGCCTGCGAAGGCTTTGCCCCGATGTGGCCGGGTGGATGTCTGAGTCCGGTAACGCCTCCTGGCGGGCTGCGGATAGATACGTGCAATAGTGTGATGGGTCCGCCCGCCGATTGTAGGTAGGGCTGCCGCAAGCATAGCGGCGGGGAACGGCGAGGGAAACAGGATTGATAGGATTTTGAGGATTACGGCATGACGGATCGCTCCGTAGCAGCATAGCCCCGACGGCCTGTCTTCTGGCTGTTGAATACGGCCCGACTACCGTTGATTACCTGCCATTACTATGCCATTTTGGCAACCGGCTGACGAAGCGCGAACGGCATTGAACCACGGAGACACAGAGAGCACAGAGAACGGCTGGGAAATGGCCGGCCTACCCTACAATAGGCGTTAAGGGACGTTGCCGTCCTCTGTGTCTCCGTGGTCAATCGCCGTCCATCTCTCCGCAGGGCATCTCATTGCCAAGCAGGGCCGCACAACCAGCGTAGTAGTAATACCTACAATTGAAAGGACGCACCCGTGTGATGTCCACGCGTGATGTCCACGCTTGACAATCCCGCTCACCGTCCGCATAATATGGCACGGGTGAACGAGTAAATACGCGCATGACGACCACAGCATTGTCGGTCAGCTTCAACGGGTACTGGTGGCGCTCTCCATAGCGGCGAGCTGCCCCCATTCCCGTGCGTGCATAGT
>CAYWBK010000022.1:0-26114 GCA_964455745.1 uncultured Armatimonadia bacterium
TTTTCGAAGCAGAATAACGGCGATGGCGGGCGAGACGCCCGCCCCACGCGCGACAAGATTGTCGCGCCCACTCGATTTCCGAGGCAGTTGGGGTGCCGTTCCTGCGCCGTGACGGCCCTACCCCGTCCCCGCTTCGCGGGGCCACCCCTCCCGTTCCGGGAGGGGAGAGGCAAACGGCGGCTTTCGAGGCAGTCTTCATGCCGGGTTCGGCACTCTGAAACGATGAAAAGGAGCCGCCGTTCATCTGCCGCGACGGGGACTGCTGTTCTCCCCTCTCCGCTTGCGGAGAGGGGCCGGGGGTGAGGTTGCCGTTCGCCCGGCAAACGACGATTTTCGAAGCAGAATAACGGCGATGGCGGGCGAGACGCCCGCCCCACGCGCGACAGGATTGTCGCGCCCACTCCATTTCTGGGGATCAGACCTGAGGACTGAGCGCAGTGCGCGGCGCTGCTACGGGGCGGTGTCGTCATCGTGCCATTCCTGGGAGCTCCACATCGAGGTCGAAGGTGATGAAGCGGTCGAAGAGATCGGTCTTGCGCATGTAGATGAGCTGACGGAAACTGGGGAGCGGCTGCTCCCTCTCTTCCCGGATTTCCAGCAGGCCGAATTGCACGAGGGGCCACAGCACGCGTTGTTGAGCCGTCAACACAACGTCGTGGGCGAGTGGGCCGAGCATGTTGAACCAGTGCGGCGGCAGGTACATGTCCTCCAGGATGTCATCCGTGAGCGTCCAATCGCCCAGCCGTGTCGCGACCACATGGAGCGAAAAGGGCAAGTCCTCTTGCGGATAGGACTCTTCAGCATAGCCGTCCAGGCACGCAAGGTTGAGTGCACCGAAGAACGTGCGGAACAGGTGAGTATACAGTCGCCCCGCCTGACCATCGTCCAGCAGGGCCTTCGCCTTACGCGTAACGGTGAGCGCGCCTTTGGCCTTGCGCAAGAGACCGCCTATCTGCAGCACCATGCGCAGCACGTGAAGCTCCCAGCAATCCTGCTCGTTGCGCAGCCCATGGAAGTCCCAGAACGCGCGCCTGACCTCGGATGGCAGATGCCACGATTTGGCCAACGGGGCGACGATCTTGCGCGGAAGGTTGCCTTTGGCTGTCAGCTTCGTGCTTCCGGCCTCGTTCAGCATCGACAGCATCATGCGGGCATTGTGCAGGATGCTGGCCCCTTGCAGCTCGTCGAGGGACAGGCTGTCGTTGAGCCGGATGGCGGGATGCTCGCCTCCCCAGGCCACGGTCGTCAGACGCACCACCTGGAGCGGCTGCAGACCGTTGAATTCGGCATGCGGCGTCGTGAAAAACTCGTGAGCCGCTGTGGCGGAGTCCGGGGTCGGTCCGGTCGAATCTTCAGCGCTCAAATCGTACTCGTATAGGGCGAGCAGCTTTATGATTCTATTCTGAAGCCGGTCGAGCGCGAGATTCTCATCTTCCGTCTCGACATAGTCCCACTCGGCCGCGATACAGTCGGCAACGGCTTTGATTTCGTTGATGGTGAGGTTGCAGCCGACGTCTCCGCCTGGAGCGCGCTGGCGCAAGGCCTCCGCCAGCGGAGCGGGAAGCTCGTCGGCGAAGTCGTCCATCAGCTTCGCCTCATCTGCGGTGAAACACACGTAAATGGTCTCTTCTCGACCCATCGGCGAGTGTGGCGTCACGGTAGCCTCCCTCATTTGGTATTGGACTTCGCGGAAACGGTACGGATCAGCGGTGATGCCTTTCGCGGCATCCATAACCTTGCCCTCCCCGGAGAGACTCGGAAAATCAGAGGCGTCTCCGCCTGGATGTCGCCGTCGATCAGAGCGGGGGACGGGGAGGATGTCTCGATCGTGGCTTCCCTACCGCGCCAGGAGAGGACGGCGGGGTGGGTGAGATGCGTGCCTTTCATAACGCGCGGGAAGCTGCGGATGAACGCGAGGCGCGAGATGCGCTGCACCACGATGACGTCGAGCAGGCCGTCCGCGATGTCGGCTTTAGGGGCGATGCGCATTCCGCCGCCATAGGATTGCGCGTTCGCCACGGCCACCAACAACGCCGGCCCCTCCCAGGAGGCCCCGTCCACCCGGATGCTGACCTCGGTAGGGCGCAGATCGACGAGTTCCTGTACCAGCGCGATCAGGTATGCTGTGGTGCCGGCCATTACGCGCGGGCGGCGATTGATGCGCTCGCATATCCTCGCATCGAAACCGACACCGGCGACATTGACGCACCACAGCGCGCCATCATTGACCTGCAGAAGGTCGATCAAGCCGGGACGCCCGCGCGTCAACTCGGCGGCGGCGCGGGCCGGATCGAGGCTCAGCCCGAGGGTGCGGGCGAAATCGTTGCCGGTGCCGGCCGGGATGATTCCGCCCGGAATGCCGGTATCGAGCAGGCCGGTGAGCGTCTGGGAGAGCGAGCCGTCGCCCCCGCAGGCGAACACGGCGTCGAAGCCCTCCGCCGCGGCCTCACGGGCGATGCGGGTGGCGTCACCGGGGCGCTCGGTGTACTGCCGGTCGACCTCCCAGCCCGCGGCGCGGAGTACAGGCTCGGCTTTCTCAGCGGCAGCAATGCCACGCCTGCGGCCTGAGTTCGGGTTGACGATCAGCGCGAGACGCAATATAGGCCTCCCGGCGGATGGCGGTCACGGCGCACAGAGTACAATGCGTCGCGTGCGCCCTGAAGCCCTCTTTGGGCGAAGGAATTCCGGGTAATGGGAGGCATTGACAAACAGGAAATGGTTCACGTATATTAATAGTACATGACACTTCACTAATGCAGAAGGCCCCCGATGAAGCGGCTGATAGGCATCCTCATTCCATTGATCGTGATCGGATCGTTGGTTGCATGGCGAGTGGTGGTAAAGAAGAGAGAAGGCGCTGCGCTGGTAGCCCAACGGACTGCGCGGGCCAGCGCGCCTGTCAAGGTGAGCGTCGCCACGGCGGAACTGCGCGACATAGAGACGACTTTCGAGGCGACCGGGTCGCTCGAGGCCCCTCTCAACGTCAACATAGCCTCCAAGATCGTCGGGCAGATCCAGTACCTGCAGGTCCAGCAGGGCGACCGGATCAGCAAGGGGCAGGTGCTGGTGCGAATCGACCCGACGGAGGTCGAAGCCGAGGTGCGCCAGGCGCAAGCAACGCTTGCCGACGCGCAGTACAAGCTCGCTCAGGCGCAGATCATCGAGGCTCCGACGAACGTTAATATCCGCACGCAGATACGCCAGCAGGCGGCCGGGGTCTCGAGCGCGCAAGCGGATTACGACCAGACGCGCCAGAACCTCGCAGCCCAGATTGCCTCGGCGCAGTCGTCGGTAACGGATGCGCAGGGGCGCGTGGACAACGCGGCCGCGGCGATCGGCAGCGCGAAGGCGGCGATCGACAGCGCGAAGGCGAACCTCAACGATGCCAGCATCCGGCTGACCCGTACGTTGGACCTGTACAAGCAGGGGTTCACGGCGGCCCAGGATGTCGACGACGCCAAGGCGGCGGAGTTGGTGCAGGAGGCGGCGGTGGAAGTAGCTCAGAAGCAGCTCGCGGCGGCGACGGCGCAGCGAGATTCCGCTCTTGCCCAGCGGAACGCCGCCGAGCAGCAGGTCAGCATCGTGCGCACGGCGGGCGATGCCAACGTCGAGGACGCGCGGCAGAAGCTGCTTCAGGCCAAGGCCTCGTTGGAATACGCTCGCGCGAACGTCGCACAAACACCGGCGTACACGCAGAGCCTCGCAGCTTTGAGGGCCGAGGTGGCTGCGGCGAAAGGTTCGCTTGACGCTGCCATCTCGAGGCGCAAGGACACGGTCCTGACATCGCCTTTGGACGGCTACGTCACCGGGCGCATGATGGACCCGGGGGCGGTCGCCCAGGCTGGACAAGCGATCCTGTCGGTCGAGTTCTTCAAGCAGGTCTGGGTGAGCGTCGCGGTGCCCGATACGGTCAGCGCGAAGATACACATGGGCACGGATGTCGGCGTCAAGTTCGATGCCCTCCCCGACAGGCCGTTCACGGCGAGCGTGGTGCAAGTGAATCGGGCGGCCGATCCTCAGGCGCGGCAATTCACTGTCAGGGCGATCATGAGCAACACCGAAGGCCTGTTCAAGCCGGGGATGTTCGCCCACGTCTCGATCGTGATCGACAAGCTCGCAGGGGCCGTGGCGGTGCCGCGCGAGGCCGTGAAGACGGATGATGCCGGCGACTACGTGACTGTTGTGGACGACGCGAACAAGGCCAGCCGCCGCCAGGTCACTACGGGCGTCTCCGACGCGGCATACATCGGCATTACGGAGGGCCTGCGGCCCGGTGAGCGGGTTGTGACCCTCGCGGGCGTGCCGGTCAAGGATGGGACGGTTGTGAACGCCGGTGCGGCCGGCGCCGGTAGTGACAAGGCGGGAGGGCAGTACGGTAGCCCCGGTGGAGCAACGAAGTCTGGATCGTAGCAGTGACTGGACAGTGATTGAACCATGAACATTGCGCTTGGCGCGGTTACGCGCCCTGTAACTGTCACAATGCGGATCGTTTCGCTGGTCTTGCTGGGCGCGATCTGCTTGGGGCGCTTGCCGGTTGACATGCTGCCGAGGGTCTCCATCCCAACCGTGGCGATCAGCACGAGCTGGCCGAACACGGCTCCTGAGGTGATGGAGGCGCAGATTACGCGGCCCATCGAGGAGGCCGTGTCCGGCGTTCAGAACCTTTACCAGATCAACTCCAGCAGCATCCAGGGCAGCTCGCTGGTGCGCGTTCAGTTCAACTGGGGGACGGACATCGGGCAGGCGGCTGTGGACACGCTGCAACTGCTGGGGCGCGCGGAACAGCAATTCCCCACTAACGAGCCTACGTTGGCGCTTCCCGTCGTCTACAAGTTCGACCCGACCCAGATTCCGATCCTGATCTACGGCGTGTCGGGCATGAAGGACGAAGTGAAGCTTTACACGCTGCTCAATAATGAGATCGCGCCGATGATCGAGGGGGCCAATGGCGTCGCGTCAGCGGTGATCACGGGCGGCTTGCCGCGGGCCATCCTGGTCTCCGTGGATACCGTCAAGTTGCAGGCGCATGGGATTCCGTTGTCGGCCGTTGCCAATCGCATCGCGCAGGAAAATGTCAACCTCCCCGCAGGAATCGGCAAGCAGGGCGACACCGAGTACACCATTCGCACTCTGGGCTGGGTGACCAGCGCCGAGGATACCGCCAACTTGCCGCTGGGCACCTATAACGGCCAGCTCGTCAAATTAGGCGATGTCGCGACAGTCACGGACAGCCATGACGAGCAGCGTGTGTTCGCTCGCTACAACGAGGAACCTGCCGTCGGCATGAGCATTATCAAGCAAAGCGACGCAAACACCGTCGCGACGGCCGGTGAGGTCAAGAAGAAGATCGCGGAAATCCAGAAAATGTACCCGGCCCTGAAGTGGGGGATTGCCTATAACCAGGCGCAGTACATCGATGAGTCGATCAACGATCTGAGAGACAACGCGATCATCGGCGGTCTCTTGGCAGTCCTCATTCTGCTCTTCTTCCTGCGCAACTTCAGAAGCACGCTCGTCGTTGCGCTCTCGATCCCGATCTCCATCGTCTCCACTTTCGCGTTGCTGTACATGTGCGGCTACACGCTTAACACCATGTCCCTGGGGGGTCTGTCTCTCTCCACGGGGTTGATCGTAGACGACGCGGTGGTTGTCCTCGAGAATATCTTCCGGCACATCGAGCGTGATAAGAAGACCACCTTCAACGCGGCCGTGGACGGCACCAACGAGATCATCTCGGCTGTTTTCGCCTCCACTTGGACGATCATGGTCGTCTTCCTGCCGCTGATGCTCATCAAGGGCCAGGCCGGGCAGATGTTCACTCAGTTCGCCTTCGTGGTCATCTTCGCGCTGGCGATGTCCCTGCTTGATGCGACGACCGTCGTGCCCATGCTGGCGACCAAGCTAATCAAGGGGGAAGCGCACGCAGAGGCGATGAACGGGGAGGGAGCGCAGCGGGGGATCTGGGCGCGGATGTTCTTCCGGTTCGGGCAGTGGTTCGACGCGCTGGACCGGAGCTACCGCCAGGGACTGCAGTGGGCTATCCATCACCGATGGATGGTGGGACTCGGCGCCGCCACGCTGATCGTCGCGGTTCTCCCGCTCACGCGCATGATCGGAACCGAACTCATGCCGGTGACCGACAGCGGCGACTTCCAGGTCCAGATCAAGCTGCCGGTGGGAACTGCGCTCGCGAAGACGAACGAGACCATGAAGCAGGTGGAGAAGATCCTGCACGACGACCCCGACGTGGAGACGGCGTTCTCCGCTGCGGGGACGACCATCAGTCTGCGCGGCGCGTCGACGACCCAATACACATACCAGGGCGGAGCGGCGGTGAAGCTCAAGGACAACCACAAACGGTCTACCCTCAACGTCATTAACGATTTGCGCAAGAAGTTCTCAGCGTTGCCGGGTGTGAATCCGTTGATCACGCAGCTTGATCTGACCAGCCTGGTCATGACCGGCGGGCCGCAGACCCTGGAAGTCGACGTCTTCGGCCAGAACCTCGACACGCTTTCGAAGATCTCCAAGGATATCATGCAGCGCGTCAGAGGCATCGGCGGTTTCGAGAATGTCGATGTCAACTGGGACGACGCAACGCCTGAGATTCGGTGGCAGGTGGACAGGCAGAAGACCAATCAGCTCGGCCTGAGCTTCTCGGACATCGCCAACACCATCTACACCGCAACGGGAGCCAACACAGCGGTCAGTTACTACCAGGAGAGCGGATACCAGTATCCGATCATCGTCGAGTTGCCGATGGCTGAACGCAAGACGGTATCCGAGATGTCCCACATGATCATCGCGTCGAGCTCCGCGGGCGCCACCTTGAGCAATGGGGTGCTGCTGACCCAGGTGGCCAAGCCGGTGTATGCCCTGGGCCCGAGCATGATCACTCGTCAGAACCGCCAACGATACATCGCCATCACCGGGATGCCCATGGGGCGCTCCGAGGGCGAGGTTCAGGCGGACATCGAAAAAGCGATAGCCCCCGTGACCAGCGCTCTGCCGCAAGGCTACCATTGGGAGTGGGGCACGAACCAGAAGCGCCGCGCGGAGGAGTTCGGCGGCCTTGACTTGGCCATTGTTCTCGCCATCGCGCTTATTTACATGCTGTTGGCCGCGCAGTTCGAGCATTTCCTGCACCCCCTCACGATCCTGCTTACCGTGCCGTTGTCGATCACCGGCGTCATCCTGGCGCTGTTCCTGACCGGGCGCCACTTTGGTCTCACGGCGTTTATCGGCTTGCTCATGCTGATCGGTATCGTGGTTAAGAACGGGATTCTTCTGGTAGACTATACGAACCATCTGCGAAAGACGGGCCTGTCGCGCGATGAAGCGTTGTTGCGGGCCGGGCCGACCCGGTTGCGCCCCATCCTGATGACCGCTTCGGCCGCAATTCTGGGCATGTTGCCGATCGCCCTGGCGCTAGGCAGAGGGTCGGAGACGAACGCGCCAATGGCGACCGTAGTCATTGGCGGTCTGGCGACGTCAACAGTCATGACGCTGTTCGTGGTGCCCGTCGTGTACTCGGCGCTGGACGACTTGGCCAACCTGCTTGCCGGCAAGCACGATGGCGTTGAGCCCAAGGAGTAGGGCGTGGAAGGCGAGCTTCAGAGGCGGCAGGCTGAGATGATCTCCGCAACATTGCGGCGGATCATGCGTGGGCTGTTCCCGCTGGGGCCCGACGACCCGGGGCAGGTGCTGTCTCTTGCTCAGTGGCGCGTGTGCGTGCTGCTGTCCGAAGGGCCGCTGCCGATGTCCGGCGTCAGCCGCGAGTTGGGGATATCGCTGAGCGCGACGACGCAACTTGCCGACCGGCTGGAGCGTGACGGGCTGGTGCAGCGCCTGACCGACCCGGATGACCGCCGGGTCAGGATCCTGAGCAACACGCCCCACGCCCAAGAACTCGTGCAGATTCGCACCCAACAGCGGGTTGACGGCGCGCTCACGGTCATCCAGCGCCTGTCGACCGAAGAGCGCCGCGATGTCATCCACGCGCTCGAGATTCTGGAACGCGCAAGCGGCCAGAAGACCGCGGAGGAGATGGCGAAAACGGCGGGCGCGGCTGACGAATGAGGTTGCGGAATTCGTCCTGCGGTAGGTCGGCCTCGCTGTCCGACGAGCTTTCCCGGTTATGAAAGGAGTGCGCTCATGTCCTATCGCAGCGCATTGGTTGTGTTGGCGTGCATAGCGACGGCGGCGCCACGGCTTCTTGCGCAGCAGGGGACGCCCCCGGTTCAGCCGAAGGTGCAAGAAACGCCGCTGCCGCCGGCTATCGAACTGCCCGGGCCGGCATCCGTCCCCCAGGACGTGCCCAACCGCCCGCTGACTGGGGCGGAAGCGGTCGCGATCGCCCTACATCATCAGCCTTCGGTCGATGTCGCAATTGCGGGCGTTGCGGGCGCGCAGGCGCGCACCCAGGAGACGGCGGCCGCGTTGAAGCCTAACGCGAATGTGTCTGAATCGTGGACGGGCGTGCACACGAATGTCCCGATTGTCGCGACGTTCGGGTCGCCCGGGGCCAGTGTCTCCGGCTATGTGTTCACATCGGCTGTGCGTCAGCTCATCTACGATTTCAACCACACGCGCGACCTCGTGCGCCAGTCCCTCGCCGAGGAACGGCTCTTCGGGGCCACCTTGACCAAGACGCAGGCCGATCTCGTCTTACAGGTCAAGCAGGATTTCTACTCCTATTTGCAGGACGTTCGCCTCATTCAGGTCAACGAGGAGAACGTCAAGAATCAGCAGGCGCATCTGGCGCTCGCGCAGGCGCGGCTGAACAGCGGGCTGGGACTGCCGCTGGATGTGGTGCGAGCGGAGACAGCGGTCTCGGAGGCCATCCTCAACCTTTCCACTGCGCGCAATAACGCCGCCCAGGCCCGTGTGAGCCTGGCGCTGCTTATGGGCATTGATCCCCGGACGCCCATCGTAGCTGCGGAGAGCCCTGAACCCCCCGTTTTGCCGGTCGATGTGAAGCTGCTGACCCAGAAGGCGCTCTCACAGCGTCCGGAAGTCACGCAAGCTCAGGCCAACATCGACGCCTCGGTGTACGGGCTGAGAGCAGCGCGCACGACCAACGCGCCCATCTTCTCTGGCGCGGCAGGATGGACGCAGCGGGGTACGGAACTGCTGGGCGACCAGCAAATCGTCACCGTCGGCGTGGGCGTCACCTGGAACCCGTTCGATGGAGGGTTCACTGCAGGACGCGTGAAGGAAGCCCAGGCGAATCTGCAGGCGGCCCAGGACCAGATGACCTCAACCCAACTCTCGGTCATGTCGGATGTCGCTCAAGCGTACTTGAACCTGAGGACCGCCGAGCAGTCGGTGGCGACGGCGGACGCGGAGATCGTCAATGCGCGCGAATCATTGCGACTGGCCCGTGGCCGCTATGAGGCGGGTTTCGGCACCTTCCTGGATGTGCTGGATGCTCAGACCGCTCTGGATACCGCCGAGACGAACCGCGTGAACGCGGTATCCGCGATCGATCTGGCCCGCGCGGCCTTGTCCCACGCCGCCGGGAACGACCTGCCCGGTTTACGCCCGCCGGGGATTGCTTCACCGAAGCCCAAGTAGGCGCGATGTGCGGCATTGCCCTGCCGAAGTCTATTATTTGATGCAAAGGGTTCGCTCCTGTTCGTGCCGAACAACTCGGCGCTCGGAAGGCGTTTCGTCCCCCGCCTCGCGACTGGAGGAACCCTATGCGTGCCTGGCTCGCCGGTTTACTCGCTTGTTCTGTTTGCGTCCCCATTCTCGCAGCTCCCCCGAAGCAAGATCCGTCCCTCCGTCCGCAGATCTGCCTCAACGGTGAGTGGCAGTTCCAGCCGGATGCCGCCAAGACGCTCGCCTTCCCACCCCAAGGCGCGTGGGACAAGACCCCGATCCGTATTCCCTCGCCGTGGAATGTAAACTCGTTCTCGCGCGGCAAGGGCGGGGACTTCGAGTGTTTCCCCAGCTACCCCAAGTCGTGGGAGGATGTTGAGGCCGCCTGGCAGCGACGCGTGTTCACGGCGCCCGAGACGATGCGCGGCAAGCGCGTCTTCCTGCGGTTCGAGGCGGTCCACTACTGGGCCGACGTGTATGTGAACGGTAAGCTCGCGGGCAGCCACGAGGGCGGGTTCACGCCTTTCGAGCTGGATGTGACCGATCTCGTCCGCCTCGGCGGCGAGAACGAGCTGGTCGTCGGGGTGAAGGGCGCTAGCCTCTTCAACGTCAACGGGCGAGCGCCGTATGGCTGGGGATCGTTCTGGGGCGGCCACATTCGGGGCATCTGGCAGGACGTGTACCTGATCGCGCGGCCGCAGGTGTATGTCTCGGATGTCTATGTGAAGCCGTCCGTCGAGAGCATGAGCCTGGGGCTTGAGGTGACGGTCCGCAACGCGAGCGGGCAGCCCTGGCGGGGGCAGGTGGGAAACGCGATCGTCCCCAGCGGAGGGGACAACATCGTCAAGCGCCTTCCTGCGCAGGATGTTGAGCTTGCGGCGGGGGAGAGCAAGACGCTGAAATGGGACGAATCGTGGCCGGAGGCGAAGCTGTGGTGGCCCGATGACCCAAAGCTGTACGTGCTGAATACCTCACTGACCAGCGACAGGACCGAAGACGCGAAGCTTACCCGGTTCGGCTTCAAGGAATTCAAAATCGGGGCGGATCGGCGCAAGTTCACGCTCAACGGAGTGCCGTTCTCGGGGCGCGCCGATGCCTGGCATTTCATGGGCGTGCCGCAGATGTCGCCGGTGTACCCGGCGGCGTGGTACAAGATGGCCAAAGCCATCAACATCAACCTGATTCGTCTCCACGCGCAAATCTATCCTGAGTTCTATATGGACGTGGCGGATGAGATGGGGATGCTCATCGTAGACGAGACGCCGCTTTGGGGGTCTGCGGGCAACTTCTATTATAATGACGATTTCTGGCGGCGCGCGGGGCAGGTCTGCGGCGAATTCGTGATGCGCGACCGCAACCACCCGTCTGTGGCGCTCTGGAGCGTCGCGAACGAGATCTACTTCGCCGGGGACATGAAGACCTCCGGCGCGCCGAACCAGGACTGGATCTTCGCGCATTACGCGGAGCTTGCCCGGCAGGTGAAGGCCCTCGACCCGACGCGCGAGGTCTCCAGCGACGGGGACAACGACCTGGGCGGGAGGCTGCCGATCTATTCGTGGCACTACCCCGGGCCGGGGGACCCGGGGATGCCGAACAAGACGCACACCATAGGCGAGTCCGGCAGCATGTTCTACTCGGTGCCGCCGGAGTTTGCGTACCGCGGCGGCGACCGGGCGTACCTGTCCTCGCACGACCGTCTCGATCTCATCGGGGAAGAGGAGGCGGACAACATCGAGGGGTACCGCAAATGGGCGGCGTACGCGACGGTGTTCAACATCGCCTGGTACGGCCTCGAACCCCTCAACTTCCAGGGCTTGACTTTCCGATACAAAGACCTCACGGCACCGGGGATGAAGCCGGAGCGGCTGGGCGCGTATTGCACGATGCTCAACGGCGGGCGCGACCCAAAACTGCCGGAGTTCATCCCGAACCCCGTCCACGATCATGTCGCTGACGCTTTCAAGCCGGTGCGGTTCTTCGTGCGCGAGCGCTCGCAGCAGGTGTATGACGGCGCGCCGCTGGTGAGGCGCTTCACGGTGCACAACGACGTCCTGCAGGCCTCGGACTTGTCGCTGGCCTGGTCGCTGCAGAGAGCGGGCGGCAAGGACGGGCGACATGGCACAGCCAAGGTGGGCAAGATGGGGGCAGGGGAAATGAAGGACATCGAACTGCGCTGCCCGGTGCCCGGAGTGCAGTCTGCGTCGGGAGACGCATTCGAGTTGGCGGTGAGCTTGCTGCGCGCAGGCGACGCTGAGCCGGCGTATCGGCAGGTGTTCCCGCTGCGCGTCTATCCCAGAACGCTGACCCAGATGCCGATTGCGGGCGGGCCCGTCGGGGTGAGGGTCTACGACCCGCAGGGCAAGACCGCGCGTTTGCTGGAGGGAATGCGCGTGTCGTGCGTGCGGGTCGAGAAGCTGGAGGCCGATGTCGTCCCGCCCGCACCGGGGATACTGGTCATCGGTGAGGGCGCGGGGGCCAATGACGAGGCCGCGCAGGCGATTGAGAAGCAGCTTGAAACCGGCGGACGAGTGCTGGCGCTGGCCGGGAACCCCGGATTCGGCGGCCCCGGCGGCGTCATGTCCCGCGCGGGAGGCGGCTTTGGCATCGCCTTCGCCAAGGCGCCGACGCACCCGATCTTGCAGGGCGTGACGCCCGAGATGCTACGGTATTGGGCCCCGGACAACGGAATCGGCGGCGCGACGTTCGCCGGCGTCCCCCGGTACGGTGTGACCCCGCTGGTGACTTGCCGCGATGCCGAGACCGCGATGCTCGAGGCCAGGGTCGGCGGCGGCAGGATGATCCTGACGGAGTTGCCGCTCGTCGCTAGAGCGGCGCAGGAGCCGACGGCGGCGGTGCTGCTGCGAAATGCGGTGGCCTACATGGGCAGCGCAGGAGGCGGTGTCCCGGAAGCTGCGGTATGCTTCGCCGGGAAGTCGTCGAAGCTGACGCCGAGCCTGCATGTCCTGGGCGCAGCCGTTGCGGACACGGCGGCGCATACAGTGATTCTCGATGGATCGCGCCCGCCGACCGACCCGGCGGAAGTGCAGCGCGCGAAACAGGTGGTGGAGGCGGCCAAAACGGTGGTGGTGTGGAACATGACGCCGGAGGCGCAGAAAGCCCTGGCGGCGGTGCTGCCACCGGCGGGGGCGCTGAAGCTGACGAAGACCGAGGCTGTGCAACTTATCCGGGGGCAGGACGACCCGTTGCTGACAGGCGTGGAGCACGCGGACCTGTACGGGATCGAGAAAGATGGCCCGCGGCCGGTTATGCAGTACGCGGTTGACGGCGCGGCAGACGCCAAGCGGCTGTTGGTGACGAACCACACCGACTGGCGACTGTGGACGTTCGAGGGCGAGAACATCAAGACTGCGGCGATCATCCGCTCCGAGCGCGCGCCTTTCACACCGCAGTGCGGGCTATTGGTGATGCCGTGGCAGGGGAAACGCATCGTCATCAACCAGGTGCTGTGCAATCCACGAGTGACGAAGCAGGCGCGCTTCGCCTCGCAGCTTCTCACCAATCTGAACGTCGGCATCGCCCCCGGGAATACGAAGACCGAGGACCTCACAGCTTTCAATGTCGATGCGAACGGGTTCATCGCTTCGTGGCTTCTGTGCGGCGCGTTCCAGGCCGGTTCGTTTCAGGAAGCCTTCGACAAGGATTACATCGGCAGCGAAGCGGACGTTCGGCCCGAACCGGGGCTTGTGAGCGCGGGCCGAGTCTGGTATCCATACCTGTCGCCCACTCAAACGGTCGACTTCGCGGCGAAAGACATGTTCGGCGAGATGACGAATGCGGACGTCTACGCGGCGACATACGTCTTCTCCGAGCAGGCCCGGACCGCGAACCTGTGGCTGGGCGCCGACGACGGAATCAAGGCGTGGGTGAACGGCAAGGAGGTCCTGTCCAACGGGCATATCGGCCCCGTTGAGCCGGATCAGTTCAAGGTCTCGGGCGTCGCCCTGCAGTCGGGCTGGAACCGTGTGGTGGTCAAGGTCGCGCAGTTGTCGGGCAACTGGGGGCTGACCGCGCGATTCGTCGACGCGGCCGGGCAGCCGATGGACGACCTGCGCATTACGGCGACGCCGGCTCTGCGGCAGTGGCACGAGCTCCCCCGCGATAAGTGGATCGGCACGTGCAGCATAGGCGGGGACCCGCGCGCCGCGCTCGACGGCGACCCCGGCACGCGCTGGACCTCCGGCGAGCCGCAGAAGCCGGGAGAGTGGTACCAGATCGACATGGGGTCCCAGGAGACCTTCTCCCGCGTGGTGCTCGACAGCGCAGGCTCGCCGGGCGATTATCCGCGCGGGCTGAAGATAGAGGCCTCCGACGACGGGGCCGCGTGGCGGGAGGTCGCATCCTTGCCGGACACGCGGGGAGCGGCTCCCGGAGGAGTGCTCGAGCTGGTGCTGCCGGAGACCACGGCCCGGTACGTCCGTTTCACGCAAACGGGACCGGCCGGAGTATCCGGAGGGCTGTACTGGTCGATCCATGAGTTGAGGGTGTATCGGTAATTTTGACAGGCTCCTCCTCGATGTGTGCGGGTAGATGCCATGAACTGGTCCTGGCGAGGGCGATAGTCGACCGCTGTGGGTGAGGCCGTTGCCGTCGCGTCCGCAAGGACGCCTGGCGCGAAGCGCGCCCTTAGCCGGGCGCTTCAGCGCTCGGTTCTGAGCCGGTAGCAGAGGTGTTTCCGTCCGCAGGACGGGTGGCGGCGCAGCCGCCCAAGTCGTCGCTGACGCGGGCTGTAGGGCCTTCGGCCACCCGTCCTGCGGACGGGACGGCATTGATTGTCGGCCTCGAACCGGACGCTGAAGCATCCGGCTGAGGGTCCCCGCCTGCGGCGGGGCCGGGCGTCCTGCGGACGCGACGGCACGGATAGCGACTACGTGCCGAGGTGATCTGTTCAGTCCCGCCCCGGCGGGATCAAGCTACCCACACACATTGAGGAAGAGCCGTTTTGACAAGGAATCTTCGCAATACTGGCGAAAATGACTGCAATACGTCCGGTTGCTACCGTGCCGGCTACGGCTGACGGCGGCCCGGCTTGGCGGATAGCAATACCGGGGGGGCGCAATCTGAATTGCCAGGAGAGACCATGATGAACCGACACATCGCCGCAATAGTAGTTGCCTCGGTATTGCTCGCATGCGCCCTTCCGGCGCTGGGCGCGACCATCGCCGACGAAGTGACCGCCGCGCAGGGGCTGATCAAGGCGGACAATCTCGCCGACGCCGAGACGCACTTACAAGCCGCGCTGAGCATCGGCAACACGACGGGCCTGGACAAGCTCCCGGCAGCCGACCTGCTCCTGCTGGCCGAAGCGCACAGGCTGCTGATGGCACTGTCGTACGACCGCGCGATCAGGACCGGAACCCTCACCGGAGATGCACTGAAGCACGCAAAGGAGGAGCGTCGCAAGGTTCTGGGGATCAAGAACATGAAGATCATCGGACACGGGGAGAAGATCGATCTGCCTGCCTCTCTCGTGCCCGGCAAGACAAACATCGTCGACTTTTTCAGCATCTACTGCGGTCCGTGCATGTCCTTCGCGCCCTACCTGGAGGCCCTTGCCGACTCGAACCCGGACCTTTATCTGGTCAAGGTCGATATCAACCACCCAGACCACAAGGGCATCGACTGGCAATCGGACACAGTTCGGCAGTTTGGGCTGCAGTCCATCCCGCACATCAAGATCTACGGACCCGACGGCAAGCTCGTGGCCGAGGGCGATGAGGCCCGCAATCAGGTCATCAAGATGGTCCAGGACGCGGGACTGGGATAGAGATCGAGGCCGGGGGTGCGCGCCAACGGACGCAGCGCCGGTTCAGCGCGCATCGACGACTAGGCTCCCGAACTGGATGCCGCTGGCCGGCCTGCGCATTCGCCCGGCAGACGACGAGAGCCCGTTGGTCCTTTGGGTTCCATGCGCGCAAGACGCCGTCGGCTCGGTATTCCTGAGACGATGCGAGCATTGCCTCAGGAGCCCCGACCGACACCCCGAGCCTTGATTCGCTCAGCGCGGCGCGGGCAACACGTCGATGCCGGAATGGTCGGCGCGGACACGCAGCCGTATGCCCCACAGTGCCTCGGTCTGCGCGTCTTCGGTGGTATGACCGCCGGTGTGGATGCAGGCGGCGAACACCGAGCCGTCCGGGAGCACGATCCCCCGGCCATACCCATACACCGTCGGGTCCACGGCGAATCCGTGGTCGGCGGCGGGCGCGATCCACGTCCGGCCTCCATCGGTGCTGAAGATCGCGCGGAAGCCGCCGGCTCCGTACGATCCGTGCAGGCACAGCAGCGTGCCGTCCTGGAGGACCAGCAGGCCGGGTTCGTACATCCTCATGCCGAAAGTGACCGGCGGCGTCCAAGTCCGCCCGCCGTCGTCCGACCAGGTGATGTCTCCCTCGGGCCGGCAGATCATCACCAGCCGCCCGTCCGGCAACTGGGCAATCCCCTCCTCACTCAACTCGTGGTCCGCCTTCACCACCGACAGGAGTTCCCACGTCTCCCCGGAATCTGCAGTGCGGAAAATGGCCTGCTGCTCAGGGCCGCCCTCCTTCGGCGCGCCGTAGACGGCGAGGAGGGCGGAGCCATCCTGGAGGAGGATCGGCGGCCCATCGGTGGCGTCGGCGATGAAGGGAGAGGGCAGGAGGCGGGGAGTCTGCTCCCAGGTGCGTCCGCCGTCGAAGGAGCGGACGATGTTGGTGCGGTGAGCCAGCTTCGGGTGCTTCCGAGCGTCTGCGCCACTGTAGGTGAAAAACGAGCACAGGATCACGCCGTCGGGAAGCTGCAAAAGCGCCGGAGATCGGTCGTCCCAGGGAGTGTCGATGATCGTGCGTGGCTTGCTCCAGGTGACGCCCTCGTCGCCCGAGCGTATGAGCATCGCACGCCCGCCGGTCGGTGCATCCACGTTAGTGGGGAAGCCGAGACGGACCCATTCCTCCAGCGTTTCGGCATCGACCCGCAGGGGTGTCGGGGGTGAGGCATGCCAGTAGCCGCTGGAGAAGCTGACGAGCCAGACGCCGTTGCGCAGCCGTATCGGGCACTGCCAGCCGACGAACCCGGCGTACCCCGGGTGCGGGTCGGGCTGGTTCACCCCTGGGCCGATGAGCATACGCCGGCAGTCGGCGGATGAGGTCGCGGATTCGCCGTCGGGCACGACCTTGACGGTTACGGTGTCAGCCATCGTCATTGCCTCCGGTCCAGGTATCCCTGATGAAGTCAGTCTCTGCCCGTCCCCATCACGAGTTCGCCGCGATCAGGTCGCGGATCCAGTTCGCCTGCTCCAGTTGGCCGTCGATGAGGTTTGCGGACAGGATCGAGAAGCCGTCGAGCGCGCCGGCCTCGAGGCCGCGCAGCGCCGAATCCCACTGCGCCCTTAGCGAATCCATCGCCACCGGCGCGGCGTGGGGGTAATCGCGCAGATAGCAGCCCATGACCAGCGGCTTGCCAGGGAAACGCTCGCGGCACTTCGCAATGGCCGCGTCCTGATCGACCAGCTCCTCCGACCGCCAAACCCACAGGTTTACGATGTCCATGAAAGGCTCGAAGTCCGCCCACTCGAGAGCCTCAAGCTCGTGCGTGTAGACCACGACCCACAGCTTCAGCCTCGGGTTGGCGCTCTTGGCAGCGGCATAGATGTCGGCGTATTGCTCCGGAGTGACGCCCTCGCGCCGGATCAACCCCAGCATGTCGTCGTGGAAAGCGCCGGTGACATTGGGGTAAGCCAGAGACAGCCGGCTGACCAGCGCCGCCTCGCTCTTCACGGTCTCGGGCGCGGCATCGACCCAGTGATCGGCGCCGCCGGCGGGTGTATCCTTGTAGCGCCACTTGGCGATGTCGCAGGTCACCTCGTCCAGCCACGACATGTGGCTCATCGCGAACTCGGTGTTCGGATGGAACATGTAGTTGGCGCGGGTGAGGCCGAAATACCGGCAACCATCGCCCACCCCCAGAATCGAGGGATCGACCCCGGGGTCGAGGCCCTGCCCCTCCCATACCCAACCGACATCCTTGAGCTTCATCGCGGGTCCTCCCTGGCAGCCGGAATTGAGGAGAGGATAGACCACGAAGTCACGAAGGCACCAGACGACTACGTCTTCATGTCGGTGCCCCCATCACCATCTCGTGCTTCCGAGTCTTCGTAGTCGGCATCGCCGTCATCCTCGTGGCGTCCGCGTACACATTGCAGGCAAGTGAAGCCATAGCGCGTTGGCGACTCGCAAAGGCGCGCCGGCGATGAGGCAATGCGCCGTCATCGGGGCCAGTACCTCCCGCACCTCGTCGGCTGGCAGGTCTCACAAAGGCCGCAAGGGAAACCACGCGCCATGACACGATGGCAGCGTGGGGCGAGTGTGCGCCCAATGATGGCAGTTGCTTTGGTAATGTTCGTGCTTCTGGCGATCGGAGGTGTCTCAGTGGCAAATGCCTCGCAGGACCTGATCGTGTACTCCGTCAGGCAGTGGGAAGGGGAGTACGCCACGAGCGACGTTCCGGGCGGGGTGGCGACGCCCCCGTTCACCAGCGCCATCTACCTCGTCCCAGTCGACGGCAGCGGGAAGCCGAGAGTTGTGGTAAGTGTGGACGGCAAGGGCGACTTCCCGCATTACAGCCCCGACGGTCGGTGGGTCTACTTCCAGGCGCGCACGGGCGGCCACGCCGCCATTTTCCGGTGCCACGAAGACGGCCTGCAGATCCAGAACCTGACCGCGAAGCACACTCCTCCCGGGGACCGATATGGCTACAGGATCTCGCGCGACGGCACGAAAGTGCTGTTCACGTTCCACGACGGCCAGATCGGCCGGGTGGGCATTATGAACCCGGATGGCTCGGAGCCCAGGCTGATCGCCCCCGACATAGGCTATCACTACATGGCCGACATCAGCCCCGACAACCGCTCCGTGGTGTTCGCGCATACGGCTCGGGGCTATGTGCTGGCGCTCAAACGGCTGGACAACGGTGAGTTCACCACGCTGACGCCTGACCTGCCAGAGTCCTACTGCCCGCAGTTCACCCCTGACGGCAAGACCATCGTGTTCTTCCGCCGGGATGGGGACGTGTATCGCGTTGGCGTGGATGGGCACGACCTCAGGCGGCTGACGACCGGCAATGCCTATGTGGAGTTCCGCCTGTCGCCGAAAGACGCTCACGGCTCCAGCGATGGCCCCGCGCTTTCGCCTGACGGCGCTAAGATCGCCTATATCGCGGTGAAGGACGGCGTGCCGCAGGTGCACACGATGAACCTCGACGGCAGCGACCAGAGACAGATCACCTTCCGCAAGACCCCGTGCGCCCGCGTTGCCTGGAGCCCTGACGGGAAGCGCCTCGCGTTCGTCTCGTGGGAGGGCAACTACACGCAGCTCTTCGTCGTTTCGGCAGCGGGCGGCACGCCGACGAAGCTGACCGACGTACATGGGGCGGTGTATTTCCTCGACTGGAAGCCGGCAAAGGCCGCGAGGTAGCCTGGCAGGCGTGCCTGTCTCCCCTCTACGCCTTCAGTCTGCCAATCCACGCCACCATCTTCTCGCGGACGGTGTACAAGTCTGCGGAGGCGGGGTCTACGGTGTCCAACCACTCGCGCGCTTGCTTCGCGATTCCCGCTTTGCCGGGCGGCGCGGCCCTGATCGCCTGCTCGAGGGTCGCCGCGTAGCGCACATCCTCGACGGCCTCGCGGAAGCCCTCCCACTCGACCGTGTCCACCACTCCGTTGACGGTGGGGTATGCGAAGACATGGTCGCGGTAGGTCTTGTCATCGAAGTCGTTCCAGATGTGCCCGAAGCCGTGCTGGTAGGCGTAGTCCATCGCGCCATCGAAGCCGGCTTTCCATAGCACCAGCCCGAAGTTGCGCCGGTACGTCTCCGGCTCCTCGTTGCCGACCTGCGGGTAGGCGTAGCAGAAGGCCTCCGAGCCGACGCTGTGCCACTTCCTGGCCTGCGCGGGGTCGGGCTTGCCCGCGAGGACCGCGCAGTTCAGCAGGCCCCCCATCGCCTCGAACGTGCCTGCATAGCACGCGACGAATGTCTTGCCCCCCGCCTCCTGCACCGTCTTCCATGCCGTGCGCTGCGATTTGAGCGCATCGCCGGTGGCCTCGTCCATCCCGTAGAAGTACAGGTCCTTGTAGCCGTAGGGCCTGCAGACATCGGTCCACTTGCGCACATCAGCCTTCAGCCTGTCGGTGTCCGCCGGGCTCGTGACGACCCCTACGCCGCAGCCGAGGTTGTAGAAGCGATCGGTCGGCAGGCCGACTTCCTTGCGAATCTGCAAGACCCGCCGCAGGTTGTCGTCCCAGCCGTGGTAGTTCGTGGGGTACAGGACCCCATGAGCCTTCATGTCCTCCAGCTCGGCCCGATACTGCTGCTCGGATTTGCCCTCGGAGCCGATCGTGCCTTCCCCGGAGGGCGTGAGAACGCCGCGGTAGTAGATCGAGTAGGTCAGGCGCGGCGGGGCGAGGTCGAAGGGGTGCACGAGCACGCGCAGGGGAAGGTCGCGGGCGCCGGCGGCCGTCGCGAACGACAGCTTGCCCTCGTAAAGCCCCGCGCGGGCGCGGTCGGGGATGTGGATGCGCAGCCAGAATTGCTTCAGCGAGCCGGCGGAGATGTCGACCGGCTGGAGGCTCACACTGTCCAGCGGACGGACGTCGCGCAGATTTTCGCTGGTCGGCCCGCTGCACCATAGGTACGTCTCGGCGCCGTCGGGGGCGGTGCTGCGCAGGTAGTTCTCCTGCTTCTCCAAGTCGACTCGCACCAGGCCGTCGTCCTTCAGCAGCAACTCCGGGACGAGCGCCTTGTGGGTCACGTCCCAGACCTCCTGGCCGGCCTGATACCAGCACTTGACGGCGAAGATGTCCACCGCGCTCGCCGGAATCGTGCCGCCGGGGCCTTTGAGGTCGCCGGCTGTTACGCGCAGCCCCTTCACTTCGTCGAGGGCATACACCGCCGCCGATGTCGCTTCGTACTCCCCCCGGCAGCCTGAACAGCGAACCTCGCGGGCGATCCGAGCGGGAATGGGGAAGCTTTGCGGCAGGAGGCGGGCATTGGTGATGGCGCGCGGCGCATAGACCAGGTACGGTTGCCCCGCCGCCTTGCCCGCGACGATCGCGTTCAGCGTTTCCGGGGCATACTGCGCCACAAACAGCGCAGCCTCGATGTCGCTGATGTCGTTGCGCGAGCCGTACCCTTGCTTGGCGATGGCCTGGATCAGCTTGTCGGCCCGCTCGACGCTGGCCTTTGCGGAGTCGACATCCTGGCTGTAAGCGTCAGGCACCGGCGGCATTTTCGTGAAGGCCTGCCTCGCCTCGGCAAGCTGCGTCTGCCAGCCGTCGATGCGCTTCTGCAGGCGCTGCTGATTGGCCGCCCACCGGGCGTTGATGTCCTTCGTGTAGTCCTCCTCGGACGGGGCCTCGCCCTCGATACGCACGTCGTCGAGGTAAACCACCGCGCGCTGCCCGGCTTCCCCATAGATGAAGATCGACCATCGGTCCAGGAAGGCCCCCACGTCGTCTCCGGTCACCGTAGCCGTGTAGCCGCCCATGACCTCGGCTGCCCCCTGGCGACCGCGTGCCACGAGGTCGATCTCGACGCGCTGCCAGCCTTTCGTCGGCTTGTCGAAAGTCGCGTCGGCGCTGCAGCCGGAATGCTGGGTCGGCGGGTAGACCATGTTGGTGCCGAAGCCGACCCGGGCCGTGGTGCCCTCGGCCACGAGCACCTCCGCCGACAGCTTCAGATGCCCCGCGCAAGGCACCCGCACCGGCACGCCCCAGTAGTGGTACGATCCGCTCTTGAGCGTCACGTCGAGCTTCAGCGAGCGCTTACCCTCGAAGGCCTGCTCCTCCGTGGGGCCGAGGAAGTTGACCGTGCTGTCGCCGTTACTGGCCCATAGCCCGACCTGGGGAGCCGCGCCCTCGAAACCCTCGTGATAGGAGTACGGGTGAAGCGCATACCCGTCAGCGGCGGCGAACGCGGCGGCGATGCAGAGGATTGCGGCAGTGAGAGCGGCTCTGAGTGGGGTCATCGTGTCACCGGAGTGGAACGTGAGATGGGTGCGGCGGGAGCGTTCGGGAGCGGGCGGCCATTGTCCTCCCGATTTGGCAGGGGAATCCGCCGGCGGCGGAAGGACATTCTTCGATCTTGAGCGAACCGTAGCCCTTCCGTGTACGTCTGCCCCCACAAACCACCGCTATGGAGTTGTCCATGTTGTCGAGAGATCGCGTCATCGCTGTCATCGAACACCGCAAACCCGACCGCATCCCCATCTACGGATGGGTGAGCGCCAACCTGTCCGAGCCTATCACCGAGCGTTTCGGCTCGGTCGCCGCCTTCGAGGACCACTACGAGTTCGACTTCGCGCACCTGTTCGGCGGGCCTGCACCCTACCCGCAAGAGGCGCTGGAGGAGTTGGGCCGCGCGACCGGCTGGCCCATTGAGCCCCACGCGCTCCTGGGCATCGAACTCTTCGATCCCAACGACAGCGCCACCTACGCGGACATCGTGGCCCAGGTGCAGCATCACAAGGAGCAGCGTGGTCGCTTCGTCTACGTCCAGACCCCCGGTATCTTCGAGTGCCTCAACGGCGTGTTCGGGATAGAGAACCACCTCACGTATCTCGCGCTGTACCCCGACGACCTGCGGGAGGTCTACCGCAGGCAGGCGGAGTGGAACCGCGCCTTCGCCCTCAACTGCGTGGAGATCGGCGTGGACATGGTGCACATCTCCGACGACTGGGGCGCGCAAGTCGGCCTGATGTTCAGCCCGAAAACGTGGTGGGAGTTGATCTACCCAGCCCACAAGATCACCTGTGACGCGGTGAAGGCCGCCGGCGCTTATCTGAGCCTGCACAGCGACGGGAACGTGAACCAGGTCATCGACGGGATCATCGACCTGGGCTATGATGTCTTCCACCCGTGGCAGGAATCCGCCGGCATGAGCCTGAAGGACTTCAAGGATAACTACATCCGCAAGTTCACGGTGATGGGCGGCCTCGATGTCCAGACCACGATCGGGTTCGGGAAGCTGGACTTCCTGCGATCCGAGATCGAGCGCGTGATGCGGATGTTCGCCGATGGCGGCCTCTTGTTCTGTACCACACACTTCGTCCAGGATCACTGCTCGATGGAGGAGCTGACCTTAGCCTTCGACACCGCCTACGAGTTATCGAGGACAGTAGTCGCCCAGTAGTGCAACCGCAGACGGCCAGACGGCTGGATCGGACAGTCACCCCACCGACGGTTGCACTACTATCCGTCCCTGCCGTTCTTGCCGTCTTTGCCGTCTTTGCCGTTATTGCCGTAATTGCCGTTGATTCTGCGTTCAGCGTTCCGAGTTCAGCGTTTGCCGTTCCGGAGGAGACTGTCTCATGCAACGAGTATGCGTCATCGGCCTGGGGCCTATCGGGAACCTCCATGCCGACATCCACAAGGACAACCCACTATCCGATCTGGTCGGAGTCTGTGACCTCATCCACGAGCGCGCCGATGCCACCGCACAGCGCCTCGGCGTACCGGCATTTTACAGCGTCGAGAGTATGCTCGATGCCCTGCACCCCGACATCTGCAGCGTCGCCACCGGCGGCGAGGAGTACGGGAGCGAGCACTGCCTGCCGACAATTCAGGCACTCGAGGGCGGCTGCCACGTGCTGTGCGAGAAGCCGATCTCGAACGTGATCGCCGACGCCGAGGCGATGGTGGCCAAGGCGAAGGAGAAGAACCGCTGCTTCGGCGTGGACTTCAATCACCGCTTCAACCCTGCGCACCGGCTCGCGAAGAAGTGGGTCGAGGAGGGGCGGCTGGGGACGCTTCTCTTCGTCAACATGGGCATGTGGATCATGAACCCACGCGAGAGTTCGCCGTACTTCCAGCTTAAGGCCTTACACCCGCACACGGTGGACATCATGCGCTACTTCTGCGGCGACATCGAAGCCGTGCAGTGCTTCGCGGTGAAGGCTCCCGGACGGAAGATCTGGTCCACCGCGCAGTTCAACATGCGCTTCAAGAACGGGGTCGTCGGCTCGCTGACGGGCAGCTACGACATCGCCCGAGGGCATCCAATGGAGCGGTGCGAGGTCGCCGGAACCGGCGGGCGCTTCGTCATCGAGGACGTTTTCAGCCAGGTGACTCTCTACCCCGCCGACAGCCTGGAGAAGACCGTCTACACGAACGCCAACCTCTTCGGCGGCATGAGGGACTTCAACGACACGTTCCGCGCGCGCATCGGGCGCTTCGTGGAGCAGGTCGATGAGGGGGTTGCGCCGGAGGACATCGACGGATCGGGAGCGGACGGCCTCGCGGCGCAGAAGGTCTTGCAAGCGGCGATCGAGTCGCTGGAGACGGAGACGGTGGTCCATGTGAAGTAGGCGGCGCAGGCAGCCCGGGCTCGCGGGTGAGACGCCTGCGCCGCGCGGAAGCGGCGTCATGCGCACACCCCGCGCCCGGGCCTCGTCCGCCCCGCCTTACACGCCCGCAATGACCACCTCCACCTTGTCTATCCTCCCGCTCGAACCCATCGCCTCGATGACCGTCTCGTGGTCGGCGAGAGCCTCGGCGGGTACGGTGTAGAGGAGCACACCCTTACCCTGACGCTCCGGGTTGCCGCATTCGATGGCGTTGACCCGCACCTTGGGCGCCGCCGGCTCGGTGTTTCCCTCGGCTTCGAGTTCCAGCAGTACCTGCACCTTGCGCCCGGTCGGCTTCGGGCCTGTCTGGAGGCGGAAGATGCCCAGGCCGCCCCCCGCGGGGAGCAGGTAGCCGCTCGGATGCCCTGGTGCGATGATGTCTCGGTAGGTGACCGCGTGTCGGCGGGGGAGAGGGGTTAGAGCCTTCAGGTCTCGCATCGCACTGAGCGTGCGGTTGAACGACTCGTGGGACCACAGGTTGTCGAGGTGGCCCTTCGCGAAGTAGTTGAAGAGATACACGAGGTCGGCCTCGCCATCCAGCACTGCCATCGCCGCCCCGGCTGCCAGTTCGGGGGTCATCGTCGTCGCGGGCGCGGCGGGGAACGGCTGGTAGCGGATCTCCAGCCCCCCTGCCAGCGTGCAGTTCGTGCCCTCCAGCAGTCGCTTCCACTCCTGCATCGGCATATCGAACTCGCACGTGGCCCAGAACGGTGTCGGCACGAGGAGGTCCACCAGGCCCTTGCGGGCCCACGTGACGCCGTCCATTCCCAGCAGGCGCGCGGTCTCGGGGTCGGAGGGTACGCGGCAGCCGAGGCGCACCGGGTGCCCCTCGCGGGCGGCGGCGTGCTCGCACAACTGGCGCACCTCGCCGATCCAGTCCGTCAGGATCGCTCCGCCCTCCAACTCGCGGCCCATCTGGAAGTGCCAGCCGAAGCGCATCCAGTCCAGTTCGAGGCCCTCGATCCCGCGGAAGGCCAGCACCTCACGCACCAGGCCCATGTAGTGATCCCGCACGTCCTTGCGGCCCCAGTCCAGGGCGCGCTCCGGCCATCCGCCCGCTCGATACGGCACCCGCAGGAAGCCCCGGTCGCGTTGGTCCTTGTAGAATCCGCTGAGCAGCGGGCTGTCGGGCAAATCGCAATCATGCAGGTCGTTCATGCGGATGCTGGCCCATGCGCCGATGCCGTGTGTCTTGCAGCGGGCGAAGGCGCGCTCGTGGAAGTTGATGCCGAGGTCGGCAAGCCGCTTCTCCGACTCGACCCACTTGCGCACTGCGGGGATGTTGTCCTTTGGCAGGTGGGCGAGGACCGGCTGGTCGTCCGGCCCGTGGGGATCGTAGCCCGTCCAGCGCGGCTCCCAGGCCCGGCTGGCGTAATTGGTGCGCATCGCGCAAACGCATGACAAGATCGTGCCCACGCCGGCGGCCGCGATGCTGTCGACCCACGCGTCCACAGCCTCGCCGCTGACCTCTTCCGGCGGACGGACGAAGAAAAACTCGCTGTCATCCTGATTGAAGATAGGGCCTTTCAACGGTCTGCCTCCCGGTCTTGTGGATGTCGTCGGCATGCCAGCCGTGGCCGGCCTCGCCCAAACGCCCGCGCCCGAGCCGCCCGCGAGAGCAACAGTGCCGAGCGCCAGTGACTTGAGGAATTCATTACGGGTCATGGGGTAGGCCTGCCGAACCTGGTGTCCGACGTTCACGCCGACAGCCCCGCACGTCAAGCTGCGGCGGCTACATTCGTCGCCGTCGCGCGGGCACCTGCCGGGTTCACGGAATCGCATGGGAGAGTTCGTCTCGTGCGGATGCTGTTTGCGGCGGACGACGCTCCTGCCATACGCCTAGGGTCCGCCCGCTGATTGTAGGTAGGACTGCCGCAAGCGTGGCGTCAGGGAACGGCAAGAGAACAGGATTGATAGGATTTGGAGGATTGCGGCATGACGGATCGCTCCGTAGCAGCATAGCCCCGACGGCCTGTCCTCTGGCCGTTGAATACGGCCCAACTACCGCCGATCACGTATCAGTACTGCGCCGCTTTGACAACCGGCAGACGAAGCGCTCGGGATCTTGTCAGAGGCTGACCGTCACGATGAAAGGCGAACGGCGTTGAACCACAGAGACA
>CAYWBK010000023.1:0-12137 GCA_964455745.1 uncultured Armatimonadia bacterium
TGACGCAATATCATTCGCCAAACGGCGGGCCGTTTCATGTTAGCCCCTCCACACGACCCGCGCCGCCTAACTTAGCGCCTATGCCATTCTCCCCTCCACGCGTGGAGGGGAGAATGGCTAACGGCAACGGCGGCGGGCGAGACGCCCGCCCCACGCGGAAACTCCGAGGCAGACTCTCTTCCCGCTTGCGGGGAAGGTTGGAGTGGGGTCGCCGTCCGCTGAGTGGGATAGGGGGGCGTCCCCACGGCCATCCGCGACAGGATTGTCGCGGCCACTGAGTCTTTGGGGTTCGCCTCTCGGCCCCTGGTTCCCTGCGCCAGCCCATTTCTGCGCCTGCTCGCACAGAAGGGGTCAGGCGGGGCTGCAGCGAACCGACGGGTGTCGTCATCCAGACGGAGGCGCCGAGATGATGCGCGCAGGTGAATGCCGACTGCTGATGAGACTGGGCGGGCTGCTGGCCGCCGGACTGTGCATGTTGCCCATTGCGCGGGCCGACGGCAACGGCTATCTCCGAGTCACTGCGGGCGAGGGCTGCGTTCGCGTGCAGTTCGATCCTACGGGCAAGGGGCACTACGCGGCGCGTGGCGCGGTCTTGCGGCCTTTCCGGCAGATGCAGCCGGGGCGTGTCGAGGTTGACGGCGATACCGTCCGCTTCGTTGGTGGGCGCTATTGCCTGCCCGGAGTCGCGACAGGCGGATACAACGGGCCTTTCGATCACGGAGAGGACCTCCCGCCTACCGGCACTTTGGGGCAGAGCTTCACCGTCCCTGCCGGCGGCGGCTGGCTGTGCGATGTGTGGGCGCTTCTGACCTGCAGCGGAGTGCCCGATTCGGCAGTGACCTTCACGCTGCGGCGGGACGGGCCGTCGGGTGCGGTTGTGGCTTCGAGGCTCGTCCGGCCCGTACCTAACGACACCGATGTCCACCTCGCGCTTCCCGAGCCGGTTCCGCCGGGGACCTACTACCTCGAGATCGGGCAGAAACGCGGCGGGTGTTACTGGTGGGGGTGCAACACGGATGTCTATCCGGGCGGGACCGCCTACGTGAACGGGCAGCCCCAGCCGGGCAAGGACTGGCGCTTCGGGTACGCGATGGCCGATGTCGGGATCGCCGACTGGCAGGTGCAGGCGGTCGGTCCAGAGCTGCGATGCGAGGCGACGCTGCGCGAGCAGGCGATTGCGGGGACCCAGCCCGCGCTGGCGCTGGAGTTCCCCTGGCGGCGTGACGGCTATGACACGAACGACCCCGCCATCACCCCGTTCCGGTATCTGTTCACCGACAGCGGGTACTGGCTGCCGGTGGAGGCCTTCAAGCGCATCGAGGCCGACTGGGCGCTCGAACCCGCCTGCGTGACGGCGCAATTGCACGGCACCGCCAGCTATGACCTGCGCGTCGCCCATGGGCGCAAGGGCCTGCAGCCGCGCATGGACCCGGATCGGCTCAGCATGCTGCTCGGGCCGGGCGGTCGCATCGCCGTCATCCCCCCCGACAGCAGGCTCCCGGACTACTACCCCAGGTTCTTCACTTCCGATCCTGGCCTTGACCCCGCCCTCAACCGGTTCCTGTTGACCTTCTTGACCAACCATGAATCCTGCCCCTCCGGGTACGAATGGGACGCATTGAAGCTTTCGTGGGTCGGCGGGCCGATACACGACTCCCTCCAGCGGGTGATTCTGCACTTCACCCACCGCATCGACCCTGACGGATATATTTGGAGCCGAGGCGAATCGCGAGGATGGGACGGCGGCGACTGCTCCGTTTTCGACAGCCGCCACTATGATTCGAATGCTCCGTTCATCCTCGCCTGCTGGCGATGGTATTGCACTACCGGGGATCGAGGCTTTCTGCAGGCGTCGCTGGAGACGGTTCGCAAAGCGACGGACTATCTGCTGACCACGCTGCACGGCAGCGAGGGCCTGCTGACCATCGACAGCCCCCGGCATAACGGGGTGTGCGGCACGGCGGGACCGGCGCCGTGTGCGAGCAGCTACTGGGACTGCATCCCCGCCGGGTATCACGATGCATACATCAACGCGTACTTCCTGCCCGCGCTAAAGGCCGCCTCCGAGTTGGAGCGCGCGACGGGCAACAAAGCCAGGGCAGCGGAACTGGAGCAGTTGCTTCCGCAGACGAAGGCCGAGTTCAACCGCGCTTTCTGGGACGATGGACGCGGGCGGTACATTGGGTGGGTGGATGCGGCGGGCGGCAGGCACGATCCGGGGATGACCTATGTGAACACGATTGCGGCGACCTACGGCCTCGCGGATGCGGAGAAGACCCGCCGGATGTACCGCTGGATGACCGATGAGCCGACGGCGTCGGGGAAGCGCGATACTTTCTCGCGCTGGGTCTTCGCGCCCCGGTCGAACACCAGCCACTGCGCGGAGCAGTACAACCGCCTCGCTTACGAGGACTGGTGCGAGGATGGCGGCGCGATCCTGTGGACCGCTTTCTATGAGATCATGTCGCGCGCGCAGGCGCTCGGCCCGGACGACGCCTGGGCGCGCTTCCGCCAGATCGTGGCGCGGTTCGAGGAGCCTGACCACCTCGTCGGGGGCAACCCGCTGTGCCACGGGGAGATCAACAATCACGGCGGGCCGCCGGGGTCGGTCGGAGTTTGGGGGGAGTTCCCCGAAAGCGGCATCGCCCCGTGCGCGTTCCTGTATGCCTTCGTGGGCGTGCAGGTGGATATCGCCGGCCTGCATGTGAGACCTGCGCTGCCGAAGGGGCTTGCCTACGCGGGCGTCGACGGCTACGTCTTCCACGGGCACCGGCTGAAAATCACGAGCTACCGCGACCGGGTGGTGGTCGAGTGGCCGGGCGGCAAGCGAGTGCTGGCCGTGCCGAAGGGCGGGGAGGCGCTGGTGACGGAGGGCATGATCGCGGGCAAGTGAGGGAGGCCGTGGGGGGCGGTTCAGCGAATGCCCCGTCCATCCTGACCCGATGCGGCCAGAAGCAAAGGAAGGATTGACCACTAAGACTCAAGGACATTAAACGGCCACAAAGCTCCTACCGGGACTTGCCGTGTCGTTTCGTGACTTCGTGGTCAGAATCACCGATGTGTCGCACCACAGGCGCACGCACACCACCGTGGAGAACACCCATGAAAACCCTTTCCGAACTGGCATCACAACTCAAGCAGCCGCCAATTGATTTCTCCCCGGTCCCGTTCTGGTTCCTGAATAAGGACATGGACCGGCGCGAGTTGGAGCGGCAGCTTCACCTCATGCGCGAGATCGGCCTCGGCGGGGTCGTCCTGCACGGACGGCAGGGGCATACGGTGCCGTACATGTCGAACGAGTGGCTGGAGGGCATCGTCTTCTGCGT
Source organism: uncultured Armatimonadia bacterium (assembly GCA_964455745.1). Taxonomy (GTDB): domain Bacteria; phylum Armatimonadota; class Zipacnadia; order Zipacnadales; family CAYWBK01; genus CAYWBK01. The sequence continues at coordinate 3,327 of CAYWBK010000023.1, forward strand.
GGAAGTGTGCGCAGCCCTGGGGATGAAGGCCTGGCTGTATGACGAGGACAACTGGCCCTCAGGTTACGCGGGCGGCGCAGTTCTGCAGCGCCACCCGGAGGGGCAGGCGAAGTGCCTGGCGATGGTCCCGGTGGCGGAAGCAGAGGGGCCGGTGGTGGCGACTATCGGCGATATGGCGTTTGTGCAGCGGCATACCCCGTGGCACCCGGCGTACAATCCGGGGTTATATACCGACCTGCTCGATCCGCAGGTGACCGAGGCGTTCATCGCGGCCACGCACGAGCCTTATGCGCAAGCCCTCGGCGACCACCTCGGGACGACCGTGACGGCGGTGTTCAGCGACGAACCGGGGTTTTATAACCATTTCTATGACTGCGCGCCGAGGACGGTCATCTGGACGCCCGATCTGCCCGAGGAGTTCGAGCGGCGGGTGGGATATGACCTCCTGCCGCACCTGCCGGAACTCTTCCAGCCGGGCGTCAACCCGGCGGAAGGACCACGAGTTCGCCGCGACTTCTATCGGATCGTCAGCCGACTTCTCGTGGAGCGTTTCTACCTGCCGCAGAAGCGGTGGTGCAACGAGCACGGGGTGCAGTTCGTCGGGCACGTCAACAACGAGGAACTGCTGGTCGACCATGTGCGCTTGAATGCCGACTACTTCAGCGCGATGGACGGCTACGACATGCCGGGGCTGGACATCATCTTCATCGCCGAGGACTACCGGCGAGCGCCGGACAGCATCGTGCCGAAATTGGCGTCCTCGGCGGCGCACACGCGGGGCAAGTCGCAGGCGCTGACGGAGACTTACGGCGCGACGGGCTGGAGCCTCGCACCCGCGGAGATGCGGCGGATGGCGGACTGGCAGCTCGTGCGCGGCGTGACGCGCTTTGTGCCGCACGCGTTCTATTACTCCATCGAGGGCGAGCGGTTCCACGAGTCCCCGCCGTCGCTGTTCTTCCAAAGCGCCCACTGGCCCTATATCCCGGCGCTGATGCAGTACATCACCCGCTGGACGTGGATGTTGGAGAACACCCGGCCATGCGGGCAGGTGGCGGTCTACTACCCGATCGATGCCGTGCGCGGGGTGACGACGACGGAGGTCGAACCATCGCTGGGGAACGGCCTGAACGAGGACGCCTCGGAGGCCGGACGGCTGGGCAAGCAGTTCCGCGAGGTGCTCGACCGGCTCTTCCGGGCGAAGGTGGACTTCGACGTGGTGGATGACGTGGCGCTGCAGTCGGCGCAGATCGCGGACGGGGCGCTGCGCGTTGCGGACCTCGCGTACCGATGCCTGGTCGTCCCGCCGGGCGGGGCCTCGGAGGAGGCGGCGGCGATCATCGACGGCGCGAAGGCCGCCGGGGTCCCGGTGCTGGAGGGCGAGGCGAGCGCGATCCTGCCTGAGGCGATGCAGTGGGCCATCGCGCGGCTCGAGCCGGCCTCGGAGCAGGTCGTGGTCGCGCGGCGACGAGCCCGAGAGGGTGAATTGTTCCTCGTGGTCAACGAAGGGCAGGAGAAGTACGAGGGGACGCTGATCTTGCCGGTAACAGGCAAAGTGACGCGCTGGGACCTCGCCTGCGGGCAGATCGACGAGTGGGATGTGGAGGCCTGCGAGGGCGAGACGCGGATTGCGATCACGCTGCTGGATGGCGCGGCGGAGTGCTTCGGCATCCGACCGCCGGGCGCGATGCTGGTGTGACGGAGACGCCGGGCGTGGCATTACCCGCGGCAGCGCGGAAGCGACACGATATGGAGGATTTGGAACCGTGACGACAAGGCAATGGAAGACGATGAGACGAGATTTCGCTGCCTGCTGCAGTTCGGGAAACGCATCCCTGCTGGTGACGGCTTTGTTCCTTGCCCTTCTCGGAGCGGTGCCCGCGTCATCGCAGCCGGCCCAGCCACGCCGGACTGTCGTTCTGTCATCCTCGGGCGTCGACGGCGATCACCGCAGTTGGAACGACTACGACGACCGGCTGAAGGCAATGGGTTGGGCCTTCGACAAGTACGCGAACACCGACCTCGCCACGCTCATGCCAAAGCTGGGAGACTATGACCTACTGCTCACCACATCGCTTTGGAATTACGGCGACGCGCAAGACATGACGGCGCATATCCCCGCGTTGCGGAAATACCTGGAGGGCGGCGGGGTCGTGCTGCTCACCGACATGTCCTATGCGCCGATGTGCGACTGGCTCAAGGTCATGGATCAGGACTTCGACTTCTCGTATGAGGATGTGCATAAGGCCCTGGGCGCGCGGTCGCAGCTCGACACTACGCAGCAAACACCGATGCTGAAGGCGCCGAACGATATCGCGGGCTTCAACTACTGGGCGCACTACCCGCACTGGGGGAAGAAATGGACCGTACTGCTGCGCACGCAAGCCGGCACGGCGCTGATGCTCGGGGCCACTGTGGGTCGCGGCGCGCTCATCGTGACCACGACCTTTGCGCTGGACACCCCCGCGCTGCAGAACGTATATGCGCTGGCCGGGCAGTTGAAGAATGGCCTGACCGTATACCCGCGTCTCCCCGCAGCTTTGCCATCTCCTGGCCGGTTGCAGGGCGACATCGTCGTCACGAACCTCTCGGACGCCGCGAAGGCCGTGCGGCTGGAGATCGCGACAAGCGGGGGCGGCGCAACGAGCCCACTCCGGCCCCCTGCCGTGCTCGTCCCCGCACACGCGACACGAACCGTGCCGGTGGCGGTCGCGCTGCCTGGCAGAGGACGCTTCACAGTCACCGTATCGGCGGGTCCGGGGCTGTCGCTGGCGCATGAGTGCACCGTGCCCCCGCTGCTCTCCCTGCGCTGCAACCGCTACGTCTTCGCGCTGGAGGACGAGTTGGAGACCACAGCCGACCTGTCCATGCAACCCGAAACGGCGGGGCAGACGCGACTGGAGGTGGCCGTCAAGTCCGGCGACCGCACCATCCCGCTGACAGGAGGTCCTGCAGCAGCCACGCAGTCGTTCCATGTGGCCGCCGCCAAGCTTGGCCCCGGCCGCTGGCAGCTTGTCGCCAGCGCCACTTCGGGCACAGAGCGCGAGGAGCGGACGCTGGACCTCGAGGTGCGGGACATCAAGCGCCCGCCCTCGACATGCCACACCGGCAGCAAGGGCGAGATCATTGCGAACGGCAAGGCTTTCTTCCCGCTGGGCAGCTTCCACCTGGGCGCGAATGACCTCGCCACGATCAAGCAGATGGGCTTCAACTGCACCACCGGGCCGATCTACGGCGGGCACGCGCAGATGCCGAACACCGCCGAGAAAGCCTTCATGGACGAGGCGGCCCGGGAGGATGTGTGGGTGCTGCAGGAACTTAGCGACTACGTCCGCATTCAGGATCGCAATCTCGAGGACCTCCGCCACATGGCCTCGGAGCTTCGCCTCCAACCGGCGACGCTGCTGCACTACGCGGTCGATGAGCCATCCGGGTGCGCGCTGTCGCCGGACCTGATCTCGCGCGAGTGCAAGCTGCTGCACGAGTGCGACCCCGATCACCCGGGGTTCGTGCAGGAGGTGCCCGGCGCGGTGCTCAGCTACGCCCGCTGTGGCGATATGGCCGGCACGGACCCGTACCCGATTGGGTCGGGAGTCTGCGACAGCTTTGCGGGCGTTGCCTCCGCAGTGGGAGACACGGTCAAGGCCGCGCAGGGGCGACCGGTCATCGCGGTGCTGCAAGGGCATCGCTGCCCGCCGGAGGGATCGAAAAACCGCTACCCGACGCCGGCAGAGCTGCGCTGCATGTCGTACCTGGTGCTCAACCACGGGGCGAAGGGCATTCTGTTCTATGCCTGGGGCGACTGTTACCAGTTCGACGGCAAACCGTGGCCGAGCGGCTACGCGTTCGATGACACCCTGAAGCAGGCGTTCCCACCGCTTCTGGCCGAGCTTCGAGACATGGGGATGCGGTATGTGACAGGGGATGTCAAGCCGCTGCCGGCGCCGGCGGACGCCCCGGCGCTCGATATGGTGACGGTTCGGTGCGAGGGGAAGACAGCGCTGGTGGCGGTGAACCCCACATCGAAGGAGCTGGACGCGACGATAGTGGTTCGCGGGGAGGCCGTGAAGCAGCGCTTCGGGGCGTTTGAGGTGAAGGTGGTGGAGTAGTGGGGGGCGTCTAGCGCAGGTCGAAGCTCGTGCTCATAGCATGAACACCACGTTGGCCGGAAGCTTCCCAACGTAAAGGAACGCTGAACGCTTAAGCCCAAGCTCAATCGATCTGCGGTCGGCCTCAGTCTTGTCTTTGCTATGGAATACCAACGTGCCCCGGATGACGCGCAATTGGTCGTCGAGTTCCGGTTCGTCGATGATGACCCACTCGCCGTCGTAGCGTTCCTCGATCTCTTCCATTGTCAGCATCTCATCCATATCCATCCTCCATCTCGGTACTCTCTCCATTCCGATTATAACACACTTCGACTCGTCACGAACGGCGAAGCGGTCCCGGCTGGGCGGAATGGGGCCCTGGCAGGCGAGACGCCTGCCCCACGCGCGACAAGATTGTCGCGACCACTCTGTTTTCGAGGCAGGCGGCACGCGCAGGCATCGGCCCTTCGTGCGGCGAATCGGGCATGTTGTCGTGTGCCCGATTCCTTCCCCGCCGAGGTGTCCGGATGATTGACCACACGCTCTTGCGCGAGGGCCTGCCGGTCCTCTCGCTCGTTCTCGCTGCGATCCTGTTCCCCGTGGGCCTATGCACTGCCGCCGGTGGCGACAAGTGGCAGGACCGCGTCCTGCGCGTGCCGTATGCCGCCCCCGACCTCACTCAAACGCCCGGCCTGCAGCTCATCCGCCAGGACTACGAAAAGCTCGAGATCAACCGCTCGGTCATCGAAACGCCGATGAAGATCGGCGCGCGGGCGTTCGCGCACGGTCTCGGCACCCACTCGGTCAGCTTCCTGCGCGTGCACTCGCCTGAGCCGATCCGCCGCTTCTCCGCCTGGGTCGGCGTCGACCACAATGAGCGCACCGCCGGCGGGCTGGGCTCGGTGGTCTTCGTCGTCACGGCGGGCGATGCGGAGTTGTTCCGCTCCGGGATCATGCGGGGCGGGCAGGAGCCGGTCCGGGTGGATATCGACGCGAAGGGCGCGCGGGCGCTTGACCTGCACGTCGAGGACGCCGGCGACGGCCCGGCGTGCGACCACGCCGACTGGGCCGAGGCGGCCATCGAGACCGAGGACGGCAAGACGCTGCGCCTCGATGAGCTGAAAGAGTGGTACGTCCCGGCTCCGGCGACCCGGTATCCGTTTTCGTTCACGTATGGTGGGAAGGCGAGCGACGATCTACTGGGGGAGTGGAAGAGGGAGACCGCGACGGCACCGCGCTCTGGAGAGCGCCTCTACGGGACTGCCGAAGGGGAAACCCGGACGGATACCACCTGGACCGACCCGGCGACGGGGCTGCGGCTGACGTGGGAGGTCACCCGGTTCGGCGACTACGAGGCGCTGGAGTGGGTGTTATACTTCGAGAACAGCGGGCAGGCCGACACGCCGATCATCGAGAACGTGCAGGCGATGGACATTGCGTTCGACCGCCCGATGCCGGGCCCGACGCCGTATCGGCTGCACAAGACGAACGGCGCTCCGGCGAATGAGACGGATTACGAAGTCAGCGACGTGACCATCGACGAGAAGCATTCGGAGATGTTGGGCGGAGGAGAAGGCCGGTCCTCAAACAAGGACCTGCCCTTCTACAAGATCGACATGGACGGAGCCTCGGCCATCGTCGCCGTGGGCTGGTCGGGGCAGTGGCAGTCGCGGATCGAGTGCCCGGATCGCCACCAGCTTCATCTGACCTCCGGGCTTGAGCTGACGCATTTCAGGCTGCATCCGGGCGAGAAGGTGCGGTCGCCGCGGATGCTGGTGTTCCTGTCCGAGGGCGATTCACTGGAGGCCAATGCGCGCTTCCGCCAACTCATCTACAAACACTATGCCGCCTTGCGCAACGGCGAGAAACCCCTGCCGACACTGTTCTGCAACACGTGCTTCACGCGCGGCGGAGGATGGCTGAACGAGTGTAACGCGGAGAACCAGATATCGCTCATCAAGGCTTACGCGCCGATGGGTCTGCAGGCGCTCATCACCGATGCCGGGTGGTTCGAGGGCGGATGGCCCGCCGGGGCGGGCAACTGGACGCCCCGCAAGGACGCCTACCCGCAGGGGATGGGGCCGGTCGCCGCGGCGGCCAAGGCGAACGGGATGGTGTACGGGCTTTGGTACGAGCCGGAGCGCGTGGTGCCCGGCACCTGGGTGCACCGGAATCACCCCGAGTGGTGCCTGAGCGCGGGCGACCCGTACGACCAGTCGGCGCGGCTCTTGGACTTCGGCAAGCCCGAGGTACAAGACTACTTCTTCGGCATCGTCAAGGGATTCATGGACCTGCCGGGGTTCCGCTTCTACCGCCAGGACTTCAACATGGACCCTTTGCCCTACTGGCGGCACAACGACGCCCCCGACCGGCAGGGCATGACCGAGATCAAGTACATCGAAGGGCTGTACGCCTACTGGGACCGGCTTGCGAAGGCGTGGCCGGACGCCTACCGCGAGGAATGCGCCTCGGGCGGGCGGCGGATCGACCTCGAGACCATCATGCGGTTCCACATCCACCAGGACAGCGACTTCTGGTTCCACGATGATGTTGACCAGGCGCAGACGTGGGGCCTCGCGCAGTACCTGCCGAACAACCTGTTCACCACGCCACTGATCCGCCTGGACGACTACTCGTTCCACTCCACACTGCCGACCTCGCTTTGCATGGGCTGGATCGCCGACGAGCCGGGCTTCGACACCGCGCGCGGGAAGAAGCTGCTGGAGCGCTATCGCGCGCTGCGGCGCCTGGTCATCGGGGCATGGTACCCGCTGTTGCCGTACACGCGCAGCCCAAGAGACTGGATGGCCTCGCAGTACCACCGTCCGGACCTGGGCGAGGGGATGATCCTCGCCTATCGGCACGCGGAAAGCCCGTATCGGTCGGTCGATGTGAAGCTGCACGGGCTGGATGCGGGGGCGACTTACGAACTGCGGTGGGAGAGCACGGGGCATACGCGGAGGGCGACCGGGGCGGAGTTGATGCAGGGGCTCGTGCTGGAGATCGGCCGGATGCACGGGTCGGAGTCGATCGTGTACCGGAAGGTGTAGAAGCCCTATCGCCGAGAGGGAGCCGACTATGCGCTGCATCATCCTGTTCACGAGCCTCTGTGCCGCTACCGTTTGCCTTGCCCAGGTGAAGCTGCCTGTCCATTTCGACACCGATCCCGGTTGGAAGCCGCTGCCGACGTATCTGGGCAATGCGACGCCGAACCCGGCGATCGAAGCGAGGGACGGCGCGGTTACGTTGCGCGTCAACGAGCCCGGCAAGGGCATGAAGTTCGAGCTGCCGGTCGTGCCCTTCGACAGCGAGATGCACCCCTTCCTGGTCGCGCGGTACAAGGCGACGGCGCTCGGGCCGGGGTATGCATTCTGGCTGATCGACGAGAGCCAGGGGGGCTTGCGCGTCCTGGATACCGCCGAACTGATCCGGGACGGGAACTGGCACACGGTCGCTGTGAACCTGCCGATGCGCAATGTGACGGGGCGCGTGCGGTCGATCCTCACCGAAGTGCAAGCCGTCGACGGCCCGGCGTCCGTCTCGTTCTCGGACATCAGCTTCGCCGACGAAGCGCCGCCGGATGCCACGGTCATCCCTCCCGAGCCACCGGAGGAGCAACCGCATATCATCCGGGGCAAGGACCTTGTGGGGTTGGTGAGCCACGAGGGGTGGCTTGCATCGCCGGCGGCGGAGTCATCGGCGCAGATCGAGGGCGACCTGCTGCATTTGAGCGCGGACGGAATCGGGCGGGGGATGAAGTGGTCGGTCGCGCTGGCACCGGCGCTCGACCTGGAGCCGTACCACTGGGTTGCAATCCGCTACAAGGCGCGCAACCTCGACAACTGGGGCGACTACTTCGTGTGGCTGGGCAGCGAAGCCGGCGGCTTGCCACAGAAGTTCGCCACGCTGGCGACGCTGTCCGACCTGCGGGCCGACGGAGAGTGGCATGTCGCGCTCGCGCAAATCAAGGAGAGCTTCAAGGCCGTCGAGATCGCCGTGCAGGCGTGCTCGAACGCCGACCGCGGCGAGGTGTGGCTCGACAGCATCCGCTTTACGAGCCGCAAGCCGAAACTGTCGCCCGAGGACATCGTGCCGGTCGAGCGGGGGTGGGAGGGAAGCCGCCTGAAGGCGGGGAGCTTCCGCACCATCGACCTCTCCCCCCTCGCAGACGCCTCGATGGCGTCGCGCGCGAAGGCTATGGGAATCGCGAAGTGGTTCGATCCCGGCCGCGTGACCATCCGGGGCATCCCGTTCGAGCTTGCCGGCGGCGCGAAAGACGCCGTGGCGACTTCGGAGGACATCGACAGGACCGTGGTTGTGCCCGTGAACGCGCACGGCTCCGAACTGTACGTGTTCCTGACCGCGCGTCTGCCCACGACAACACTCCAGGGGGTGCTGGGCCGGGGGCCGCTCACGGCTTTCCGCAACCCGGAGCGGTTCGTATTCGAGGTGCGCTATGCCGACGGCGTGACCGACGAGGTTTTCCCGGTCTGCGTCGGCTCGAAGGCGAACGAGATCGTCAGCGGGCCGGAGGTCTACTGCATCCCCGATCTGCGGAAGGTTGCGGTAACGAGCATCGGCCTGCGCAACCGGATGACCAGCGCGCAATTTCTGGTATCGGGCGTGACGGTCAACAGTGGTGTGTCGGTGACAAAGGTTCCGGCGGTGGCGGGGCTGCCGGCGTACGTCGCCGCCGACAAGATTGGTGGAGCTACGGCTCTTAACG
>CAYWBK010000023.1:12237-25989 GCA_964455745.1 uncultured Armatimonadia bacterium
GCATCCCCGACAAGATCGGTGGAGCTACGGCTCTTAACGGCATCCCCGACAAGATCGGTGGAGCTACGGCTCTTAACGGCATCCCCGACAAGATTGTCGGGGCCACTGACCCCGGCGGCGCGGTGCGCCCTGTCACCGGCGGTTTCGCGGTGGAGACGTCCCTGTCTCGGATCGACCTGCGGACCGAGGGCGGGATCGCGTTGCAGGCCATCGAGGACCGGTGCCTGCGCGGCGGCAAGCTGTCCCTGAAGCCGGGGCCGCTGTTCGAGGTGGGGATCGGGAAGAGCATCGTCACCTCGGACCGCATGACCGTCGGCAAGGCGACCGTCACTCAGGCTCCCGATGGCCCCACTCTCACGGTGCCCTTCGACGCGAACCCCGCCGGCGCACCGTTCGCCGGGGCGCTGAAGGTCATCGCGGCGCAAAACGGCGACATCCGTATGTCGCTCGATGTGACTTACACCGGGGCCAAGCCCGCGATACCTATCGTGAACTTCCCCATCATTGCCGGGCTGCAGACGGGATCGGCGGCGGATACGTGGTACCTTTACGGCTGCAAGGGCGGCATCATCAGCAACGCCGCGACTTCGCAGCAGCAATGGTATGGCGGCCAGCACCCACTCCAGGTGGATGACGTGTTCAATCCGACCCAGCGCGGAGGGCTGGCACTATTGACCTACGACCTGCAGGACATCTACAAACTGTGGTCGCTGCGCAAGGACAATCGGGGCGTCGAGTGGCGGATCGAGTATTTCCCGCGCGAGTACCAGCCCGGCGAAAAGATCGAGACCGCCCCGACGGCCCTGCGGGCGCATACCGGCGACTGGCGCGAGGCCCTGCGCATCTACCGCCAGTGGGCGGACTCGTGGTACAAGCCGCAAGTGGCGCGCAAGAAGTGGTTCCAGGAGTGCTTCAACTACCGCCAGCACCTCGCCTGGGGCGACCTGCGCGACCAAAAGACCGGCCAGTGGCGGATTGACGAGGTCATCAAGGAGGATCGCGACTTCTTCGGACGACTCGACTACCTGCACATCTTCGACTTCGGCGAATCGCACGTCTACGGGCGCGTGGGCGACTATAACCACTACGACGAACTGGGCGGGAAGGACGCGATGGCGGCGGCAATCGCCGGGGCGAGAGCGGGCGGCGTGCGGGTCGGGCTGTATATCGAAGGCTACCTGTGCGACGACCGTGGGGTGTGGGCAAGAGAGAAGGCGCGGGGTGTCGCCGACCGCAACGCGGGCGGTGGCGGGGACCCCGCGCTGGCGCAGACCAACGTCGCCGCCTACGAGATGCGCCATGAGGACGGCAGCAGCTTCATCTACCCCGACACCACCACCGAGCACATGATGTGCCCCGACTCGGAAGGGTGGCGCAACCACCTCGCCGAGACCTATAAGCGCGTGGCCGGGGAGCTTTCGCCCAGCGGCATGTACATAGACCAGTACGGGTTCGGGGACCCGTGGAAGACGTGCTGGTCGCGCGAGCACGGCCACCCCGTGCCCAACCCGCCGATCCGAGGCGAGCGAGACACGCTGAAGGCCATCCGCGCCAACACGCCGCCGGAGATCGCGACGCTCACCGAAGAGACGCCCAATGATGTGAACTCGCAATACCAGGACGGCGCGCTGGGCTACTCGGTGGCGTGGACGAATCCGACGCTATCGCCGCACCGGGTCGATCTGTTCCGCTTCCAGTTCCCCAGTTTCAAGGTCTTCCAACTCACGTCATACAACGATTTCGTCGAGGGCGGCTGGGAGGTTCTCAAGTATCCGTTCTTCAATGGTGACGGCTACTGGCTGGGCAACGGCATTCCCGGCGGCTTCAGCACCGATGCGCGCGACTTCCTGCGCAAGGCTTTCGCGATCTTGCACGACTACCGGGAGGCCTTCACCTCCGACGACGTCGAGCCGCTGGCGCCGACGCTGAGGCCGACGGTCTATGCGAACCGCTTCACCGGCAAGAGCGAGACGGTGTGGACGCTATACAACGCGGAATGCTCGACCTTCCGGGGCGACATTCTGTGTGTGCCGCACAAGGCGGGGACGCGATACGTGGACGCTTTCTCAGGCAAGGAGATCGCGGCAAGGATCAAGGGAGGGTACGCGACCATCCCGGTGGTGCTGGGGCCGCAGGGGGTGGGGTGCGTGGTAATGAGATAAGAGGCGACGGTTGTTGAGGTCTGTAGAAGCACTCTCCAGAGTGCGACCAAGCCGCGACTCAGCGCTCAAGCCCTGCCCATTCAGCGCATATCATCGTTGCGGCGCACGAAAGGCAATCGCGGTCTGGTCGGGATTGGGTTCGACGTGCAGGCTCAGCGGATGGCCGGGGAGGGCGTCGTTCGCCTACGAGCCCTTCCTCCACTCCTCCAGCCTCTCTCCAAACGGCCTCCTCGCCACCCCTTTCTCCGTGACGATCGCCGCGACAAGCTCCGCCGGCGTCACATCGAAGGCCGGGTTGTAGATCGCGGCATCGGCAGGGCACGCGGCCGTCCGAGCCAGACCGGCGAGCATCGACACCTCCTCCGCCTTCCGCTCCTCGATCGGGATGCCGCCGCCGTCCGGGAGCGCATAATCCACCGTCGAGATCGGCGCTGCGACATAGAGCGGGATGTCGTGGTGGTGGGCCAGCACCGCGACCGCGTAGGTGCCGATCTTGTTCGCGAAGTCGCCGTTCGCCGCGATGCGGTCGGCTCCCACGACGGCGCAGTCGATCCGCCCCGCCCGCATGAGGCTCGCGGACATGTTGTCGCAGATCACGGTGCACGGGATGCCCTCCTGCACAAGCTCCCACGCCGTCAGCCTGGCCCCCTGCAGGAGCGGCCGGGTCTCATCGACCCACACGTGGATGCGCTTGCCGGCCTCATGCGCCGCCCGGATCACCCCCAGCGCCGTCCCATAGCCGGCGGTCGCCAGCGCTCCGGCGTTGCAGTGGGTGAGGATGTTCGCGCCTTCGGGAATCAGTTCCGCGCCATGCCGGCCCATGTCGATGCAGCGGTGTAGATCATCCTCCGTGATCGTCTTCGCCTCGGCGATTAGCCCGGCTACGATCTGCTCGCGTTCCTTGCGCCAGGCACACTCATTCGAGGTGGCCTGGGGCAGGGCCGCGAGAGCCCGCTCCGCCGTTCTCGCCATCCGCTCCAGCGCCCAGAACAGGTTGACGGCGGTCGGTCGCGTCGCCGCCAGCGCCTCTTTGGCCGCGTGCAATTCCGCCACGAACTCCACTCTGCCGCCGGCCTTACTGATCGCCGCGGCGAGGGCATATCCGAAAGCCGCCGCACACCCAATCGCCGGCGCGCCCCGGACTCTCAGCGACTTGATCGCCTCGCACACCTCGGGAATGGTCTTGCAGTCGATGATCTTCAATTCGCCCGGCAGGAGCGTCTGGTCGATCATCCGCACTGCCGGCCCTTCATCTGTCCATATCACGGTAGGTGGAATGCGTTGCACGTAGAAACACCTCGGCGGAAACGGCAAACTCAAAACGCTGAATGCAAAACGCTGAACTGAACGGCACGGCCTCCGTGGCCGACCGGCGAGTCTCTCACTGTTTCTCCTCTCCATCCCGCCTGAGCGGGAAGAGGGGCCGGGGGGAGATCGTCATTTTCTTCCCGGTACGGGAGAGACGCCCGCGAAGCGCTACTGCGCGCAGCGCGGTCACGCAGTAGGGCCGTTCGCCTTTCTCCCCCTCCCTCCGAGGGAGGGAGAGTGCCCCGCGAAGCGGGGCGAGGGGGTAGGAAGCCGTTTCCTTCCCTCCCCCGCCAATTCCTTTGGAGCCTACCCATGACCTCAACCGAACGAACCCTCGCCGTCCTCCGTGGCGACAAGCCCGATCACCTTCCGGCGATGCCAATCACGATGCTGTACGCCGCCAAGCTCGAGGGCGTCTCGTATGCCGACTACGTGCGCGATCACACCGTCCTCGCCCGCTGCCAGTTGCGCATCGTCGAGGAGTTCGGCATCGACACTGTGAACCTGTGCTCCGACCCGTACCGCGAGGCCCATGACATCGGCACCCCGCTGACCTACATGGACGACGCTCCTCCGCGTGCCGATGCCCGCGCCCTGCCGGAGCGCCGCCCGGTCGCGGAATTGCATCGCCCCGATCCTCTGGCCGGCGGCAGGATGACCGACCGCGTGCGCGGGGTCGCCTTGCTGCGCGAGAAGGTGGGTGGGATAGCGCCGATCACGGGGTGGGTGGAGGGGCCGATTGCGGAGGCGGTCGATTTGCGCGGCATGACCGACCTGATGATCGACCTGGCCGACGATCCGGCGTGGGTCGGCGACCTTTTCGCCTGGATCACCGACCTGGAGATCGCCTTCGCTCTCGCCCAGGTCGAGGCGGGCGCGGACATCATCGGTCTTGGCGACGCCGCGGCATCACTCATCTCGCCGGTGACATACGAGAAGCTCGTGCTTCCGCTGGAGAAGCAGATCGTCGATGCGGTTCACGAAGCGGGCGCATTGGTCCGTCTGCACATCTGCGGCAACACGAACCACCTGCTGCCCTACATGGCCCAAACCGGCGCGGACATGATCGACCTCGATTACCCGGTCGTCCTGGCCGACGCGCGCTCGCAGCTCGGCTCCGAGCCGGTGATCCTTGGCAACTTCCACCCCGTCGAAATCCTCCTACAGGGCACCCCCGACTCCGTCTGGAGCGCCTGCGCCGAATGCCACCGTCTCTGCGGCGACCGTCACATCGTCGCCCCCGGCTGCGAGGTCCCGCCCGGCACTCCACGCGAGAACCTCGAGGCCATGTTCAGTTACGCGCGAAGCCATTAATGCGGCTTCCCGGCGATGGCCTGCCTGAGCAGCGGCGCGGCCTGCGAGCGCAGGGCCATCGGCGGGCAGCCGGGCACCGTGATAAGGCGCTTCAGGTCCTGGGCGAGATACTTTCGGTTCGACAGGACGCGATAGGCTTCCGAGGCAACGGCGCAGTGCCCCACGACGAGGCATAGTCCGTCGATGGTGTCCGGGATCGGCGGGTCGATGCCCACGAACACGTGGATCGGCCCCAGGGCACCGGCGAGGGCTTCGTCCTTCGCGATGGCCTCCAGGCCGGTGCACAGGTACGCCAGGCACCCCGGCCCGGTGCTCCTTCCCGTGTGCCAAGTGAGCTGCAAGGGCGGGAAGTCGCGCGTGTCCATGTCGAAAATCGCGAAGCGGCGTTGGAACACGTCCGCCACCTGATCGCCCTCGACGATGATGCGATCCGGGTCGGCGACCCCGAGGCCCCTCGCGCCGCCAAGACGGATCGTGTCGATCCACGCGGGGTCGAAGCCCATGAGCAGCGCGCCGACGGTGTCCACGGCGATGCTGTCGGTGCCGGCGAGCACGCACCCCAGCGGCACCATCTGCCCGTAAGCGTGGTCGTGCTCCAGCGGCGCGAGGGCGTCGACCAGCGTCACGTCGGGTTTACGAGCGAAGTGTACGTCGAGCAGGGCATCGGCCAGTGTGTTGCAGTGATTCGCCATCCGCACCGGCAGCGGAGCCATCGACCAGGTGCTCTTGACGGCGCAGGACATGTTCGCCTGGCGGTGGTACTTGAGGACCGGCAAGTTGATGAACACATCGGACATGAGCGGCAGCAGCGGGTAGTCAACCGAAGTCATCATCTGCCCGTGCGGCACGGGGATCACGGCTGTGCCCTCGGCCCGCAATGGCGACAGGCGCACACGGGACGATTCGTATGAGGCCACTAATTCATCGAATCGAAGCTGGCGGAAGGACTGCTCGATATCCGTGCCCCGCCCGATGCACGAGGAGATACTGACGTCTTCGGCGATGGTGACCGACCGCGCCCCGGCGGCAAGGCAGTAGTCGATGGCCCCGGCGGCAACGCGGGGATCGGTCGTCGCAGGGGCGTGAGCCATGAAAGCATTGACCTTGACGATCACGGCGGCTCCGCGCAGGCGGTCAGGCGCGAGAGCCGGGGCGAGGACCTCGGCCACAGCCGCGGAAACGGCGGCATCGCGCAGAGGATTCGCGGCGGCGTCGGCGCTGCGCTGTGGGACGGAGGCGGGGAGGCGTCTAAGATGGATGGCGGGGGAAACGAAGCTCATGGTGACAACCTTGGTGTACTGGCAAAGGTGCCAGTGCCTTGTTAAACGTGAATCTTGGGCAGAGTGGCAAAACGGCAAGATCGTTGAACGGCCTTGACACCTTGGGGGATTGCATCCCCCAAACCCCCGCGATCTTCAGGGTCAAAGGCATTAGGCGTAGGACCCGAACAGGATGACCTTGTCGGGGTCGAACTTTGCGGCGATCTCATCACTGACCACCTGGATGTCCTTGAGGTCTACCATGTTTGTGGCACGTCCCTTGCCCGCTATCCTCTCAGCATCATCCCACGTTAGTGTCTAGCTCCGAGAGGCTTTCCCGGGAAGTTCCGCCAGCAGGATGGAGCGCAGCCGTTTGCAAATCGAATGGGCTTTGACGGCTTCTCTCTTGCTGGCCGAATGCCCTGGAGATCGGAACTCCACTGCTCCGTTCGTCAGTGTCGCAAGGTCCTCTGTGTCCAGGCGAAGGGTGGGGCAGTGCGGCGTCAGAAGGTGGGCCAAGTAGACAAGGTCGTGGGTTCTGGGCGGGGTGATGCCCTTCACCAGGAGCAATGCCTTCATAAGCTTCTCGATGCACTGCTGCGCATGGAAACAGACGGCGTCGTGGTTCGGTGCTTCATCAGCCACAAGCTCGCGATTCGCGATGGCGAAGTCACCTTCAGCCTTGGCGATCCATTCACGCACTTCGGCGTTCATAGAGAACCCTGCCTCGGTCGAGCGCCTCCCGGATTACCGGATTGCCCTGTTCGTAGCGTTGAGCCACCTCTCGCGGACGCCGGGCCAGCAGGTCCAGCGGGAAACGAGCCGACACACCACAACGGATCTCAACGGATTTGCTGAGATTGCGCCCGCGAAACGGCAGCACCACCAGCAGGTCCACATCTGAATCCTCAGTCGGGTTGCCGTAGGCATACGACCCGAACAGGATGACCTTGTCGGGGTCGAACTTTGCGGCGATTTCGTCGCTGACCGCTTGGATGTCCTTGATGTCTACCATGCCCGTGTCGCGTCCCCTGTTCGCTACTCGTCCACCAGCCATTCTACCATCTTGCGCAAGCCCACGCCACCCTTCCGCGCCCGCAGCGCCCGCTTGTCGCCGGCTGCGCGGTACAGGCGTTTCGCCGCTCCACGTCCGAAGGCTTCGCCGCAGTTGAGCAGCATCAGGGGCTTGGGCGCAAACAGCGCCACGGCGGCGCGGATGCCGCCCGCTCGCCGCAGGTGCGGGACATTCAGCCGGGAGAGATACTCGGCGTCGTCACTATCGCGGAATTCGGCGACATCGGCCACCAGGCGTTCGATGGCCGCAGGCGATGCGGCAGCCGCCAGCAGGCACCACAGGCCCGCCTCCCCCAGGCCGACCAGATCGACTTTCGAGGCGGCGCGCGCCTTGAGAGCCGCGATGGCGGTCAGGATGTCCTGCGCTGCTTCGACCCCATCCTGGCGGTTGTAGGTGGTGAAGTGGTCAGCCCTGCAGTTGCGCACCGACCCGATGCCGGCCTGGGCATTGAACTCACCGCAACGGAACGCATCGACCGCCAGGACCGCGCGCCCCTCGGCCAGCAAGGCCGCAATCATCGGTCCGGGCATCGCAAGCCCGTCGCTCATCAGCGCCGCCTTGCCGTACTCGTGGACAACCACCGCGCCGGGGAGCCTGCCCTCCGCACCCTTGGGTGTGAACAGCAGCGCCGGGATCTTGTCACCGCCGCCTTTGCGCCCGATCAAGAGGCGCCAGGCAGTGTACGACGGTCCCTCGACCGCCCCGAGGTCTTCGATATCAAGTTGGGACTTCGTCGGCAGGGCAATCTGCATCGCGTGCTGCAGCACCGCGCCGAAGGTCTTGCGGTAGGCCGCGAGGCCTTCGGCGTCCTTCGGCCTGGCAATCGAGAGCTGTCGCTTCGCGCCAGCGATGGACATGCGCACGATCTGATGGCGGGTTCTTGCGCCCTCGGGGAGCCGCTTGTCCGGCAGGGCGAGCAGGTCGTCGTCGCTTTCGACCTCGAACGGCTGCTCGCGAAGCTGCTCGGGATCGTCAATGCCGAGGAAGTGCTTGCCGAAGAAGGCGTAGCATGATTCGCGGGCGGCCAAATTGTAGTTGTGGAGCGCTTTCTGGGTGAAGAAGCTGACGTTCTCTTCCGCGCCGTACAGCTTGTAGATGTCGCGAATCGCGGGATACTCGACCTTGGCGAGGTTCCTCGTCCAGTCCGTGCTGCAACCGATGAGGTGCAATGGCCTTGGGGCGGTACAGGCGGCGATCTGGACGTTCGAGTACCTCAGCCGAAGCGAGGGCGCGTTCTCGCACAGGCAGCCGCCCTGCATGTGCGAGGAGACCATCACCGCCGGCAATGAGGCGGCGATGCGCGGCTCAATCGCGGTCAGCAGGAACGTCTGGCTCCCGCCGCCGGAGGCCCCGGTGCAGCCGATGCGCTTCGGGTCGACCTCGGGAAGCGATTCGACGAAATCCACCGCGCGGATGCTGTTCCAAAGCTGCAGGCCGAGCAGCGAGATGCCCCACAACGCCTCCCGGTCGCCGCCGAAGTCGTGCGGAAGCTGGAAGGTGTCGTTGTAGCCGATCATATCGTAGGCGAAGGTGACATAGCCCTGCCGCGCGAGATTGATGAACCGCCCGGGGAGGGTGCCAAGCTGCGGGTCGTGATGCACCCGACCGCGCTGCCAATGCCCGTGCGGGTTGATGATCGCCGGCAGGCCGGTACCTCCCGCTTTCTCAGTGGCCCCGACAATCCTGTCGGGGGAGGGCCGATACAGGCTGCCTCCCAGGAAGAACCCCGGCCACGTCTCCAGCAGGACCTTCTCAACCGTGTAACCCTCGCGCGCGATGAGGCCCGAGATGCGCGCATTCAGCGGGCACTTCTCCGGCATCGGGAGCAAGCCCGTGGTGGCGAGGATATGCTCGCGGATGTCGCGGGCTGCCTTTTCCCACGCCGCCTTGGTTGCGTACTTGGGGAAGGTGTAGACATCATTGAGCGTGTGCGGGGTGGTCAACCGAGCATCGACAGTGGCGCGGCCGTCGGTAAAGACACGGAGCATGGTATCCGACATGAGATAACCTCCCGATATGCTTGTGCCGCGCCCTCGGCCCAGCACAGGGACGCCTGCCTCCTGCTACAAGGACCAACACGGCTGGGACGGAACGCTCAGCCTGCGACGACTTCCAGGCTATGCGGGCGCGGGCGGATCGCCCTCAACGGCGGGCCCCTGCCAGTCTTTCGGGACGACGTATGTCTCCGTAAGGTAGTCGTGGATGGCGCTTCGGCGGCGGCCGAGCAAGGGCCACCACGCGATCCCGCCAGCGGCGAACAGGAACATGAATGTCACGCGTATGGCCACGATGCCGGTACCAGGGCGATGGCCGAACCCATCCACAAGCTTCAGCCCCATCGCCCACTTCCCGATGGTCCGCGACCACGCCGCTTGGGAGACCGTGAAGTAGAGCCAGCACAACACCCACAGCGCGATCTCGGAACAGTCCCAGCCGAGGCCATGAACGCTGGACACCCAATGCGGCAAACCATCCGCGCCGGTGGCGGCGACCATGCAGTGCCAGGCGCGTCCAAACAGCCATAGACAAAGGCCGTCAATCAGCCCAGCGTCCACGCGACGGATCAAATCCGTCTTGCGGGCGGCCGGCCCGCCGGACCGCACTGACGCCACGGCGGTTTCGGCAAGTCCGACGACCGCGTCAACTCGCTCCCATATCCACATCGGTAGGCCGCCCCCTTCGCTTTGGACGTTGTCCGGCGCGACCGTTCAGGCTACCTCATGGCAGCTCGTCCATGCCGTAGGCAATGACCAGTGCTACCCCCAGGGCATCGGCCCCGAGTTCGGTATCTAGAACTCGCCATACGAGTTGCTGCTTCGCCTCTTCTGAGAGGCCGTTGAATTCCTCCGACACGATCTTCACGTGGACGTGCCCGCGCATCCCTTTTTGGTACACGATGGTGGTATTCTCCGGGAACCGTCGCCGGAGAATCGCCTCCACTCTTGGTTGGAGTGATTCATAGTCGACCTGTTGGGCCACCATGGTAGCTACCCTTTCCATGTTTAGGTTCTGAGTCGAGTCCGCAGCCACCGCTCGATCTTGCGGCACGATTCTACCATCTCAGTAGTCTCGCGCCGATTCGTCAGCGGCGTCGGCTTGTATCGCAGAGCAGGAGTCCATCTACTGCATGCCCCCCATGCCCGTCGCAGGTCGGCGTCGCTGGCTATGATGGTCTCGAGGTCTGCCACTGCGAGCAGCAGAGGCAAGCTGTGTGAGCGGCTGCCGCTGAGATCGGGTTTGGCGCCGGCCGTCTGGCGTGCGTCGAGCACCTTCGACCAGCGCTGCACACGCTCGGCACCGCGAATGCTCATCTGGTAAATGATGTACGACTTGAGCGCGCATTCGACCGCGTAGCCTGCCAAGTACTGGGCACCGCACAGATGGCGGAAAGTGGCGTCTGAACGGTTCCGCTCCCTCGATGGCGACTCGAGCAACTCAAGCGCGTCATCCATCCGCTTGGACGCCGCCTTGAGCAATTCCGTGATGTGATCGTATTCCAGAATCACTGTCCCCCTTCG
Source organism: uncultured Armatimonadia bacterium (assembly GCA_964455745.1). GTDB lineage: Bacteria > Armatimonadota > Zipacnadia > Zipacnadales > CAYWBK01 > CAYWBK01. Next base: position 22,874 of record CAYWBK010000023.1, read on the forward strand.
CTGACGGCTTTCAATGCCAGGCCGTTGACGTCTCAAATCGGCATCGGCAACGGAGTTTCTTCGCGTTTCTACCCCAGCCCCAGCGCCGCAATCCGCGACCGGATGAACCGCACGTCGATCCGGCACTGGTCGATGACCGACTCCGGCGGCATCCAGTGGTATTCACAGTGGAAGCTCACCGGGCCGGGGAAGCCCTGTTTGTATAGCAGCGTGAACAGGGTGTCCATGTCACCGAAGCCCATGCCCAGGGGCATCATGTCGATCTGCCATACCAGCTTGCCGTCGCGCTCGAATTGCTTCTTGATGAGGTCTTTGAGCGCCACGGCGGCCATGTACTCTTTCACCATGTCGAGCGCGAGGGGGATCGGCTCGCCGACGATCGACAGGTGGCCGGGGTCGGTAAATACGCCGACATGCGCCGGGTCGAAGCCCTGCATCAACTGCATCGCCGCCGCCGAGTTCAAGCCCATCGTATTACCCGAGTGATTGTGCACCAGCGTCTTCACGCCGGTCTTCTCGGACAGCTTCGCGAAGCCCTCGAGCTTCCGCCGGCAACGGTCGAGCGTCGCCCAGTAGCCGTCGTCCTCCATATACCAATAGCCCAGCTTCAGCAGCTTCACCCCAGCCTCACCGGCGGCGGCGTACAGCGACTCGGCGTAGTCGACCGACGGGTCGGTGAAGTCACCCGGTGTGGTGATGAGCGGGATGCACAGGCCCTCATCGGCGAACTGCTTCGCGGCTTTGGGCAGCTCAGTGGGTGCGTTTTCGGGGTTGACCGGATACCCCGGGCGCACGCACAGGTCGGCCCCCTCGACGCCGGCGCTTTTCAGTCCGGCCATGATCTGCGGCAAGTCCCAACCCTCAAGGTGCTTGGTGAACATGATAAACAGCATAGGAAGCGGCTCCTTTCGGAAACGCGGAATGCGGATTGCTGAGTGCAGAGCAGGAAGCCCACGGCCCCTGCACGCGACCGAGTTAGTGAAGCGTTTCGGCGGAGGGCGAAAGGATTCCTTTGCGCGGAGGCGAAGGGGCGCAGGACGGCGACTTCTGTACGAGGGGGAATGCACAGTGAGCCGGGCACGGCAGTGGCGATTGTGGTCTCTACAGGGCAACGGGGACGGTCCTGTTCATCGGCGAGATCGTGAACCCGAAGTGAATGGTTGCCTCCATGTAGACGCTAAGCTGCCTACCTGATAGACTCAGCGGTACGACACAACGGGGGCCGGGGATCGGAGGACGAGAAGATGAGCCGCAAGAGCCAGCCGGAACTGGTCTACCGCGACGGCAAGCCCGTTGCAGTTATCCTCAGCATCTCCGCGTACGAGCAGATGCTTGAGCAGCTTGAGGATAAGGCCGACCTGGAGGCACTCCGAAGGATGCGCGAGCGGCCCCTTCATTTCCGCAGCCTGGACGCCTACCTTGAGGAGCGCGCGCAGCGTGTATGAAGTGCAACTCGAACGAGCGGCGGAAAGAGACCTCGACCGCATTCCTGATGACCAGCTCAACGCCCTTCTAAACAGAATCCGGGGCCTCGCGGAGACGCCTCGCCCTCCGGGAGCAGTCAAGATTGTCGGCTCCCAGAATGATTGGCGCATCAGAGTCGGTCGCTACCGCGTTATCTACGAGGTAGACGATGGCGCAAAGGCCGTCCGCGTCTACCGCGTGAAACACCGCAGTCACGCCTACGAATAAGACTCTACACACCTACCGGATATTTCCTCAGGAGGCCCCCAAATGCCCGCAACTCTCGCCCTCGACGGCGGCACGCCCGTCGTCGCCGCCGGTGCCGTCAAAGCCTGGCCGCCGCTGGACCAGCGCGACAAGGACTCAGTCCTGTCCGTCTTCGACAGCGGTGAACTACACGGCAATTCAGCCCCGAAAGCGCTCGAACTGCAGGAGAAGTGGGCCAAGTACATCGGCGCCAAGCACGCGCTCGTGTGCAACAGCGGCACCGCGGCGATCCACATGGCCGTGGCCGCCGCCGGGATCGGGTGTGGCGATGAGGTCATCACCAGCGCCTTCACGTACTGGTCCACCGCCGCGGCGATCCTGCACCACAACGCTGTTCCCACCTTCGTTGACATCGACCCGCTCACGTACAACATGGACCCGGCGCTGCTCGAGGAGCGCATCAACGAGCACACAAAGGCGATCCTGCCGGTGCACATCCACGGGATGCCGGCGGACCTCGACCCGATCATGGCCGTCGCCCGCAAGCACGGCCTGGTGGTTATCGGTGACGCCGCGCAGGCGCACGGAGCCATGTACAAGGGCGCGAAGGTCGGCAGCATCGAGGACCTGTGCTGCTTTAGCACGAACCGCTGGAAGAACCTTTCCGGCGGCGAGGGCGGGCTGGTCACCACCAGCAATGACGAGTACCAGCACCGCGCCTTCATGCTACGCGAATTCGGCGAAGTCGTGCGACCGAACGAAGTGCGCGAGTACAACGCGTATGGCCTGGGCTGGAACTATCGCCCGCACGAGTTCATCAACGCGCTGGTGCTCAGCCAGCTAGAGCGCCTCGATGAGTACAATGCAATCCGGCGGCAGTTCGCGGCCTACCTGACGAAGGAACTCGCCGACATCCCCGGCTTCGAGGGCCCGTATACCCCGGACTGGGCGGACCCGTGCTACTTCAGCTATGTTGTCACTTTCAAGCCCGAGCAGTTGGGCCTGGACGTGCCGGTGCGGCAGTTTAGGTTGGCGATGGAGAACGCGCTGCGGGCCGAGGGCGTGGGGCTGGGGCAGTGGCAATCCATGCCGGTGCCGGCACAGGACGTGTTCCAGGGGCGCGACGCCTACGGCCACGGCTGCCCGTGGACCTGCCCCTTCGGTCGCGGCGGGGTCACCTACAATGGAGCCGACTACCCGCGCACGCTGGCGTTCCTGGATGCGCACTCGTATCTCGGCGGCGTCTTCCCGCCGAACGACATGAGCCTGATGGAACGCTACATCGAGGGCTTCCGCAAGGTGAGCGAGAACGCGACGCGAGTGATGGAGTTGGCGGGTTAGGTGGTAGCAGTGGCCGCGAAGTAAGTCTCAGTAGCTGCAAAGTGAGCTCCAGTGGCCGCGACAATCCTGTCGCGGAGCGCCGTGGGCAGCCCTCCCCGACAAGA
>CAYWBK010000024.1:0-25830 GCA_964455745.1 uncultured Armatimonadia bacterium
GCGGTCTGGAGACCGCTCCTACAGACGACGCAGCGACTTTTGCAATTACCTCCCTGTGCAAGATCGGTGCCGGGCGGCGTCCCGTACTCGTGGAGGGTTCGGCTTCGTGGCTGACGAAGAGGCCTGCAGGGCCAGTCCCTGTGCCACCCTTTTGGAGAGGATGTATGATGGACCTCGAAACGACGACCGAACCGAACGTCAAGCAGGCCGTGCCGTTTTTCGGCGTATCGGACATGGAGAGGTCCGTCCGCTTCTACATCGACGGCCTCGGCTTCGAGATCACCAAGAAGTGGATCGACGAGGGCAAGCTGCGCTGGTGCTGGCTGCAGTTAGGCGGCGCGGCGCTGATGCTACAGGAGTTCAGAAAAGAGGGGCACGATTCGTGGGTGCCCGAAGGCAAGCTGGGTGTAGGCGTCTCGATCAACTTCATCTGCGAGGACGCCCTGGCGATCTACCACGAGGCGACTGCGCGCGGGCTTCAGGTTAGGCGTCCCTTCGTCGGGAACGGGATGTGGGTCGCGTCTTTGTCCGACCCGGACGGCTACAATCTCCATTTCGAAAGCCTGACGGACGTGCCGGAAGAGACGGAGTGGTCCGAGGGGGAAGGGTGAAGGCCGGATGCGCCGGCCGTCGGGGCGATATCGGTGTCTTCGCATATCGGTTTGACGCTACCCGCAGGTGAACCGCCTGTCACGACGAACCTGTAGCTGAGGGCCATGCGTATCTCGCCAGCCACTGGCGCGACGATCCGTCACCGGAAGCGGCGGCCAACTGCAACGCGGAGCCTAGCCAATGAGCGGGGTTCATCACGGAGAAGCCATCAGAGAGAGACGCATCCTGGCATCGCACAGGGTCGCTCTGGACGTGCTCAGACTTGTCGTACTGGAGCGCTTCCCCGAGGGCGCTGTGACTTGGCTCGATGTCGGGTGCGGTCGGGGGCAGATACTGTACGGCACCAAGGGCGTGGTCGGTGAACAAGAGGTCGCACGCATCCGCTACTTTGGCTGCGATGGGGATCGCAACTACTGCCGCGAAGCAACCGAGTTTGCTACGCAGCAGGGCTTTGTGGAGCCGCAGATCGTGCCTTGTGGTATAGACCAATTGCGGGCACAACTCGGACACGTCCAGGCCCAGTTCGTCACGATCGCTAACGTGGTCCATGAACTCGAGCCAAGTCTGCTGGCGGCAACCATCTTCGACGGCCTGGCCTGCCTGTCCGGCAATGGGGTCCTGCACGTCCACGACATCCGCTCCGTTGACCCGGCGGAGCTTGGGTCGGTCTGCTGGACGGCTGACGAGATCGAGGTAGTGCTCGCCCCATTGCTGTCGCTCTTCAAGCGGCCCGGCGCGCAGAGACGCGTTCAGGAGTGGGGCCTCGAGGAGGCGCGAGACTGGTGTCTCGACCTTTGGCGTGACCGGCTTCCCTTGACGGACGACCAGTTGGCGGCCCAACGGGACGAGACAGTGGGGCAGGTCGAGGAGGCGATTCGCACTGTTCTACCGGCAAAGAGGAACGCACACCATAGAGCCCTGAAGACTTACCTGCAATACCCGCCGCAGACGGACGAGTCACGTAGGGAAGTCTCGCAGGCGGTACACGAGTGCTGGACGATCAGCGCATGGTTGGAGGGCGTCCAATGACACAGCCACCGACCCCCCTAAGCGTGTTCATAGTCCACTCGAACTCGATGGAGCAGCTGGCTCAAGAGGTCAGCGAGTTCGTCCAAGCGCAAGGGCACATTGTACTAGATCCGTTCGCGCCCGGACGCTGCATCCTTGACTCAGTGCATTCCGCCCTTGCGGGGGGGCACATGGTCATCGCGCTCATAGACGAGGCTTCGGCCAACGTGTTCTTCGAACTAGGTTATGCCGCTGCACTTGGGAAGCGGATCGCTCTGATCACCAGCGCCTCGTCCCCGGTCCCATTCGACATCAGGGATTTCCCCTGCGTCGTGATGGGTGCACCGCCGCACGAGTGGCGGCACGAGTTGGCTCGCATCTTGGAGTCTGCTTTCTCGGACGCGGTGCGGGAGCGAGCAGTGGATCCGCTGCGTCGCGATTTGTGCTTGCAGACGGACCGGCTCCTGTCTCCAATGCCCGTGATCCCGGGAAGCAGCTTGAAGGGCCTACTGCGTCGCGCTGCTGGGCAAGAGCATCTCTGCGCTCACTTGCTTCATAGCTTGGAGCGCGAGGCAGACCTCCTGGAGGTCGTGGCAGGCATTCTTCGTGCACGCGGGGGCGCGCTGCTTCACGAGCCCACGATCAGGGCCGCCAGCCACACTCTGCGCCCCGACATCATGGTGCGCGATGCCGAGGGGAACCTCATAGTGGTCGAGTGCAAGATGCGGGCGGCCGGCGCGCTCCTCTCGATCGCGCCATTACAGCAACTCGAGCGCTATCTCGAGTGGCTCAGCCAGCCCGCGCGCGGTCTACTCGTCACGACTGGACATCTCAGCGAGGCGGCCCTTCACTACGCCGAGAGTTCGAATGCTCGCATCGAACTCTGGGACGGGAACAGGCTCCTTGATGAACTCGCGCGAGTGCAACAGGGTGATGAAGCAGCGGATGCTGCCACCTGAGCTGCCGGCGGCCGGCCTGGGCGTGCCGCCGTTAGTCGTGCTGCAGCGCCCGCAGGCCTCTCAGCGCGGCACTGAACCGTTCGGTTGAGGGCCCCCCGCCCGCGGCGGGGCGGCGCGTCGTGCGGACGCGAACGGCGGGGCGCGCCAGAAACGACCTGCGGCAAGCGTGTGGTCCGGTCGTTACCTGCTCCTCCGCCTTCGTGACCAGCCCAAGCTCCTCTCCACCGCCAGCCACAGCCCCACCAGCGCCGCCACGGCCACGCACAACGGCGCGAGACGGCGATCCCACGGCACGTGTCCCCCTTCCGCCATGCGTAGTTCCAGCATGTCGCTGATCGTCGCCCCGTGCGCGCCAACCGACGCGAAGGCGTGCACCTGGCCCCGCTCGGACACCGCCTGCGAAACCCCGGAGCTGCACACTCGGAACACGGGCAGGCGGTACTCCGCCGCCCGCACGGAGGCGATGCGGCTGTGCAACCAGTGCTGCGCCGCGCCCCAGTTCTCCATATCCATTGTCGGCACGATCAACGCCCGCGCGCCCATGCGGACGAGGCGGTCGGTCACGCGGGTGTAACTGAGGTCATAGCAGATGCACAGGCCGATGGCCCCCCGCGGCGACTGCCACAGGCGCTGCTCCTGCGCCGGAAGGCCATCCTTGAAGAACTGAATCGGGACGCTCTTGGCCTGCTTGAACGCGACCTCCCCCTCCGGCCCGATGACGAAGGCCGTATTGTAGAAGTCGTCCGTCCCCGAGATGGGGTCTTTGCCGCCGGCGATCAGGTACTTGCGGCGGGCTTTGCACCACTGCCGCACGCGCTCGGGGACCGGGCCGGCGAAGGTATACTCGCTCATCACGAGAATGTCGACGCCCGGGTTCGCGCGCACGGCTTCGTCGAGGGCCGCGAGCACCTCGTCCTCGTCCGGGAACTCCATCTGTATGCCGATGACGTATGGCGCAGGGGTGTCGCGCCCCGGCAGCCCCCATTGGCGCCAGATCGCCAGGTTGCCATTGAGGAACAGCGCCGAAGCCGCCAGCGCCGCCGCGCCCGCGATGTATACCCACCGGCGATGGAGCGCATGAACCACCGCAGCGGCGGCCATCAGCAGGAAGCCGATGCCGTATACGCCGAACCCGTCGAGGTGCACGGAGAGGGGAGCGTCGGAGAAGACATAACCGGCGCTCAGCCACGAAAAGCGCAGGTAATAGACCTCACTGCGGAAGAACTCCAGACCGGTCCAGAGGAACGGGGCGGCGGCGATTGCGGCGAAAGGGCCCAGCCTGACCCGTATCGCGCGCACCAGCACCACGAAGAGTGCTACCCAAAGGGCGAGGAGCAGCCAGAAGTCAATGGCGGCGGGGCCGAAGATCGTCCAGAAGAAGGCCAGCCTCGGCGCAAAGCACGCGAAGCCCGCACCCAGGCCGAGGAGAAACGCCTGCCGCCAGGTGGAGGTCCATGCGAGGCGCAGGAGGCAGTACAGGTACACGACGATGAGAGCGCTGAGCGCGCGGTGGGCGTAGGCGAGGTGGAAGGCGGCGACGGCGGCGAGGGCGAGCGGCAGCGCCTGCCGGAGAGGCAGCGGCGGGCAGGGCGGTCTTGATGGGCGGGCGGTGAGCGTCGGCATGTCTCGGGCGACCCCCTGCCTGTATCAACCTCGCAGGGCGAGCGAAGTTCCGGTCTGCATCCGCTGCTACCGATGGAGGTCGAACTCACAGTCGGTCTGCGGTATACTGGGCGGCGATGCCAAGTCGGTGCCGTCCGCTATCGGCCCGAGCTACACCAGGTAGTACCACTCGAGGGGCCGGTCAAGCCCCGTTTCCTGCAAACGGAGATACGACAATGAACCGATGGGTCATGTTCGCGGCGGTCTCGCTGGGTCTTATGGCGACACTCTCAGGCATCTGTTCGGCGGCGGACAGCGGACTTCTTCTCCACTATGACTTCAGCAAATTGACCGGAATCACGGTGCCGGACCTTTCGCCGCATGGCAACGACGGCCAGATCCAGGGCGATGCCCATCTGGCAGACGACGACCACGGGAAGGTGCTCTACTTCGATGGCAAGACCGGCTTCATCAGCGTTCCGGGGCTCTCGAAGTGGAATCTGGCCGGCTCGATGACCATCTCCGCCGTGGTGAAGTTCCTGGATAACGGCACGGTCATGGGGCAGGACGACGCACATGACATGATCGTCTCCAAGGGCAACAACTTCATCTTCGGCGTATGGCCCGGCGGCGCCGGGGGCCGACGCGACTTCTACTTCAACTCCTTCGACGGGAAGGACTGGAATTCGGCCAACGTTTTCGGCGCCCCTCAACCCGGTGTGTGGATGCAGGTGGATGCGCGTATCACCGCCGTATCGGTCAAGGACGGGCGGTATAAGGCTGACTACTTCATCAACGGCGAGAATGTGTACGAAGCGGCCCACGAGGGCATGTTCCCCGCCCCCAATAACGACCCGGTGCAGATTGGCTTCGGATTTGGCAGCCCGTGCTGGCTGCTTCATGGTTACATGGCCTCGATCAGCCTGTACGGCCGCGCCGTAACGGATAGAGAGATCGTGCAGTCCGCGAGGATGGACCCCTATGTGCTAGAGAAGCCCAAGCAGCGGCTGCAGGCCGCGCTCGATCTGTCGCCCAAACGCGGCACCGGCATCATCACTGTGAATGGAAGCCGCATCGACGGCATGGACAACGCCCAGCTCTCCTACCAGGTGCGACGAAGCGGCTCCACCGCGAGCGTTCAGCGCGGTCTGGTGCGGGACTTCAGGGACGATGCGGTTACGGCGCAGTTCGCCCTCGCGGGTCTAGTTCCGGGCAAGTATGAAGTGGAGGTCGTCTGCCGCACGCGAGATGCCCGCACGTTCACCGAATTGTCCACTTTCGAGAAGCCCGATCCGCAGCCCTGGCGCGACGCACACGCGGGGGTCTCCGACAAGGTGCTTCCCCCGTGGACGCCGCTGAGCCTGGAGCGAGGGAAAGGAGACCTGTCCATCGCCTGCTGGGGTCGCGAATACCGTTTCGATGGCTCGGGCTTCCCTGCCGATGCCGTGACCCGGGGAGAGCGCATCCTGCAAGGGCCGATTGGGATTGTGGCTTCGGTTGGCGGAGTGCCGGTCCGGTGGCAGCTTGGAGCCGCCTCCGTAACCTCCTCAACGCCTGCAAAGGCAACGTTCGTGGGAGGGGCCAAAGCGCCCGGACTCCGTCTGGACACGGAGTCCTATATGGAGTTCGACGGATTGGTGGTGACGCGATGCACGCTGAAGGCCGATAGGCCTGTCACTGTCGGACAGTGCGCGATGCAGATACCGCTTCGGGCCGAGTGCGCCAAGTACATCTCGTACTTCCGACCCACTTCTCTGCCATATAAGGGCGGGTTCGACAAAACGTGCAAGGAGGGCGGGTGGAACATACCCTTCCCCTACTACATGTGGATCGGCGACGATGACCGAGGCTTTGCCTGGTTCTCCGAGAGGGACCTGTCCGGTCGCCTCAAAGACCGCGGGAAAGCCGTGCAGATTCGCAGCAGCGCGGACACCACGTCGGTCACGGTCAACCTGATCGACCACCCGACGACGCTCGATGCTCCGCTCAGCTTCACGGTCGGGTTCCAGGCCACGCCCATGAAGCCGCTCCCGCCCAAGTGGCGGTCGTTCTTCAACGAGCGGGTTGACCTGGTGTGGACGTGGCCCGAGATCACCCGCCACTTCGGCTACCCCGAGGCGACCAACCCGGAAACGTATGCGAGCCTGGTTGCCAAGAGCCATGCGAACAAGAAGCTGTTCGTGCCCTACACCGGCCTGCAGATGCTGTCGGCGAACAGCCCGGAGTACCAGTACTTCGGGCAGGACTGGGCCAGTGGCAACAGCGACAACACCTCCGCCGACGTGGTGGCCTTCAAGTGTCCGATCTACTCGGTATGCCCCAGGGCACAGGACTGGGCCGATTGCGTGACCTGGAAGATCAAGCAGCACGTCGAGCGGTACGGGATAGACGGTCTCTATCATGACTTCACCTGGCCGATCTTCTGCAAGAACACCCGACACGGCTGTCCGGAAGAGGGCGGGTACCCGATTCTGGCCATGCGCGACTTGTACCGGCGCGTCTATACGATCCTGAAGGACCAGCCTCGGGAGACGTTCATGCTGGGGCACACGTCCTGGGGGCTTCTGTGCGCGCCGGTCTGTTCGTTCGTCGACGGCACTTTGCCGGGCGAGGATGTCAGCGTGGAACGCGGTAAGGGCGACTACTACCACGGGATGGCCGAGCAGGTCGGATTCGACGGATTCAAAGCAGACTCCATGTCGCGCCAGTTCGGCACGATGCCGGTGTACTGGGTGTTGCCGGAGACGGGTGAGGAGTACCAGAAGGAGAAGTATGACCGGCGGCTGCTATCGATTCTGTTACTGCACGATACGCTGGCCTCGGCGGGCCACTGGCGGGGTTCGCAGAATAGCCGGATGTGGGCGGTCCTAAGGGACTTCGACATCGACGATGCGCAGTTCATCCCGTACTGGGCCAACGAGCAGCCGGTCACCGTGACGGCAATGGACCCCAGGCCGACTGTCTTCTCGCTCTCCGCGCCGGTCGTCGTCAGCGTCTACAACCGTCCGGGCAAGAAGGCGCTGGTTGTGGTCGGGAACACCAGCGGCGCGGCTATCCACGCGACCCTGAAGATCGATGGCAAGGCGCTCGGCCTTGCGGAAACGGTTCGCGTCAGGGATGCCTACGGCCCGGAGACCGACTTGCTCAAGGATGGCAGCGTGGAGTTGGATGTCCCTGAGCTGGAGTACCGCCTGTTACTCGTGGAATGAGCAAATGTAGAGGGAGAGTGCCGGCCGCGCAGGGCGGGGCTTGACTTGTCAAGCCCGCCACCTGCCTCGAAAATCGCCGTTTGCCGGGCTAACGGCGACCTCACCCCCGGCCCCTCTCCACTCGTGGAGAGGGGAGAACCGCAGCAGTTCCCTGCTGCGCGGGAATCGCCGTTTGCCTCTCCCCTCCCGGAACGGGAGGGGTGCCCGCGCAGCGGGCGGGGTAGGGCCGTCGCGGCGGATGAACGGCGGCTCCTTTTCATCGTTTCAGAGCGCCGGAATCCGGCATGGCGACTGCCCTGTCGTCGCGCTAACCGTCGCCTACTGCGCGACGCGCCCCTTGAGGTCGTGCACCTCTGCGCCGGTGACCTCCACCTCGGCGAACGTCCCCGGCTCCAGCCCCTCGCCCTCGATCTTCACCTCGCCGTCCACCTCCGGAGCGTCGCGGTAGGACCTGCCCGACCACAGTTTTCCCTTACGCAACTCTTTCTCTATTAAGACGCGTAGCCGCCTAGTAACAAAGCCCTTATTGACCGACAGGGAGATGCTCTCCTGTTCCAACAAGAGGGCGTCCAGGCGCTCGTCGGCGTCCTCGATAGGGACGTGGTCGGGGAGGGCCGCCGCTCGGGTGCCATCCTCGGGCCAGTAGCGGAACGCCGATACGCGGTCGAGCTTCGCCGCCTTGATGAACCGCAGAAGCGCCGCGAAGTCGTCGTCGGTTTCGCCGGGGAAGCCGACGATGAAGGTGGTGCGGATGGCGGCCTCGGGGATGGCCTTGCGGATGCGTTTCACGAGGGCGAGATATTGTCCCTCATCACCCGCGCGGCCCATCCGGCGCAGGACCTCGCGCGAAACATGCTGCAGCGGGATGTCGAAGTAGGGCACTACAGCGGGGACGGCGCGCATGGCCTCGAGAAGCTCGTCGGTGATGTGCGCGGGGTGCATGTACTGGATGCGAATCCAACCGTCGTAGTCGACTTCGCCGAGGCGGAGGAGGAGGGAGGCGAGGGACCTCGCCCCCCCGCCCCCCTCTCCACTTCCGGAACGGCACCTCACCCCCGGCCCCTCTCCACAAGTGGAGAGGGGAGAACACCCGCCGTTCTCCCCCCTCTCCGCTTGCGGAGAGGAGGGCGGGGGGGTGAGGTGCCGTTCGGGGGCCAAGAGCGCGAGGTCCGCCCCATAGTTGGTCGTGTCCTGGGCGATGAGGCAGACTTCGCGCACGCCGGATTCGACCAGGCGGCGGAACTCGTTGACGATGCCGTCGGGGCTGCCGCTTCGGTACTCGCCGCGGATCGAGGGGATGGTGCAAAAGGCGCACTGATGGTCACAGCCGTCGGCGATCTTGATGTAGGCCAGCCACTCGGCCCCGGTGCGCCAGCGCGGGGCGCTGTAGTCAAGCTGCGGGCGGGGCGCGGCCACCACGGTGCGGCGCTTGCCGCCGAGGGCGCTTTGGATCGCGTCCAGGACGGCCTGCGTGTCGCCGATGCCGACGAAGGCGTCAACCTCGGGAAGCTCGGATTCCAGCGCCTCGCCGTACCGCTGCGGGAGGCAGCCGGTGGCGATGAGCGCCTTCAGCGTGCCGCGCGCTTTCAGCTCGGAAAGCTCCAGGAGCGCGTCCACGGCTTCCTCAATTGCCGGCTCGATGAAGGCGCAGGTGTTCACGATCACCACCGTCGCCTGCTCGGTATCATCGACGATGCTGTAGCCGTGGGCGTCGAGCGTGCCGAGGATCGCCTCGGCATCGACGAGGTTCTTGGGGCATCCCAGGGAGACCAGCGCCACCGTCGGGCCGGGTTTACCGGCGGGTTTCGTCATCGTGTTTCACCGGCGCTTTCATCGCGGGCAACCCCCAGTGGAACCGCAACGCCAGCAGGCGCAGGACGACGACGACAATGGCGCTGGCGGTGAGGCTCACCGGGGACGGCAAGGCGGTATACTGCAGGCCGAGGATCAGCAGCGCTCCAAGGATGCTGGCGGAGGCGTAGATTTCCTTGCGCAAGACCACCGGCACCTCCGCCGCGAGCAGGTCGCGGATCATGCCGCCGCCGCAAGCGGTCACGCAGGCGAGCGCCACGACCCCCACCCCGCCGAGGCCCTTCTCCATCGCCTTCGTCGCGCCGATGACCGTGTACAGCCCCAGGCCGATAGCGTCGAAGAAGAGGATGACGCCCTCGGTTCGCTCGAGGAGGCGCGGCATCCCCACCGCGATCAACGTCGCGGCGATGACGAGGAGCACGTAGTTGCGCTCGCTAAGCCAGTACGGCGGGATGTTGCCGAGGACGACATCGCGGATCGTCCCGCCGCCGACGGCGGTCGCGAGGGCAAGCACGAGCACGCCGAAGGGGTCAAGCTGCTTGCGCAGGCCCTTGAGCGCGCCGGAGAGCGCAAAGGCGAAAATGCCGAGATAGTCGAGGAGTGTGAGGGCCATGTGAAGCGATCATCGCACGTGCGGTTCGCGTGGCGCGGGCGTCTCGCCCGCGAATGCCAGCATGGCAGGCGAGACGCGGCGTATCTACTGGCTGTCTCACAGCCTGTCCGGGCTCAGTGCCGTGAGGTGCTCCGCTGCCTCGGGATTTCGTTCCAGTATCATCTCATACAAGTATGGCCAGTACTCCGTCGCCATGAGGCCCACGCCCTGCATGTTGCGGCGCACGAACGATGCAGTCTGAACGATCCGATGCCTCCGCATGTCTTCAAGAAAGAGCGGTGAAGCCAGTCTGCACATTCGGTGGATTTCGCCTGCATAGCACTCGCCGTCCCGCCAGTCAGCATCCCCGCGTGATACGGCCTCCCCGGCGAAGATGAAGACATCTGTAATGGCCGACACGGGGGTACACCTGTACATCAGCAGGACATCTTTGGGCGTCGCGTTCTTGGACAGTTGCCAATACAGGACATCCCCGTCGTCCAGTGTCTCCCATTGGTTCTTGATAGCTTGCAGAATCCAGATTTTCCTTGCGACCCCGAAGCTCCGCTTTAGCTCGATGACTTCGAGGCCTGGGGGAACATCCGGCCAGTCGTGGTGCCAGCATACGATAGCATCGCACTGACTCGCATCGTGGTGGTGAGCGCGGAAGTTGCTTGAACGGAACTCAAACTCAATGCGAACTTTCGCCTGGGAATCGCCCCTCGTGCGATAGGCGATGCAATCCGGGAAATGAGGGCGTATCTCCTCAATACGGAACTGCAGTGCACGCGCAACATGCGCGAATAGGAAGACAACCCCCAGCTCATTTGTTGGGGCGTATGCCAGCGGCGCGTCCGTCAGGGCTACAGGTTTGTCGCCTGATCTCATTCGCAGTTCAACTCCAATGTACTCGCCGTTCTGGCCGTCGTCGCTATGCTACTGGTTTCCTGAAGATCAGACAGTAATGATGATGATAGTTCGGCACGAACAGGTTCGGGTAGCCCCAGATGCCCAGCGGCTTGCTGTTCTGGCACCAGATACGCTCGCCCTGGAAGGGCAGCGTTTGGCTTACACGGCGCTGCAAGTCCCACGCCAGCGGCTTGACCTCGCCGTCGGGGGTGCGCACATTCTGGATGACGATTACCAGATACGCCCCGGGCCGCATCACCGCCGCACAGCCGTCGAACACCCGCCCGAGGCCCTCGACGAAATCCTCGTACCGCTCGATATTGCCGAGGTCGTCCGGGTCCTCCGAGTATACCGTATCCAGGCCCTTCTTCGCGCGTTTCTTCTGGGCCGACTCCACGCCGCCCCGGCTCTTGCGCAGCATGTTCCAGTACGGCGGCGAGGTCATCGCGAAGTCGAAGCGCGGCAAGCCGGTCGCCTCGTCGCGAGCGACGGGCAGATCGGCCCAGAGCGCGGCTTCGGCCAGGTGGTTCGCGTTCCCACGGCAGATGAACAGGCTGTCCTCGGCGTTAAGCTCGTGGATGCGCCGGGCGCAGACCTCGGCGTAGCGCTCGGTGATCTCGACGCCGACGCCGCGCCGGCCCGTTTCGTGGCAGGCGATGAGCGTCGCACCGGAACCGCAGAAAGGGTCGAGCACCCACTGGTCGCGCTTGGTGAAGAACAGCAGGAACTCGGAGACCAACTCCTCGGGGTAGCGCGCCGGGTGAAGCTCCGTCGTCTTATTCTTATGGTAGCGGCGCGAATCGCAGATGAGCCAGGACTTCGTGGACTTGATCCACTCGGTGCCGGTGAGGTCGTTGAGGGTGTTGCGCCGGCGGTCCTTGCTCGGGCGTTCCGGGGGCGGGGGCGGCGCGGACTCTTCAGCGAAGGGAGACGGCTCCTGCGCAGAGGTGGTCTTGCGTGGCATCGTGGATGGTGTCCTATAGTGTGAGGGAACGGCCCTACCCCACCGCCCTGCGGGCGGCACCTCTCCGGTATACCTGTTTGGCGACTCTCTCCTGGATGCTCTTTGCCAGTCTGAATCGGTAACAGGACGCGACCGAGGCCAATTCCTCGGAATCAAGGTGGCCGCGCGATTTATCGCGCCTATGCCGTTCGTATTCCGCACTGATCCCAAACACAGCGACTGAATCGGGCGCGATAAATCGCGCGGCCACCTTGGTCTTTGAGGCGGTCTGATTACCGATTCAGATTGGCAAAGAGCATAATCGCGCTGCCACATAGTCTAAGGGGAGGTGGCGCCGAACACATACTCTCGTGCCCGCAGAGGAAAAGCGGACGGCGCGTTGCGGCACGGCGAATCGTCAGTTTGCCTGCGGCTACTTCGCAGGCTCCTTCATGTCATCGTCTTCGTAGAAGGGGTATTCCTCCTCGCCCCCTTCGCCGATGTCCTCATTGAGATAGTTTTCGGCGGCGAGGAGGTCCTGGAGTTCCTCCATCTGCTCGATCGGATCGCCGGAGGTGCGGTGCGGCTGGATGCTTTCCAGGTATGCGGCGGCGTTGCCTGCGCCGATGATCACCTGGCGCGGCTTGCTGCCCTCATGCGGGCCGATCACGCCGCGCTGCTCCAACAGGTCGATCAGGCGGCCGGCGCGGGCGTAGCCGACCTTGAAGTGCCGCTGGAGCATCGACACCGAGGCCTGCTGCTCGGAGATAACGTATTGCGCGGCGGCGGCGTACAGCTCGTCGCTGGCCTCGGCCTCGGAGGTGAAGTCCTCCTCATCCGCCGGCAGTTCGGGCTGGATCGAGAACTGCGGCTCGCCCTGGTCGCGGAGGTGCTCGACCAGCTTCTCGATGTCGCTGCGCGGGATGAACGCTCCCTGGATACGCAGGGGCTTGGGCGAATCGAAGGACGAGTAGAGCATGTCGCCGCGACCGATGAGCCGCTCCGCGCCCTGGCCGTCGAGGATCGTCATCGAGTCCACGCGCGCCGCCACCGAGAGGGCGATCCGAGTCGGGATGTTCGCCTTGATGTTCCCGGTGATGATCTTGACCGAGGGACGCTGGGTTGCCACCAGCAGGTGGATGCCGGTGGCGCGGGCGAGTTGCGCGATGCGGCAGATGGCGAACTCGAACTCGTTGCGCGACTGCATCATCAGGTCGGCCAGCTCGTCGATGACGATGACGACGCGCGGCAGGGGGTCGAACTCGTCCGCCGGGTGGTCCTTGGGCATGGTCGCGAGGGCGTTGTATTCGGCGAGGTTGGTTGCGCCCTTGAGGGCGAACTTGTCGTAGCGCTTCTCCATCTCGCGGATGGCCTTGCGCAGCACGTCGCCCGCCTGCTTCACGCTGTAGACGACGGGGGCCATCAGGTGCGGGATGCCGTCGTAGATGCTCAACTCCACGCGTTTGGGGTCGATGATGATGAACTGGACCTCATCGGGCCGGGCGCGCATGAGGATGCTGACGATGGCCGAGTGCAGGCAGACGCTCTTGCCCGAGCCGGTCGCGCCGGCGATGAGAAGGTGCGGCGCGCTGGCGAGGTCGGTCACGACCGGCTTGCCCGCGATGTCTGCGCCGAGGCCGACGGCGGTCTTCGACTGGTGACTGCGGTAGGCCTCGGAGGACAGGATGCCCTTGAGGCTGACCATCGCGCGATGCTTGTTCGGCACCTCGATCCCGATGGCGGACTTGCCGGGGATGGGGGCCTCGATGCGCACATCCACCGCAGCGAGCGCCAAAGCGAGGTTATCGGCGAGGTTCGTCACCTGGCTGACGCGGATGCCGCGCTCCGGCTCGACCTCGTAGCGGGTGAGCACCGGCCCGCACTCATAGTGCGCGACCTTCGCCTCGATCTTGAAGCTGCGGAGGGTGTCTTCGAGCTTGAAAATATCGTCGGCGATCTTGTCCTGCTGCGCCGTGGTCTGCTCCTGCTCCGCGAAGTCGGTCAGCAGGGACAGAGGCGGCGGAGAGTACAGGTCCGTCTTCTCGATCAGAGGCAGTTGGCTGTTCCCGTTGGCTTTGGCGCGGGGGCGCGCCTTGCGCGCAATGGCCGCCTCGGCCAGGGGCGCGGTCGGGATGGCGGGCGAAACCGCAGGTGTCGCCGGGGCCTCGGCAACCTCGGCGGAGGCGGCCAGAAGAGCCTCATCGCCGGAGATCGGCTCGGGCACGGCCGCCGGGTCGTCATCGGCGTCCAGTTCCACCACCGGGCCGCCGCGCCGTCGGCTGTTGCCCTTGCGCTCCTCAATGGAGCGGACCCGCGCACGGGCTTCCTCGCGGGGGTTTTCGGCGCGTCGTGTCGCCCGCGCCTCGCGGCGCTGTCGGGCGACAGTTGTAGCCTTGCGCGCCGCCCCGCCGATGCCGCGACCGGCGCCCTCTACCATTTCCTGCATTGTGGCGCGCGTCAGGAGGATGATCGCGCTGAGGGTCGCGCCGGAGAGGACGATGTAGCTGGCCGTCATCCCCAACGCCCGTCGCAGCACGAAGGCCACCGCCGCGCCGAGATACCCGCCCCCCGCGCGAAGATAGTCGGGGGCGAACTCGACGCTGCGGTCAACCTGCAGGTGGATGCCGGTGAGGATGACGACGTAGAGGACGATCACGCCCGCGATGGTGCGGGGCATGGCCTTCGGCGGCTGCTCGACAGCATAGAAGCCGGCGAACAGGAAGGCGACAATCGCCACCCCGGCTGCGCCCACACCGAACAGCAGGTACAGGAATGACGCGATAGCGCGGGGCAGATAGCCGTAGTCATCCCGCGTGCCGAAGGCGAGGCTGACCAGGAGCAGCACTCCGAACGTGCCCAGGCAGATTGCGAGGATGTCTTGATAGACGCGGTCGGGGCCGCGGTCGCGGGTTTGAGTGCGGTTCAATGACATCACCCTCCGGTCGGTGAATAGGACTGTGATGGAGGCGGGTGAAGACCACGTTCTGAGTGAGGAACGTGATTGGCTACCAGTATAGCACAAGAAACGATGAATGGTGAACGCAAAACGCTGAATCGACGGCAAGGACGGCAACAACGACGAAAAGCGGCAAGACGGCAACGACAAAGAGCACGCGGGCTGTTACTGCCGTTTCTTGCCGTTATTGCCGTCTTTTGCCGTTGTTGCCGTCGATTCTGCATTCAGCGTTTAGCGTTCAGCGTTTCCCTTCCACGCTCCTCCGCCGAAGGTGGATACCCAGATCGTATTGCGGTCCGCCGGGTCGATGGTGACGCGCTGGCAGGCGGTGAAAGGAATGCCGAGGATCTCGCGCCAGGTTGCGCCGGCGTCCTCGCTGACGAATTCGCCGTGAGAGGGTGCGCCGAAGAAGACGCGGTGCGGGTTCTTCTCGTCTACTTTCACAAAAAATGCGTGGGAGTAACTGCCGAGGTCTTGCGGGAGCTTGTGGGCGTCGTCGAGGCTATCGCCGAGGAGACAGCGCCAGGTTTGGCCTCCGTCGGTGGTCTTGTAGATGCCGCCCTGATCGAACGCGGGCGGCGTGGCGGCGGTGAGATAGAGGACCTTGCTGTCGGCGGGATCGAAGTCGAAGTCCCCGGCCCAGCGAAGCTGCAGGCTGGTCGCGATGTCCGTCCAGGTCGCGCCGCCGTCGGTCGAGCGGTAGAGGCTGGAGGGCAGGTGGAAGTCGCGTCCGGTGTGGTCGGCGGTGACGGAGCAGAAGAGGGTGCCGTCGGGGTGGATGCGCACCGAGTAAACGTTATGGTTCTGCGGGCCGCCGACGCCGGTCGAGGCCTCGGCCCACGTTTTACCGCCGTCGATTGACTTGTAGATGCCCTTACCGTACATGGCGGCGTAGAGGATGCGGGCGGCGGGCGGGCTTTTCGGGTCGAGGGCTATCGAGGTGCACGGCGCGGCGGGAAGGCCCTCGCCGAGAGGCTTCCAGGACTGGCCGAAATCCGTGCTGATGCAGACGCCGCCCTCGCGGCGGGCGGTTGTCGTCTCGGTGGAACTCCACTCGGGGATGTCGTGGGTGTTCGAGCACGCGGCGTACAGGACGCCTGCGGTCGCCGGGTCGCAGACGACGCGATAGAAGGTGTTGCGCCACGGGCTGCCGGTGGCGGCGTATCGCCACGACTTGCCGCCGTCCTCACTGCGGGCGAAGCCGATGTCCGTATACGCGATGTAGACATTCTGCGGGCGGAAAGGATCGAGGACGACCTCCCAGCAGGAGGTCACATCCAGGCCTGTGGTGCTCCACCACTTGCCGGGGCCCTCGGGGCTGCCGTCCGCGGTGCGGCAGAAGCCGTTGTGCCAGGACTTGCCGCTGTCCGTGGTGATGAACAACTCGCCGTTGTTGGTATACATCGCCACGTCAGCATTGCCGTGGCAGACGCTGAAGCCGTCCGGCGGGCCGCCGAAGCCCCAACTCCCGGCGTCGTAGGTGATCCAGCCGCAATCGACATTGCGAGGGTTGAAACGCGGGTCGCCGGTGAAAGTGTACTGCCAGTGTGCGCCGGCATCGTCGGTGCGGTAGACGGTCCAGTGGTTCGGGGGCCAGTAGCCGGTGCCGCGCGTGGTGACCCAGGCGGTGCGGGGCCTGGTCTCGTCCATGTCGATGAACTGGTACTGGGCCACGTCGTCCGCGCCGTACTCGTCCACCTTCTTCGTGCCCACATTGATGCCCGCGCCCATCGCGCTGTGCCACGCGTCGACTCCGGTGGCAAGCTTGTAGACGCCTCCGACATACTGCCCGTCCTTCGTGACGCTCGGCACGGTGCAGTAAAGGATGGCCTCGCCCGTCTTGGGGTCGTACCCGCCGCACAGGCCGCGTATCTCGGTGGATGGCAGGCCGTCGTTGAAGGCGCGCCAATTCTGGCCGCGATCGCCGGATAGATACGCGCCCTTGCTCGTGGCGATGGCGCACACGGGGCCCTTCGACAAGACGAAAGCGCCGACTGCGCGGCCTTCGACTCCGGGGGCCTTGGTCCACGTCGCCCCGGCATCGGCGGAGATGAACGCGCCATCACCGCCCGCCAGCATCAGCTTCGGGTCGTCGCGGTCGATGGCGAGGCACGTGAGAGAGGCGCCGTTCCAGGGGGCATTCGCGCAGAGCGGCTTCCAGGTGAGGCCTTTGTCGCGGCTGACCCGCAGGTTGTCGTTGCCCCAAGCGTAGACGACATTCGGGTCGGTCGGGTGGAAGACGGGGCGCATCGAAGTACAGCTTCGCATCTGACGCTTGTCGAGCATGCGCCAGGACTTGCCGCCGTCTTCGCTGCGGTAGAAGCCGCTCATGTCGCAGGAAACGAACATGAGAAGGGGGGCATGCGGGGATGCGGCGGGGGAGTACATGGCCCCCCCGCCGCCGAGGCCGATGGGCTGGAAAGCGGGCGGATCGGCGCGGCAGACGGCGCTGGGTACGAACGAGGCGGCGACGAACGCCAACCATGCAAGAAGTGTGATCCTACTCATGGCGATGACCTCCGGTATGCCCGCCGACTGCTGCCTTGCGCTTTACGCTATGCGCAGACCTCCACCCACGTGCCCTCCGCGGCGCGGTAGGCCGCGTCGAGGATCCTCTGCACCGCCAAGCCGTCCTCGGCGGTCACGCGCAGCTTGGCTTTGCCCTTCACCGTGTCGATGAAGCTTTTGAACTCGCCGGCGAAGCGGTCGCCGGGCTTGACGGGCACATCCGTCCATGCGCCGGTCTTGGCGGTCCACATCTTCACCGCCGGGCCCCAGTAGTCGCTGACATCCAGCGTCGCCTCGGAGCCGATCACCTGCACCGAGCAGTGCGGGCCGGGGAGCGAATACGCGACCACGATCTCGCCATAGCAGCCGTTCGCGCCCTCGAAGAGCATCGCGCCGAGATCGTCGGTCTCGAGGTCTTGCATCTTGCACCCGGCGCGGGCGTTGACGTTGGCGACATCGCCGAGGAGATAACGGTACAAGTCCACTGCGTGAGCGCCGTTGTCCATGAGCGCGCCGCCGCCGGCGATGGCTTTCTTCGCGCGGTGATTCGTGGCCATGTCCACATAGCCGCCGAACACGCAGCGGAAGGTGAGGGGCTTGCCGATCTTGCCCTTCTCGATGAGCGCTTTCATCGTCTCGATGTGCGGATGGAAGCGGTGGCAATAGGCGGGCATGAGATAGACGCCCTGCTTCTCGGCCTTCTTGGCTGCCTTGACCATCGCCTCGCTGTCGGCGACGTCGTGGCTCAGCGGCTTCTCGCAAATAACCGAGATGCCGTGTTTGAGACATTCGAGGACCATGTCCTTGTGCATCGCCGGCGGAGTGCATACGGAGACCATGTTCGGCTCTTCGGCCTTCAGCATGGCCTTCCAGTCCGTGTAGCCCCGGATACCCCACGCTTCGGCGGCCTTCGCAACCGCCGCCTCGCTCACGTCCGCTCCCGCGACGAGCTTGACGCCCTTCGCCGCTTTCCACTGCGCCAGGTGCGCTCCCGATATTCCGCCGAGGCCGATCACGGCCGCCTTCAATGTTGCCATTGTGTGTCTCCCTTCAGATGAGCGGCCAGCAGCCGCGAATCACCGTTTGTCCTTCACGAACAGCCCGCCGATGGTGGACAGGCCGGGATCGCCGCTATGTAGGAACAAGCCTTCGCCGTTGGTCCACATCCAGTGGACGAAGAAGAAGTGCCCTGTGACAGCGGTAACCCACGACCCTTTCCGCGGATCGCAGCCATATACCCATCCGGCGGACTTATAGTAGACCGCCTTGTCGCTTGCGGCCCAGGTTGCCGTGTCGAAAAGCTCGCCCGGCGGGGCCTGCCTCTGCCAGAGCATCTCGCCTTTCTCGGCGTCGTATGCAACAACCCCGAAGCCGTTCGTGGCGATGACCACGCTGCCGGCGGCGAACACACGCCCGAGGTTGTTCTGCGCGTATCCGGTGTGCCAGGCGTAGTCGCCGGCCTTCACCGAATAGCACTGGATGTCGCCACCCTCCCTGCCAAGCAGGAAGACGCGACCGTTCGAGTAGGCCGACAGTTGGTGGCCGGTCTCCTCCGACCAGACCTTGTCGCCCGTTGCGCGATCAAGCACCCAGACGTCGGCGTCACGCTGCAGTACCAGGCGGTTCTCAAACGCATACAAATTCTCGGCTGAGTCGCGCTTGATGTCTTGGGTCCAGATCGCCTTGCCGGTACTGGGGTTGAGCTTGAGAAAGCCGACGTCGTCCGCAGCGTAAAGCTCGTCGTCGATCACGAAGATGGGATCGCTGCGTTTGAGGTCCTCATCGCGCCAGACGAGACTGCCGGTGTCCGCATTGTACGCGGTGAGGCCCTCGTTGGATGCGGCGAAGACCAGCCCGTTCATCCCGAGAATCGGGAAACTTAGCGAGAACCCGTACTTTTGCTCCCAGATTTCCTTTCCGGACGCCGCATCGAAGGCATACAGGATGCCGCCGACCGTGATATAGACCCTCCCCTTCATCATGAAGAGCACCCCTCCGATGCCCTGCCCGCAGGTGCGTAGGTCGCTGAACCACTGGCTTTGCTTGAATCGCGGCGAGGTTTGCCAGCCGGCGTCGAGTATCCCTTGCACAGGTTCCTGCCACAAGACCTTGCCCTCGAGGAAGGTGACGGCGGCGATTCGATCGCTGAGCGCGAGGGTGATGATGTCTTTCTCAGCGTTAATGGCCGCCACGTCGGAGGAAAGCTCGATGGACCACATGATCTTCCCGTCTGCGAGCCTTAGCAGCGCCAGGTGGGGCTTCTGCGCGCCCCTCGCCTTCTGCTGGATGGGCAGGTAGCCGCGGGCCAGCAGAGGCTGCACAGCCATCGTCATGTCGCAGGGAACTTCCCAGGTCAGTTTGTCCGATTGTGGTTTGTCGGCCTCCGAGCCAGTCGTGCCATCGCCGAAGGCGGCAACAGCGCTTATGAGAAGCACGGCGATCAGAGATAAGAATGCTGCGGATCGACGCATTGGGCCTGCCTCCCTGCGAGTATGGAATGTCGAGCCGACGCGCCCCGGCAGCCCATGAGTGCCGCGTGGCGGAATTGCCCTGTTGCGAGGTCTTTCGGTCCGAAGGCCGTCAGGCGCTGCCTCGCAATGCCCACAAGTTCGCGCCGGGGGGGATGCTCTCACCAGTCAAATAGAGGCACGTCGCGCCAGTTGCCGTCACTCATCGCGGACTCGTGGGCGATGATGCCGGGGACGGTGAAGTCCATCGAGCGCATCACATCGATCGGCGGCCGGGCACCGCGTTCGATCGCGTCGAGGAAGTCGCGGATCATGTAGTATTCCGAGGTTCCGTGGCCGCCGTGTCTGGCCTCCTCCGGAGCATCGGGGTCCACGACCGAGCATCGGATGACCTCCGCCCGACGCTGACCATGCTCGTCGTTGGGGGTCTCATCCTCGGCCCATAGGTAGCCATTGGTGTCGCTGCCGTCGCGGCCGTTTTCGACGTAGCCCTTTGTGCCATACAGGGTGTAGTAGACCATGTGCGGGTAGCGCGGGGCGACCTGGCTGCGCGCGATCTTGATCAGCGCGCCCTTCTGTGTGCGGAACAAGCCTATCTCCATGTCCAGGAAGCCCAGGTGGTCGCTGTACTCCGGGCGCTTGTGGAAGCCCGCATGGCTGCCGGAGGCCGCCACGATGCGGTCGTCCATCAGCGTGAGCAGCGGCCCGAGGCAATGGGCGCAATACCAGATAGGCGGCCGCTCGTGACGCCAGAAGTACTCGCCGGTCTTCTCGTCCACCAAGAGGTCCTCAATCTCGTGGACGTACTCCGCCTCGGCATAGAAGATAGGGCCGAGCTTGCCCTGCTGAACTTGCTGCTGCCACTGGCGCACGAAGTGGAAGTAGCAGTAATTCTCGGCCATCATGTACGCCCGCCCGCTCTGCTTCACCGCTTGCACGATCGCGTCGCAGTCCTCAACCGTATACGCCGCGGTCTGCTCGCACATCACGTGTTTGCCGGCCTGCAGGGCCTTGATCGTCTGCTCCGCGTGGAAGCGGATGGGCGTGGCGATCATGACGATGTCCATCGGCGCCGACAGGAACTGATCGTAGTCGGTGTAGAGCGCCGCGTCCGGCAGCTCGAAGGCCGCGCCCAGATTCGCCAGGGTGGCCGGGTTCAGATCGCACAGCGCCGTGACATTCAGTTGCGGGTGAGCCGCAAAGAGCGACACGAATCCCTGGCCGCGTCTCAGCCCCGCGATGCCCACATTCAGCTTCGGCATGGTTGTCCGGTCCTTCATTGGAATCAATTTGCGCGACGGTTGTCGAAGTTCCCGCGAAGAGGTATCATTGTGGCGCGAATCAGTTGGGCTATCCGATGCTGCCTGGCGGCGATCCGTGACAAAACCTGCACAGAGGTGCCAAGGCATGGTGCGTTCCGGTCAGTGTGCCCCGCGTCTCATCGCAGTTGGCAGAGACGGCCAAGAGCACCAGATAACGGCTCGAAAGCAGTCCAGCACGCGCGGTTGCGTCGAGTGCGACTTCAGAGTGGGACCGCGCGAGGACAATGTCCGCCACGTACGCGGAGTCACATACGAGGCCATCATTGAGTGGGAACATGAGTCGCCACCTCCGTCGCCTGCTTCCGCGGTGATGGACGGCCTCTTGCGTACGGGCTTCACCTACATCATTAATTGCCTGCACGAGGGCACGCCTATTGAGCCGGAGTTCACCTATCTAGCGGCCAACAAGTCACCGCTCATCGACGCGGCAGCGCGCCGGCCATGCGAACACCAGAGGGACCGAGGGATACTCGGGACGGTGTGTGCCATCGCCGAGGACTCGGGTGTACAGGGCCCGACAACTAACGAAGATAGGTGCAATAAGTGCGTGTTTCCTGAGCAGTTCATGCGTTGCAGACACCTGCGAGGGCAGATGGTCGTGGAGGCGCCTGGGCAGGGCCCCGGTTTCCACTTTGGGCCGGCTTGCCACAAGGGCCGCGACCTCACCAGTCCAGAGGAATGCCTAAAACGAGCGTGTTTTGAACCCCTTGTCGTTGGTCCGCAGCCGATGCTCACCGGGGTGACAGAAGAGCCACCCATGCCAAGCGAGTGCCCTTTCAGCTCCGCGCGGCTATGTAAGGCTCTGGAGGACCCCGACCCGTCGCTGGTCTTCATAGCGGGTTCTGCGAACTCGGAACTCAAGAAACACATAGACTCTGTCGAAAGCGCGGTTCGCAAAGCCGGGATGAAGCCGTATTTCGCCACCAACGAACTGGTCTTCTCGCTGGGGCAGGATGCCCCCTGCGAAAAGATCTGCCGGCAGATACGACGCTGCGCCTTGGTCATCCTTCTCCTCACTGCTCCCAAACACGAGGAGCATCTCGACGTGCTCCTGCACAGCCCGAACGTATATTACGAGTTTGGCCTTGTGAAGGCGTTTGGCAAGCGGACGATTCCTCTGCTGGAGTCCGATCAAAGGGGCAAGCTGCCATTCGATGTGCAGCATCTCGATGTCCGGTTCTATACGATGGACGGGCTGCCCGAGATTGTGGCGGACATCCTCACTGCGTCGCCCAGATCATCCAATCTCTAGAGATGCACAACCGTCAGCGGCCCCGCTCTCGCTGTGCATGAGCAGCGGTCCGCAGGTTGCGGTCAGATCCTCTCGAGCATCTCCACCAGTTCGTCCACAAGGGCCTCCCCCGATCCCGGCGCGACCCTCGCCCACCGCGACCGGAACGTCTCATAGCCGCCCTGCCGGAACCCCTCCAGAGTCGGGATGTAGCCCACGATATCATTGCACAACTCGCCGACGGCCGTCATCGCGTAGGGCGACCGCTGCTTGATGTCCAGCCCAAGCTGCGCGAAGGTCTCGCCCGGTGTGGCGGCGATAGCGCCATCGCCAATGCGAATCGCCTGCACGACCGTGATGACATCATCCTGCGGGTCGGCCTTGAGCAGGCGGTCCTCGTTTTCGAACACGTCGAGGCAGTCCGGCCACTTGTCGCGAATCTCGGCCTCCTGGAAAGGCTCTCGATCCCGCACGCCCAGGCGGACTTCCTTCCACATGGCACCAAGCGCATCGCAGTCGCCCGGCGTGGCCCGACGCACCACCTTCCCCATCGCCTCTGACAGACGGCGGTGAACCTGCTCGAAGCTAACGATGTTGTTGATGTCTCCACACGTTCCCGGCAGAAACAGCGAGAAGAAGCCGGCTCCGAATTCCTCTTGCAGAGAAGCCGCCACACGGCCAGGATAGTCCGCCGAGAAGCTCGTTCCGAAGTGGGTGTTCACGTGCATTGTGTAGTTCCACAGGGTTGCTGTGGGCTTCCCGTCGTTGAAGAACACCCAGGCCATGAGGTCTTCATCGTTCGGTCCGGCCAGGGGCAGGCCACCCTCATCGGGGCGAGCCAGCCAGGCGTTGATGGCCCCGCCGTCGGGGCGTAGGAACCGTCTGTTCTGCCCCACGCCGCCGAAGCTGGTCTTCACCGTTCCCACGGCCACCGGCTTCAGGTCCGCCGCCGCTCGGCAGACGGCCTCGCCGATCGCGGTCTTGACCCGCGCCAGATAGGCCTCATCGAGACTTCCGGACAGATCGATGCTTTCGTCCGTATAGGGCCCGGAGTGCGTGTGAGAGCAGTTGATGAGGACGTGCTCCGGCGGTATGCCAGCCTGCGCGGCAATGACGGCGCGTGGCTCATCGGACCGGCGGCGCGTCCAGGCGATGAGGTCAAGGGTGACCAGGGCGACCCGCGTTTCGCCCGTGCTGAGGACCATCGCTTTGCACATCAGGGGATCATCGATGCCGACGGATGCTCGCGGCCGCAGACTGCCAGCCATGGGAGTGCCCACGGGGGGCGTGATGTCGATGGATGCGGTGCCAAGAAGCATGGTGGTCGTGTCACCTTCCAAGGGATGCACCCGAGCCGGCAGTGTCGCCTGAGCGACCGCGCGATCCCCACACTAGTGCCTTGTCAGACGAGAATCTTTGGTCGAATGGCAAAACGGCAAGATCGCTGAACGGCCCTGACACCTTGGGGGATTGCATCCCCCAAACCCCCGCGATTTTCAGGGTCAAAGGCGTCCAGAATGCAGGGGTCTGGGGCTAAGATCGCATAGCGATCTTCCTGCAATCCCCCAGGACGTATAGGCCCCTGGTGTGCGTGGCCTTACAAGCCGCTGCCTAAAGATTCACGACTGACGGAGCACTAGTCCCAATACGGTTCACTTAAGCTGTGGGGTGTCTCCACCTGCGCAGCAGGTGGAGACGGGGACCCCACAGATCCGCGAC
This sequence comes from uncultured Armatimonadia bacterium, assembly GCA_964455745.1. Lineage (GTDB taxonomy): Bacteria > Armatimonadota > Zipacnadia > Zipacnadales > CAYWBK01 > CAYWBK01. The sequence continues at coordinate 23,851 of CAYWBK010000024.1, forward strand.
AATGTGCGGACGCCGCGTGCTTAAGTGAACGGTATTGACACTAGTCCGCAAGATTTGGAGAGCCCTCAGACCGAGGTCACAAAGCCCGCCGCACGGCGCCGACTTCCCTCTCCAGCCCCGTGACTCCTCCCCACCGGGAACCTCCGCGCCGCCGGTTCACCGCCACTCCGCCCGCACGGGCTTCCGGTCCGGCACCTGGACGAACTGCTCCTCCGGCCAGCCGGCGAGGACGACGTAGTGCACCTGGTTGCCGGCCGGGATACCCAACCACTCGCGGAGGTCGGGACGGGTGCGCAGGGCGTCCGAGGCGTATGCGGTGATGCAGGCGCCGAGGCCATGCGCCTCGGCCATGAGAACGATCGACAGCGTGGCGAAGGCGCACGCCGCCTCGGGCATGACCTCATCCACGGCGGCGTGGACGATGATGACCACCGGGGCCTCGAAGAACAGCCGGTCGCGCCCGGTATCGACGCTCTTCACGAAGGCCGGCACCGCTGCGAGCATGTGCGGATGGGTGGCCAGCTCGCCCTCGATGCCCAGCTCGGCGAGGCGCTCGCGCCGGTGCTCGCGGTCGGCAAGGGCCTCGGCGAAAGTGCGGTAGTGATCCTCGATCCTCGTGCGCAACTCGTTCTTCAGCGCCGGGTCCTGGATCACGAGGTATTGCTGCGCCTGGCAGTTGGCGGCGGTAGGGGCCCAGCGCGCCGCATCGAGGAGATCGGCGATGACCTCGGTGGCGACCGGTGCCGGCTTGTAGCGGCGGATTGTGCGCCGGCGCTGGATGAGGGCTTTGAGGGTCGCCGGGGATGGCAGGGCGGCTGCATCGGCGACGGGAGAGTTGGACGGGGCGGCGAGGTCTTCGTCCGCGATTGCGCCGGTCGGGCAGATCGAGATGCAGTGGCCACATTCGATGCACGCGACGCGGCCGATCTTGATGTGGTCGCCCTTGCTGCGGACCATCTCCGTGGGGCAAGTGGGAATGCAGGCCCCGCAGAGGGTGCATTTCTGGGTGTCGATGGTGAGCTTCAATCTATGAACCTCCCGGGTACAGGCGGCCAGGGAATTGGAACCACGAAGACTCGAAAGCACGAAACGGCACTCTACAGGATCAGCCTCTGGATGCCCTGCCCTATAATGGGTACGTTGAAGTTGACGAGGAAGCCCAGGCGCAGGTTGGCGAGCTTCAGGTATGACAGCAGTTGAGCCTGATGAAGCGGCCCCAGCGCTTCAACCGCCTTCACCTCGACGACCACTGCCTTTTCCACCAGAATGTCGAGCCGCAACCCGGCCTCAAGCCTGACACCCTTATAGACCAGCGGTAGCGCAAGCTGCTGCTCAAACTGCAGCCCCCTCGTATACAGTTCGTGTACGAGGCAAAGCTCATAGGTGGATTCCAGCAATCCCGGACCAATATGACGGTGCACCTCGTAGGCCGCCTGAACGATCTCGGTCGCTACCCTCTCGATTTCCTGCGGCAACGGTTCGTATGCCTTCGGCCCCACTGACGGGCACCCCCTGTAGTGTTTTGTGTCGTTCCTCGTGTCTTCGCGTCTTCGTGGTTCCTCTTGCCGTTCCCTCCCCCGCTAGTGCCTTGTCAGACGAGAATCTTTGGTAGAATGGCAAAACGGCAAGATTGCTGAACGGCCCTAACACCTTGGGGGATTGCATCCCCCAAACCCCTGCGATTTTCAGGGTCAAAGGCGTCCAGAATGCAGGGGTCTGGGGGATGCAATCCCCCAGGACATATAGGCCGTTGATGTGCGTGCCTTACAGGCCTCTGCCTAAAGATTCACGACTGACGGAGCACTAGGCTCTTCCTCAATGTGTGTGGGTAGCTTGACAGTGGCTGAACAGACCACCTCAGACGCATGGTCGTTATCCGTGCCGTTGCGTCCGCAGGACGCCCGGCCCCGCCGCAGGCGGGGACCCTTAGCCGATCTTTGACACTCGCCCCTTGTTTTTGGGGGTCAAGAGGGCCACGAA
>CAYWBK010000025.1:0-22130 GCA_964455745.1 uncultured Armatimonadia bacterium
GCCGTTTGCCGTTACCCCCCTCCCTACAGCGGCCGAAGGCCGCCAAGGGAGGGGGGTAGGCGCCTACCCCTCCATGAACTCCGCCACGACCTCGCCGAACGCCTTCATCACGCCCTCGGCCTGTAGTCGCCCGTACTCCTCGCCCATGCCGTTGCGGGGGTCGAGAGCGTCGAAGCTATACCAGATGTCCTTGTACTCGGGGTTGTACCCGTCCGTCTCGGTGAGGTACGGATGCCCCAGGTATGCCGGCACGAGTTCATCGCGATCTTCCGGCAGATACTCCGGGTGAACGGTGTCCGGCGCGGCGACGGTCACGAACGACCCCTCCCACTTGTCCGCATGGATCCAGTGGTTCTTCAGCAATGGCTCCAGTTCATACGCCGCCGTGATGTAGAACCACGACTTCGTCCTCGCAGGCTCCCCCAGCGCCGTTCGCCGCAGCACGTTCTGACGATAGACCTCCATTGCCTTGTCACAGTAGCCCGGATTCGGCCCATGCCCCGGCAGCAGGATGATGTTGCGGAACCCGTACAAATGAACGGCTAACATCGTTTTCGCAATCAAGTGCACGAAAAACCGCGCCTGATTTTCGAGCGAGAAATCCAGCGCGCTTTCGGCCTCCGGGCCGTCATCCGGCATGGTTGGGCAGTCATATCCGTACGAGCCGTCCTGGTTCTGCAGCGGGAAGGCCTCAGGATACTCTTGCGGCACCTGCATGTCCTTCATGTAGCTTTGCCGCCATTCCAACCGGCACTCTTGCAGATGATATCGCACATCCCCATAGAACATCGGGGGGAAGGCAACTCCTCCAAACCGCTTCGCCGCCTCTCCCGCGATCCATTCCACGGTCATATAGTCGGTGCCGAACGGCATGTGCGGCCCATGCCACTCCAAAGACCCCACCGGGAGATAAGCCAGATTACACGCATTCCGCCGCGCCACAATCTGCGCCGGCACCATCCGATCGAACCGTACCTCGTCCATGTGATCGCTCCTCTTGGCTGATCTGCTGCAGTGCTGACCTCGCCCTCCGCGTGGCGCGGGCCTCTCGCCCGCGAGCCTTCGCAGTGACAGGAAGGTCGGGAAGGTGTATCGCCGTGGCCATTCTCCCCCTCTCCACAAAGTAGAGAGGGGGCCGGGGGGTGAGGTTGCCGTCCCCCTCCCGGCACGGGAGGGGTGCCCGATAGCCGCCGCAGGCGGCTCCAGCAGGGCGGGGTAGGGCCATTCCCCCCTCTCCACTTTGTGGAGAGGGGCCGGGGGTGAGGTGCCGTTCCTCCGGGGGTGAGATTCGCCCTTACCCTCCCCCTCTCAACTCCACTTCCACGATCTCCCCAAACCGCGCCCTTGCCTCCGCGCCGACCTGCAGCCTCAGCTTCATCGTCCCCTCAAGTCCCTCCGTCACCTTTGTCGCCGCGAAGTGCCCGCTGCCCTGGAACGCGGTGTCCGCTTCCAATGGCACTTCGCTGCTGCCGACACTCAGCATCACCTTCCCGCGCAGCCACTTCGCCTCCCCCAGATTCCCCGCCCATGCCTCGATCTCCACCGCTTTCCCTTGCGGCAGCGTCACTTCCACCGCCTTCCCCGGCTTCGTCGGTAGTTCGATCTCCTGCCACTGGCCGCCTGCCGCGCGGACTCTCAGCCGCTCGAAGACCGCGTTCAGGTAGCGCAACGGTCCCGCCCCCGGCCATGCTTTCCCCGAGGCGTCGATCAGCGGGCAGTCCGCCGAGGTCATCGTCTGTCCGGCCGTTCGCACATCGACCGTCTTGCCCTGCTCCGTCAATCGCTCGTATTCATCCCGCAGCCGCAGGTACTCGCCCACCCAGCCGCCGGGGTCGGTCTCGGGCTTGAACTCGAGCCAGGTATCGGCCTTGCGCGTCTCACTTGCCGCGAACTTCGGCCAAAGCTGCTTCGCCATCTCGGCAACGGGCCTCGTCGCATTGTTGGGGTCGACCAGCCCGCACTCGCTGTTTTCGCCGACTCGGAACCCTCCGGGATACCACCATACGAAGCTCCCCCATGCCCCCGACTCTGCCTGCATTTGCCAGAATTGCCGCCCCTCGTCCGCCTGGTACTGATACTTCGCGGGGGTGATGTGGATCATCTCGTCCTTCCAGTCGGTGCCGTTGGGATAGATCGGCATCCCGAACTCCATCCACACCACGGGCTTCCCGCCGGAGATGAAGCTGAGCATCCGCGTGCAAAGCCCACGGCTCGATATCCAGGCCTTGGGGGACAGCTTGCCGTAGGACGGCACGTCATACCCCTCCGGCCCGGCCCAGTCCATGAAATGCAGCACCGAGGGCTGCTCGACGGGCAGGAACCCCTCCGGCCAGGCCGGGGTGCTGCCGCGGAAGCCGATCAGGCGCCACGGATCGACACTGCGGACCACCGCCGCCGAGCGCCGGTATTCGATGCCGAGTTGGTAGTCCATGAAGGCCCGGTATGCCGCCGCAATCGCCCGCCACGGGCCGTCCGTCCCGAGCCACGTGTCCGAGGGGGCGTCCACGTCGCCCTGCGCGTCCCGGGGCAGCGCGTACCCGAACGCCGTCTCGGCTTTCTCGAGGCTCCCATACTGCTCGGTGAGCCAGTCACGCCACTGCGGCGTGTAGGCCTTGCGCGTCTCGCCGTACCACGGCTCCCAAGCGATGTCATAGCCCATCAGCGCCGGATGATGGCATATCGCGCGAATGACCTTGCGCGCGCCCTCGTCGTCGCGGCCCCTGGGGTCAAGTCCGTTCACGAACAGGATGACCTTGATGTGGTGCCGCTGGCAGCGCCAGAAGAACTCCTGCAGGTCCCGCAATTGCGGCGTGTCCTCACCCGTGCCCCAGTGGATTTCCGCCCCGACCGCGGCGATGGCATGGCAGCCCCAGCTCTCCAGTTGCGCCAGATCGGCTTCGAGGACGCTGGGCTGGTAGTTCATTGGATCGAGCCACCCGGTCGAGTACACCTCGGTCGGCGTTCCCCCCAGATTGTGCGGCCAGTAGTTCACACCGACGGGGTGCCACAACTTGCCTCCGAGGGTCAGCTTCCCGCCCTCGCGTCGCACGATTTCGGCTTCCGGCGGCGCTTGCAGCCGGGCCCGGACCGTCAGGGGGTGGCTGATGGTGTCCGTCACCTTGCCCCCCACGGTCAGGGTCGTCACCATTGTGTAATCGCCCGCCGGCAGCGGCGGCAACGTCCCCTTCGCCGCGACCATCCCTCGCGGCTCGGCGATAACCGGCAGCGTCACCTCCGGTGCGGCCGGCTTGTCATCCGCTTTGACAACCCGGATCGTTACCTGCCCGCTCCCTGCAGCCGACCCGTAGTTCGTCACGCGAGCCCCGACCGCGATCTCCTCGTCCGGGTACGCCAGGAACCGATCGGCTCCGCCCTCGAACAGGAGCGGCCCCGAGGACAGGCGCTCCACCGCCTTTGCGATCACCGCTTGCATCTCCGGGCGGGCGAGGTCCTCCGAATGCAGGGCCCCGACGCTCAGCCACGCGCACCGGGGCAGCGACATCGTCTCATTGAGCACGAGCGACACCGGGGCCCCCAGGTCCTTCCCGCCGGCATCCACGGCCTTTACCAGCGGTATCCACCGCCACACGTGGCCCCGGCCGAAGCCTTCGCCACTGGGACGCTCGATGGCCCCATAGGCCGGCGCCGCCGGCCACTGGCCCGACATCCCCCAAAGCTTCCCGAGCGCCGTCGGCTCCCAACGGGTCGCCCCGTTCAGCTCGAAGAGCTTGTATCCCGGTGAGACACTCTCCATGTCGGGCCGCGCCGCCGGTCCGAGGCCGGCGAGCGCCCCCGGAGCTACCGCGGCCAGCGCCACCGACCCGACGGTGATGTGGTGCTCCGTAGCATCCGCTGAGATCACCGATATCGTGTGAGAGTTGGAAATCCCCCAGCGCAATGCCACGGCATCCTCCAGCCGCACCACATCTCCCGGCCCGCCGCGGCCTTTCGAGGGGTTGTCCGGCCAGTACGCAAACGCTTGCGGCGGGAGCACGCAGTACCGCCACTCCGCCGTCAGCGGGAAGACCCCCACCCAGCGCGAGCCGTCCTTCTCCCTGATCTCCAGGCTCAACTCCGGCGTCTTTCCGTCCCCCTTCGCCCAGAAGCACACAAGTTGCTCGCCCGCTTTGACCGGCGGCGTGTCGAAGCCCCGGTCAAGGGACCACCAGCCACCCGCAAAGTGCGGCACAACGAAGGACGCCGCGGGCCGATGATCCGGGGCCTCGCCCTCGAGGCCCACAACCGCGGGCTTCTTTGCTTCCCCGCCGAGCGTTTGCTGCCAGTTCGCCAGCTCCTCGGTCGACCATGTGACGATCGGCCTGGCATCCCGCCCGAAGTCCTGCAGCTTCGCCTGCGTGTACTGCTCCCACGTGGTCCAGCCGCCTTGACCGGGCCAGAAGAAGCTGCCGAACGCGGGCGCGGTGAGGCTCACCAAGACGCCCCCCTGCTGCATCCAGCGTTTCAGCGGCAGGAGGGCTCCGGCAGGCAGTCGCCGCAAATCGGCCGCCAGATAGCGCAGGCCGGGGAACGTCAGCGCCGCCTCATCGGCCATGTCGCGCGATGTCAGTGGAGCGGCGGCCAGCCCCGCCCGGTCCAACGCCCGCGTCAGTTCATCGAGCTTCGGCGCTTTCTCGGCCCCGGGCATGTCCTCGCCCAGGTACACTCCCACGCACCCGCGTTTCCCCTGGGGATACTGCCGCGCCCCCGCAGCCGCAGACGGGGCGGCGGCGACGACCTTCACATCTGTGAATTCCGCGTCGAACTCCTCCGCCCGCAGCGTCGCCCAACCGTCCCGCACCGCCAACGCGTTCCCCAGGATGTACCCGTGCTTCGCGACCGCCTGCCCCGTCGCGACTTCAGTGACGTCGCCGGTGACCCGGTCGTGTGTGAGCGCCAGCCGCAGTCGGTAGGCCTTGCCATACTCCCACGTCCCCCCCACGCCCCCCTCGATGGGCGCCAACCGCGTCACGCCGGTGGACTGCGCCTGGTGAACGTCCTGGCAGCGCTCCATGAGTTCCGTGTAGCGCTCATGCCCCGGCCCCTCGACCAGGCCGAGCACCCACAGGTTGCCCGAATCGCTGCTCACCATCACGCCTGTGGCGGCCCAGCCGGCGGTCGAAAGCCGACGCTTGACGACCACCGTCGCCTCAACGGAGCCTTCCCCGATGACGTATGGCTGATCGGTCAGGCAGTACAGCGCCCGCCCCTCGTTCGCGGCCTTGTATGTGCCATCCTGGATGCTCCACTCGCCTACCGCCAACCCATCCGCCCCCGCCCCGACCGCCCCAAGCGCCAGGGCGCAAAGCGCCAAGGCGCATGGTGCCAAGGCGCATGGCGCCATCGCCGACCTCAGGATCCATCTTAGCACCGTCATTGTCGCGCCTCTTTCCCTGCCGTTGTCGATGCCGCCCAACACGTTACATATTTAGCCATTTATCGTAATTCTTCCACATTATCAACAATCTTCTCCACAGCATCCACGATGAGCTGCATGTCCCTCTCATCATTGGGCGGCGAGAGGTCCGGCTGGAAGATACCGAACTCGCGATTCGCCATCTCCTCGCTGACGGGTAGGTCGCCTTCCCGGTAGACAGGAGGGTTCTCCACATGCGGACACAGGAAGGGGCAGCCTTTTCCATACAGGTTGCGTTCTTGGAAGATCGTCCGCAGGTGAATCGGCCCGTTGGCCTGGATCGGCTGGCTTTCCGGCGCGAAGCGGTAGTTTGCGTCGAGGACGTACCCGACCGCGTACACGCCCTCGGCGTTGAGCGCCTGACAGAAGCGGTCGCGCGAGACCCCGTGCACCGTGGGGTCCCACAGGCAGTTGTAAATGTGGTACACGTGCTTGTAGCCCGGTCTCACATAGGGGGGCGTTATTCCGGGTATCTGCGACAGCTTGCTGGTAAGGAACTCACAGTTCTTGATGCGAGCGTTTGTGCGCACATCGGCATCGAGAAGCTGCGCCATCGCGTCCCAGCCGACTGACCGCATGTTGTCTCCGGTGCCGCCCATCGAGGCGTACTTGAGCACTTCGGGGTCTTGGGCGAGGCCCTGGATGACCGTCGGATGCTGGCCGGCGAGCAGCGCTCGCTCGTACAGCTTGCGGTCGTTCGTCAGATACGCGCCGCCGCCGTTGTTGGCGTAGATGGGCTTGCCGGACCACGAGAACGAGGTGAAGTCCGCGATGCTCCCGACCTTCCGCCCGTCGATTTCCGAGGTCGAGGCCTGGCAGGCGTCCTCGATGACCACGATCCCGTATTCCTTCGCAAGCTCCATCAGCTCGGGGATCGGGGCGGGATGGCCGTAGAAGTCCACGGGGAGGATCGCCTTGGTGCGCGGGGTGATCTTCCGGCGGGCATCCTCCACGTCCATTGTGAACGTCCTGGGGTCGATGTCGGCGAAAATCGGCACCGCATTGACCCGCAGTACCGCCCCGACCGTCGCGACCCAGGTATAAGCCACGGTCAGCACTTCGTCCCCCGGCCCGCACCCGGCGGCGAACAGCCCGGAGATCAACGCCGCCGTGCCCGAACTCACGCACCGGGCATACTGCGCCCCCGTGTACTCGCAGAGGGCTTCTTCGAGACTCCTGTGCGCCCAGGTCGAGCGCATGCTGCGACCTTCGTCAATCGCCTTGGGACCGCCGAGCAGCGCCAGTTTGCTCATCGGGACACCTCCAATGGGGTGGCATCGGTGTGATACGCATCTCATCGCCAACGTCGCGTAGGGCGGGCCTCTCATCCTCCCGACGGCCACGGAGGGTAAGGCGCCGTTAGCCGTCCCCCTCCTATACCCGCCTGCAGCGGGTCCACGGGAGGGGTGTCTCGCCGCAGGCGAGACGGGGTGGGGCCGTTGTCGTTGTCGTCTGCTGTTCTCCCCCTCTCCGCTTGCGGAGAGGGGGCCGGGGGGTGAGGTGCCGTTAGCCGTCCCCCTCCCATACCCGCCTGCGGCGGGTCCACGGGAGGGGTGTCTCGCCGCAGGCGAGACGGGGTGGGGCCGTTGTCGTTCTCCCGCGAGTGGAGAGAAGCCGGGGGTGAGTCGCCTTCCTCCTCTACTCGTCCGACACGACTCCGCCCTCCGTCAACCGGAAGCGGCGGTAGGGGTAGTCGGCGGCAGGCACCTTGCCCATCGAGACACGGAACGCCCGGCGCTGCGGGAATAGCAGGGCGCTGTGAAGGTTCATCGAGCGGATCGGCACGCCCTCGGCGGCGGCGAAGTTCATCGTGTCGTCGATCCGGCCGTAGTTGTCGCGGATGAGCAGGGTGAGAAGCTCGTCGCGGGTCAGCCACAGATGTCCGGCGCCGCCCGTTCCGGCGGCTGCGCCGTTTCCGGCGGTCGCGCCGCTCTCCGTGATGGCGTTGGCGAGGCCCTCCTCGGCGGATGTCGGGGTCTTGAAGCCCAGCGCGCGGAAGTTGTTGGCCGCGCACACGTAGCCCTTCTTTGCCCAGCGCACGATGGCCTGATCGTGGTCGAACTCGACGATGGCCGCATTGGGCGGGTCGCCGCCGGCGATGATGAGATTGGTGCCGCAGGCGCGCGGCGTCTCCTGGACGATCCGCACGCCCTCCTCAACCGTGTGGGCGAACTGCGCGACCTTGCGCACCATGAAGCACGTAGACAGGCCCTCGAGGCTGTCCTTGCCCCCGTAGGCTGAGTTGTTCGCGCACACGATGCCGCACGCGTTCATCGCGGTCCAGCCGTTGATGATCCCGCACCAGGAAGTCGTGACGAAGGGGATACCGGAAGCAGGGGTATAGTGGATCAAGCACGCAGCGTAAGAGCTGACTCCGTGGTCGATGAAGTCCATGTTGCGGCCGACGATGCACTCGCCGTTGGCCGTCGCCGGGCCGAAGACAGCGTAAGAGGTGCAAAGCTGTCCGCGCTGCACATCGCCGAACAGTTGGAGCGCCACGATGTCGGGATACGAGACCTCCGCGCCCTTGGCAAGCGCCCGGAGCTCCGCCCGGTACTCGGCGGGCAGGTACTTCTCCATCACCATAGCACCCTCGATGAGCTTCTCGTGGCGACCATTCGCACCCTCGCCATTTACGATGACGTCATCGACCACCTGCCGCACGAGATGCCGGGCCAGTCGCGCCTGCTGGCTGCCAAGCTGTTCGCCGGTCCCGGCAAGATGCAGCACCGCGCAGCCGTTGATCTGCGAACGGTGGCCGTGAGGGTATGGCGCAACAGTCTCGGCAGCCCAGGCTGCGCCGGACACAGCCGCAGCAAAGAGACAAAGGAAGAGGGCGACAAGGCGGGTCCTGGACATGTGTCAGATTCTGTCCTTCTGCCCCCCAGGGTCGTTCTCCCGCAAGAGCGCATGGGGCGGCCTCTCACCCGCCAGCCGCGGCCGTTAGCCGTTCCCCTCCCATACCCGCCTGCGGCGGGTCCACGGGAGGGGTGTCCCGCCGCAGGCGGGACGGGGTAGGGCCGTTGTCGTTGTCGTCTGCCGTTCTCCCCCTCTCCGCTTGCGGAGAGGGGGCCGGGGGGTGAGGTGCCGTTAGCGGACGGCAACCCCACGCGGAAAAAGCCTCTCGCTCGCCCGCCAGCCGTGGCCGTTAGCCGTTCCCCTCCCGGCGCGAGACGGGGTGGGGCCGTTGCCGTCTGCCGTTCTCCCCCTCTCCGCTTGCGGAGAGGGGGCCGGGGGGTGAGGTGCCGTTGGCGGCAGGGGGGCAAGGGCCGCCGTCTACAGCTCCACAATCTTCCCCGTCCGCGCCGACTCGAAGCACTTCAGCACGAACCGTGTCGTTCGCGCGCCGTCGAAGGCTGTCGCGGGCGGGGTCTCGTCCTTGATGATCGACTTCGCGAAGGCCGGGAGGATGTCCGGCAGGCCGCTGGCAACGAGATCGCCGAACTCCTCGGAGTACTCGCGCGAAGCGTAGGGCGGCTTCCACTCGTCCTCGGGGACACAGGACTCAAACCGCGCGTTCTGGCCGTGGTCGATGGAGATCGCGCTCTTGCCCTTGTCCGCGACCATGACGAAGAACGGGCAGGAGACGAACGCCGGCGGAAGCAGGAGGCTGCCCACTCCGCCGTCGCCGCCGAGGAACGCGCCTACGCTGCCGTTCTTGTAGCGGATCGAGGCGTTGATGGTGTCGATGACCAGCGGGCTGGGGTGATGGAACACCCCGCCGACGGCGTAGACGGACTCGGGCTCGGACCCGGCGAGGTGGAACATCATGTCCACAACGTGACAGCCCTGCGAGAGGATTTGCCCGCCGCCCTTGATGGGGTCCTGCGGCCAGATGCCCTCCGGCCAGATGCCGCCCGTCCGAGCGCTGGCGATGATGTTGTCCGGCTGCGGGATGGCCTGCTTCACGTCGCTCGCGCCCTTGGCGAACCGGCAGCGGAAAGCGACCATGTACTTGAGGCCGGTCTTCTCCTCGGCGGCGAGGATGTCGTCGCACTCCTGCAGCGTCATCGCCATCGGCTTCTCGATGAGCACGTGTTTGCCGCTCTCGAGGGCGCGCAGGGAGTACGGCCCATGCGTATCGTGCCAGGTGGTGATGAGCACGGCGTCGATGTCCGGGTCGCCGAAGATGCGCTCGACATCGTCGGTGATGTACTCGCCGCCGAACTTTTGACGGTAGGCCTCGGCTTTCACCTGGTCCACATCGGCCAGCCCGCGGATTTCGACAGCTTCGGCGAAGGGCTGAAGCTCCGCTGAGATGCCCGGCGCTTTCCCGCCGACCGACGGCAGATGCACCCCGCACATTCCGCCGCAGCCGATAACGCCCAATCTCACTTTGTCCATGTTGTCACGCCTCGCGATCTTTCGTTGTGAGACTCTTGGAGAGGCCGGCAGTTCCTTTGCCAGCCTGTAGCGGGTAAGATTCCCCACATGCCGCGCCTCACCTTTGCCTCAGCGGCATCACATGGGGTGGCGTTCCGCGTGGGGCGGGCGTCTCGCCCGCCAAAGCCGTTGCCGTTTCCCTCCCTACGAGGGAGGGGGGCCTCGCGAAGCGGGGCGCGGTAGGAAGCCGTCGCCGTTCGCCGTGCGAAGTGATAAGGCCCAGGGGTGAGGTCGCCGTAGGCAGCAGGAGGCCCCCGCCGCCCCCAGGGTGAATGAGCCCCTCGTCGCCGCATGTCGTCCAAGGCTTTCGGTTCCCGCAAGGAGGCCCACACATGAGACCCTTCGCCGCGATCCCTCTCGCAGCGGCTGTCGTGGCCGCGTGTAGCTCTGCATGGGGTTACGCGCCCCAGTGCAACATCACCCGCGGCATCTACGTCGATGCCAGGCCCCTGCTCACGTCGGCGTACTGGGGCGAGTTCGGCGACGGCTTCGCCTTCACCGACGCACAGGCGCATTCCGGCCGGTGGAGCGTGAAGTGCATCAATCCCGGCGGCCCGAAGAGCGGAGCCGGAATCGCGCAGACCGTGCAACTCAACCAGACCGCCGCCGCCCCGCTGAAGGTTTCCGGCTGGAGCAAGGCCGAGGGCGTCGCCGGGGCGGAGAAGGCGTGGACTTATTCACTCTACGTGGACTTGCGATACACCGACGGGACGGGGCTGTACATGCAAATCGCCCCGTTCTCCGGCGGCACGCACGACTGGGAGTACGCCGAGGCCACCATCAAGCCGGAGAAGCCCCTGGCCTCGGCCACATTCTATGCGTTCGTTCGCGAGCGGGCGGGCATCGCGTATTTCGATGACCTGTTCCTCGGCTCGCCGGGCGGCGCGAACCTGCTGCACAATGCCGGATTCGAACCGGACGACCGCGAGGACAGGGCGTCCCGTGACCGCGTCTACTCCACCTTCGCCGACCTGAACGCCAATGCGATGCACACTTACCTGTCCGGCGACCCGCAATTCTGGACCGGCAGGGACAATAAGGGCAATGCGCAGGTTCGCGACTTCCTGGCGCTGGCGCGCTCGCACGGCATGGGTGTGTGGCTAACCACAGGGGAGCCTCCGGCCCCTGCCTTCAAGGACGCTGACGACCCCAATTTCCCGCAATATGTGTGCGTGAACGGCAGGTGGGGCCAGGCCTGGACGGATACGGTGGCCCTCGCCGCGGCCTACGACTTCGCGGGCATATCTCTGGTCCCGGACGAGTACAACTGGCTCAATGACGCCCTCAAGGACAGCTTCGCGAAACACCCGGACCCGCGCGTGGCCGATTTCTACAAGAGGCTTCCCTCGATGTGCGACTGCCCTGACTGCCAGCGGTTGTATCAGGCGCAATTCGGTGAGAAACTCCCTGCCCTCGGGCCGGGGGTCGAATTCCCGTCGCAAGACCCCGCTTACCTTCATTACCTCAAGCACCGCTATGACAGCACGACCAACTGGCTCGCCCGCAGCGCCGCTGCCGTGCATCAGGCTAACCCGCGCATCCGCGCCGACAGCCTCATCTGCGTGACGCCGCTCTGCAGCGACTTCTGGTGGGGACCCGGGCTGGCCTGGGATCGCGTCGGCTACGAGACCCAGATCGACTTCCCGACGACCGACCCCTACATCCAACTTCACAACTACCTTGGCGACAGCACACACTGGTATGTGACCGAAACTGCGGCGCATCTGACGGGCAGCACCCCGAAGCGCCAGTGCGGGATCGTCCTGGAGGCCTGTCGGCTGGACAAGTCGTACGTCGAGAAAGACCCGGTGGAAATCTACGGCAGCGCGCTGTCCGCGGTCGCCCACGGGGCGAAGGAGCTGGCCTGGTGGCATTACTCGCATCTCGTGAACGAAGCCCCCGTGACCGACCGGCCGGAGGTCAGTCGCGCCTGCGTGCGCGGAGTATACGGCATCCTCAAGGACGCCGACCCGTGGCTGGGCGATCTCAAGCCCCTCAAGCGCGTCGCCCTGCTGTACTCGCGGGCCAGCGATGACACCTGGCGCTTCTACACCGAGGGCACGCCGAGTAGCCTGCTGACGCATCCGGTCAAGGATGTCCGGTACTCATCCATCGCGCAGAAGGAAGTGCTCTACTATCTCTTCCGGCGCGGCGTGCCGACGGATTTGTACTACCTCGATGCCGTGCAGGAAAGCCAGCTTGCCGACTATCCGGTCATCGTGGCGCCGTTCCCCTTCGCAGTCGGGGATGCGCAGGCACAGCTTCTGGAGAAGCTGGCGCGTAGCGGCAAGACGGTCATTGTGGTTTCGGAGTTCGGGGCGCTCGACGAGATGGGCCTGCCGCGCAAGAGAGCGACCTTGCTCGGTCTCTTGGGGCTGCAAGGCGCTCCCTCCGGCGAGGTGCGCGGCACGCTCACCGGCAGCGCGGGCATTCCCGCGAGCGGCGAGACCTTCGGCGTGTATGAGCGGCTGACGGTGGCCTCGGGAGCGAAGGTCCTGGCCGCGGTACAGGGGCATCCGGCGGTCATTGAGCATCCCATCGGGAAGGGGAAGGTCCTTTACCTCGCCGGGACATTCGGGTACGATCTCGTGGCGAACCGAGACAACCAGAAGGCCACCCGGACACAGCGGATCATCCCCGACCCCATCGCGACAGGCCACGCCGCCGTTTTCGACGCCCTCCTGCGCCGGGGTTTCGCAGATGAGCCGTGGGCACTCAAGGCGCTGGCGCCGGGGAAAGACGTGGAAGCGGCCTGCCTCACGAACTCCAAAGGCGAAAATGTTGTTCTTGCCATCAACTGGGAGAACACAGGGGTCAACTGCACCGTTCAGGTGCCGAGGAAAGGAACAGCCACACTGTCGGGATACCGGATCGGCCCCGACGGGCGATACGAGAAGTTCGGCCTCGCCCTGACGGCAATGGGGCAAGGATACGAGGGGCAGATGACGCTGGGGCCTCAGGAGGCCTGTCTGCTTCACCATTGAGCATCCGCCATTATCAAGGAGCGCTACTCATGCAGTTGCAGGATACGCCCCCTTCGGTGAAGGGGCAGATTCAGATCGCGTACTTCTCCATGGAGATCGGGCTGGAGTCGCAGATACCGACATATAGCGGGGGCCTGGGGGTGTTGGCGGGGGACACGCTTCGCGCCGCCGCGGACATGGAGCTTCCGCTGGTGGCGGTGAGCCTCGTATATCGCGAGGGCTACTTCCACCAGGTGCTCGACGCGCGCGGCAGCCAGACCGAGGTGCCGTTCGTGTGGCATCCCGAGGAAGTGGTCGAGCTTCTGCCGCAGCGGGTGACGGTTCCGATCGAAGGGCGGCAGGTGCAGATCGCCGTCTGGAGGTATGTGGTTCAGGGCGTGACCGGCGGGAAGATCGACGTGTATCTCCTCGACACCGACGTGCCGGAGAACACCCCCGGAGATCGGGCGCTCACCAGCCGGTTATATGGGGGGGACCAGCGCTATCGGCTGTGCCAGGAGGCGCTCCTGGGCCTCGGCGGCGTGGAACTGCTCCACGAACTCGGCCACGACGGCAATCTTGTCCACCACATGAACGAGGGACACTCGGCGCTGCTGGCGCTGGGGCTTCTGGAGCGCGAGATCAACAACGGCGGCGCGGCCGCTGTGACCGACGCCAGCGTTGCGGCCGTGCGCGGAAAGTGCGTGTTCACGACTCACACCCCGGTCGCCGCCGGCCACGACAAGTTCCCCTGGAGCCTCGTGCGGCAGGTTTTGGGCGACGCCCGCGCCGAGACTCTCTGCGCCGCCGGATGCTGCGAGAACGACACGCTGAACATGACCGCTTTGGCGCTGAGATTCTCCCACTACGCCAACGGCGTCGCCCTCCGGCACGAGGAAGTCAGCCAGATCATGTTCCCCGCGTATCAGATTCGGGCGATCACCAACGGGGTACATGGTGTCACGTGGACCAGCGACCCCTTCGCCCAACTTTTTGACAAGCATATCCCCGAGTGGCGCGTCGACAATGAGTACCTGCGCTATGCGTTGTCCATTCCTCTAAAGGAGATTCAGGAGGCGCATGCCCAGGCGAAGCAGGCGATGCTGGCGGAGATCACGCGCCGGACCGGTCGGTACTTCAATGACACGATTCTCACTTTGGGGTTCGCCCGCAGGGCCACGCCGTACAAGCGCGCCGGCCTGCTGTTCGCGGACCTCGAGCGCCTCAAGAGCATCGCCCGCAGCGTCGGCCCGATGCAGATCATCTATGCGGGCAAAGCCCACCCCGCGGACGAGCCCGGCAAGGACATCATCCGGGAGATCTACCGCGCCGCCGAGCAACTGGGGGACACCGTGCCGGTCGTCTATATCCCCGACTACGACATGGACCTGGCGAAGTACCTGGTTTCGGGGGTGGACATCTGGCTGAACACGCCGCAGAAACCCCACGAGGCCTCCGGCACCAGCGGCATGAAAGCGGCGCTCAACGGGGTCCCCAGCTTCAGCGTTCGCGATGGCTGGTGGGTGGAGGGGCACATCGAGGGCGTCACCGGGTGGTCAATCGACGACTTCGGCGACACCTCGGACAGCGTGGCGCAGGAGAGCACATTCCTGTACCGCAAGCTGGAGCGTCTCATCGTGCCGCTCTTCTACAACAAGCCCGTGGCCTTCTCGCGGGTGATGCGGTCGGCGATCGCTTTGAACGGGTCATTCTTCAACGCCCAGCGCATGGCGTCGCAGTACCGGAACAGCGCCTACGGGAAAGGGGCGGCGGGGCGGGTGGGGTAGAGCTGCGCGCGTTCACGGCGGAGCGGATCGTGGGGCGGGCCAATGGCTTTGACCACGAAGACACGAGAGCACGAAACGACACGACAGGTAGCAGCGGTAGTGGGTTGGCCGTTTCGTGATCTCGTGTCTTCGTGGTCAATCGCCTTTGCCGGCCCCGCCTGGGCCAGTCACCTCGCCGCCGCCGTAACCGCAATCTCCACCGACCACTTCGCCCCTTGCTTCACCGCGCCGCTGACCGGGTAGCCGGCGAGCAGGTAGTCGTCGGTGCCGTATTTGCGGTGGTCGATGAGGCTCATCGGCATCGACGTGTCGATCGTCAGTCGGGCATCAGGGCCGTCGATGGTGAAGCGGCTTGCAGCGGGGAGAAGCTCGACCTGATCGAGCGCCTTCGGCAAGACGACGGTGCGTTCGCCCGCCTGGGCTGTGCGGCCCGCATAGCGCGATACCGGAAACATGAAGTAGTGTCGCCACATGCGGATGTCGAGGTCGGTCAGTGCGCTGAAGTCGAAATGGAGGACGAAGCGGTTGTCCGGGGTTACGGTGCAAGTCTGGGTGTACTCGACGCGCTGCGTGTCCTCGGCGAGCGTGCCCTTGTAGACGAACCGGACCTCCGCCGGACTCGTCGGCCCCTGCGCACCGCCCGACACGCTTTCGATGTGGAAGTCCTTCCACGGTGCGGCAACGGCGACCGGCATACCCCCGCTCATGATCTGCTGCCCGCGCCACAGGATGCGGCGCAGCGAGCCTTTCGCATCCAGACGCAGTTCCAACCCGCCCGGGGTGCGGACCGATGAGAGCTCGCCCGCAAGCGGGATGACCTGCAGCGTTGTCGGCAGTTGCGCCGTGATGCGCGGTGTCACATCGGGTTCGGTCGTCTCAGGGTCGGCGGTCGGCAGGAAGATGCGGCCATCGAGCATCGGCAGCGTGAACTGCGTCCCCACGCGCCCGGTGCTGACATCCCGGCACCGGCGCGGCAGCCGCAATTGGACATCGTAGGGCGAGCCGTTCACGATGACCGTTCCCCCGTCGAATTCCCGCTGCCAGGTACCGTCGGCGTTCCGGTGCGCGGGGCCTTTTGGGTGCCCCAAAGGCGCATCGTACTCCTTGTACCACCACCAGTTCCCCCGGCCCATCGTGCCGGAGTCGTACCCGAAATACCCGTCGCCCATGAGCGTTGTTGCGAGGCCGAAGCGCATCGTTTGCTCGTCGTGGCGGCCCTTTTCCTGCTCGGCGACGCGCTCTTCCTGGGTCAGCTTGTCCCAGCGCCACGGGTCGTCGTTGATCGTCTGCGGGCGGCAGACGAGCGTGGTCGTGACCGGCTTGCGGCTCAACGTGCACCACTTCAGGTACAGCGCAAGGAAGTCCTCGAAGTCGATAGTCCCGTCGATGACCCGGTTGATCTGGTCCTCGGCGAGGACGCCGTTGAGGTTCTCGAACCCCTCCCGCGGCAGGTTCCAGGGATTGATCATCACGATCCCCTGACCGTCACGCAGCTTCGCGGTCTCGGGCACCAGCCACTTATCGGGACTCCAGCAGTCGTAGAAGACCCCGTCGAAGCACTCGCGCCCGAAGACGTCCTGGCGCACCTTGTCGAGGTTGTACTGCAGGACTTCTTTCAGGTCCGTGTTAATGCGGAACATCCCCGGCCAGCCGCTCCAGCGCTCTCCCTTGTCGTTCAAGGCCCACCAGGACTTGGGGATGTTCGGATTGTCCGGCCCCTCGACGACATCCACATACGGCAGGAATAGCGCATTGGGGTTGACCTGACGAATGCGGGCGATGTTTGCGGCGGCAGCCTCGAGCGCCTTCGGCCAGCGCTCGTTCTCCCAGTCATAGTGCACGTCATAGCAGCCGCCGATGAATAGGCTGAGTTTCGACCAATACTCAGCCCCCTTATCCCACGACGCCCACGAAAGCCCCGCCCCATAGCAATTCGCGATGCGCGGGAAGGTTGGGTCGATCTTCGACACGTCGCGGGCCATGCAGGTCGAGGCAGCGCAGGCGAATGAGAGGCACACTATCAGCCGGTCTATGCGCATGTCAGGCTCCTTGGACGGCATTGCGAACGGCCTTTTAACACCCTGGGGCCTTGCCGGCCCCAGACCCCGGCATCTTGCAACAGCGAACGACTGCTTCGTGTGACCAACCACCCGAATGTTCCGCGTGGGGCGGGCATCTCGCCCGCCGCCGTTCGCCGTTGTCGTTCCCCCATCTCCACTTGTATGTGTTTAGCAGCATCCCTCTCAGACCATGTGGTAGCGCGATTCATCGCGCGGATCACGTCGCATAACTACCAGCATTTCCGCTTTCAAGAGGATGCTTACTCGTGCCAGCGGTGCAATGGGCGGAGAGCAGTTTGGGCCTGCATTTGGCGCGATAAATCGCGCCGCCACATGGTCGAAGAAGGCAGTCGCTAAACAGGTACCTCCACTTGTGGAGAGGGGCCGGGGGTGAGGCGCCGCCGCCGTCCGCCGTTCTCCCCCTTCCCTGCGCCGACCGCAGGTCGGCAGAGGGAAGGGGGGCCTCGGTCGCCAAGGGCGACCGAGGGGATAGGAAGCCGTTCGCCGTTGTCGTTCCCCCCTCTCCACTTGTGGAGAGGGGTCGGGGGTGAGGTGCCGTTGTCCAGGAGGAAAGGGGCCGGGGATGAGGTCACAGCCCCACCGCCTTCCTAGCCTTCGCCATCCCCCAGCACCACCACGAGCACTGCTCGCCATTACCCGGGTCGCCCACATACCACTTCCCGTCGCCCCCGAGGCCGGCGCTTTCCATGTACAGCGGTGTCTTGTTGATCGCCTCGATCAAGTCCAGCCACTGGCAGATGCGCTCCGGCTCGTTCTCCTGCAGCGAGTACGCTATCTCCCAGCCGATGCCTTTGCCGATGACCGTCTTTTCGAGGGGGCGGTCCGGCCACCAGTCGGTCGCGAGCGCAGTATTGCCCTCCCACTGAAACATCGCGCGCTTACGATATGCGGCGACGGTGTTGCGCAGGATGCCGCGGTCCACGTCCTCCCACTGCGCCGCCACCGGGCCGAGGTTCACCCAGCCGAGGCCCTCGAACGGGACGCCGCCGGCGCTGTTGGGCAGCCGCATCTCCAGGTACACCTTCTGGCCGTCGAGTTGCCGCGTCATGCGATCGGCGATGGCGGCCTCGAGCGAGCGCAGCCTTCCCTCCCAGCGCGCCGCGTGTTCCGCATCCCCGCGCCGTTCGGCCACCCGCACCATGTCCTTGAGCGACGCGCATACGAACGATTGGGTGAGGATGTCGAAGGTGTCCCAGAAGCGCCCCTCGCGGGAATGCTCGAAGCAGACATTGCGGACGAGGCCGGTCTCGCACTGCACGATAGGCACGTTGGGGATATACGGCGTGAGATACGGCCAGTCGCTCGTGCGATCCATCAGTTTCGCGACGAGGGGATAAGTGCGGTCCTCGAACGCCGTGTGTCCGCGCCGCAGGGCAAGTCGCGCCCAGGACACGATCACATGCGCCTGCCCGTCGATCTGATCCTCGTCGCCCAACACGGCGATGGTCTCGCGCTCAACGTGTTTCAGGCCGCCGGTGTCGATGGCGAAGGCCGTCACATGACCGGGGTTGTCGAACCATTTCGGCTGGATCTGCGTGTCTCGCCCGTGGCCGCCGCCGAGGGGGCGCTCGGCCTCATGGTCCAGCCCCCACCACGAGGGCACGCCCTTCCCGGTGAAATGCGCGCGGGCGATGTAGCGCTGCCCCGCCTGGAGGCGTACTGGCGGCGCAAACTCGAACCGCGCCCAACTTCCGCCGGGAGACAGGCGACCGGCGTCGTAAGTGGCCTGCGCGATGGCAGGCGACTCCAGCGTGCGCGCGATCTCCAAGGTGATCGTGCCGTGGGCTTGATCGCTGGTCAGCCAAAGCTCGATGGCCCGGATCGGCTGCTCGGGGGCGGCGAACTCCTGCGCGCCGCCGAAGCGCTCGGGCTGATCGAGGCGGTAAAGCGCGATGACATGCCGCGGCTGCACGATGCCACCCGGCCCGGCGACGGGTTCGCGCGAGCGCCGGATGCGGTCGATGACATGCGGCACGCGCTCCATGCCGTTCAACTCCACCGCCTTGAGCACATACCCGATGATCGCCTCGCACTTGTCCAGCTCCCCCGTTTCCAAAAACAAGCTGGACAGCCCGCCGACGGTTCGCGGGAACATCCCGGCATACGCCCCGGTCATCGACTCCTGGTAGTACCCGCTCGGCTCGACGCGCTCGAGGATGTTGCGGTAAGTCCGCGTGTAGAGGCCCTGGTGGAAGGGCGACGCCAACCGCGCCCGCACATCATCCATAGTCGCGCAGGGGGCGATTGTTGCGCCGCACAAGATGACGATTACCACGGGAAGAAGCTCTCTCATGTCGTCAGCGATCTCCTAGAGATTCAGCAACGATGGTGCGGAGTGGCCGCAATCGGGCGGAGGGATAACCACAAAGACACGAAGTCACGAGGAACGGCAAAAGACCACGGCGAGTCATTGGTGTGGCTGTTGGTGTAGCCGTTTCGTGCTTTCGAGTCTTCGTGGTAAGAATCGTCGCTCCCGCCTGCGCCCGCCGCTCACTCAACCCGCCTAACATTACTACGCCGCTTTGGCAACCGGCGGGCGAAACGTTCGGCATCTTGTCAGAGGCTGACCGCACCCCAGGATGAAGCGCGAACGGCATTGAACCACGGAGACACGGAGACACGGAGGGCCCAGAGAACGACTGGGAAACGGCCCGCCTGCCCCATGAGAGACGCTCAAGGACGGTGCCGTTCACTGTGTCCCCTGTGTCTCTGTGGTCAATCGCCGTCCATTTCCCCGCAGGGCATTTCATTGCCGAGCAGGGCCGCACAACCGGTGTAATAATACTATTCCGGCTCAACGACCGCCGGTCCTCCCTCCGTTCACCTGCTGAAGTTCGTAGGTCTGTCCGCTCGTGGCAGAGAATTGGGGCTGTGTCCCGCTGGCGACCGCGAGCGTTCGGTCGCCCTCCGACCCAGGAGGCCGTTCACGATGTCACGTACATCCGCGCTCCTCCTTCTCGCGCTGTTGCCCCAATTCCCGGCTCTCGCCGGCGGCTCCGAAGACCTCCTCGTCCTTTCCGACGCGCCCACACATATCGACAACGCTCTCTGGGACGAGGCGCCCGCCGAACGCCAGCTCACCGGGCGCAAGGTCGTCCTCGCCACCCCTCCCGTGGACCCGCCACAGGCGGGTATGGGAGGGGAGAGGCAAACGGCGATTCTCGAGGCGCGGACGGACGTGCGGGACGGCGATTCTGACCACGAAGACACCAAGTCACGAGGAACAGCACTTCTTTTCGCGCCCTCGCCGTTTCGTGTCTTCGAGTCTTCGTGGTTGCCCTCCCCATCAGCCCCATCCATCGCAAGGTCTCTCCTCTCCCGCGGCGAACATTCACCCATTCACACGCCATGACTCATATCTCACCCTTGGGAGGGTTCGCCATGACCATCAAAGTCGGAATCGTCGGTATGGGCAACATCGGCAACGTCCACGGCGGCTGCTATGTGGATGATCCGCTGGCCGAGATCGTTGCCGTTTGTGACGTCATTCAGGAGCGCGCCGACCGGGCTGCCGAGAAGTACGGCTGTCCCGCGTTCTACAGCGTGAAAGACATGCTGAAGAACGGGCCGAAGCTCGACGCCTGCTCGATCACCTCCGCCGGTGTCGAGAACGGCGGCGACCACTACGTGCCGACAATGGAGGTCCTCGCGGCCGGCATCCCAACCCTGGGTGAGAAGCCGATCTCGAACAACATCGAACACGCCCGCGAAATGGTCGCCCTCGCGAAGAAGAAGCGCGTCCCCTACGCCGTCGATCTCAATCATCGCTTCACCCCGGCGGCGCGGCTGGCGAAGCAATGGATCGCGGACGAGCGGCTCGGGCAGCTTCACATCATGAACATGACGATGTGGATCAACAACCCCAACGAGTCGTCCCCGTGGTTCCACCTGCGCGCCCTGCACCCGCACTCCATCGACGTCATGCGCTATTTCTGCGGGCCGGTGAAGAGCGTGCAGGCGTTCCTGATGAAGGGCAAAGGCCGGGCGATCTGGTCGAATGCGCAGATCAACATGCTGTTCAAGAACAACGTGGTCGGCCATCTCACCGGCAGCTACGACGCCGGCGGGTCGTTCGGCCTGGAGCGCGCCGAGGTCGTCGGCTCGGACGGGCGCTTCGTGCTTGATGATGCCTGCGTGGACCTGACCTTCTACGATCGGCACTCGCCGATGACCGAGACCTTCCACAACTACGGCGGCATGACCGGCTTCGGCATGACCTTCGCCAGCCGCATCCACCGCTGGCTGGAGCAGCTTTCCGAGGGCGTCAAGCCTGCTGCGGTCGACGGCTCGGGAGCCGACGCGCTGGCGGTTCAGGAGGTCATCGAGGCCGCGATCACCTCGTGGGAGACGCACAGCGTGGTCGATCTGTGAGAGGCAGGTTTTAGGGGACAGGTTTTAGGAACGGCGGGAACGGCCCTACCCCGCCCCGTGCCGGGAGGGGGACGGCGAGACGGCGAACGGCTTCCTACCCCCTCGCCCCGCCGATCCCGTTTCGCGGGATACCACGGGGCACTCCCCCTCCCTTGTAGGGAGGAGGCAACGGCAGGACGAACGGCGCCTCACCCCCGGCCCCTCTCCACTCGTGGAGAGGGGAGAACGGCGACAACGAACGGCACCGGAGGATATTCATGCTCGTGCCTGACTTCGGGCGATCGTTTGCGACTTTCGTGACGCTGGATCACGGCAACAACGCGCGCATCCAGGTCGAGGCGACGTGCCGGTACTTCCGGCCGGGGGATGCAGAGGGAGAGCTGATCGTACTGGTCGCCTCATGCAAGGCGGAGGATACCTACGGCGCTGGGCCGAGCCTGTTCCTTGTGCCCAACTATGACTTCTGCGCGGTGTTCGGGGCTGCCGAATACCAGATCATCCGCAGCTTCGCCAATTGCGCTAACGACCACGCGGGGGTCGAGGCGGGGGTTACACTGGAGCGCTTTGCCGAAGTGGGGGTCGATGTGCGGATGATCGAGGGGGATGTCTGCGCCGATAACTCCGCAATCGTGCGGGCGACGCTCAGCAACCTGCCGCTCGTGGGGCAGACGGAGATCGCGGACGAGGCGACCGGGGCGCGAGCGATCCTGCAATACCCGATCAAGACCATGAACGTGCGCCCCGCCGAAGGCACGAAGCCGGACCTGTTCCAAGTCGATACCGGACCGATGCTTGTGCCGGACTTCGCCGCCAGCCCGGTGCCGGACATTCGGCGATTCGAGCCCGCGTTCGTGGCCTACAATGCCCTCGACCAGGCGGAGTTCGTGATCCAGAAGCCCACCGGAATCGCACCGGGAGTATTCACGCCGCACTACTCGGAGACGAGGCGGTTTGCGGCGAGGAATACGGTGGTGAGCATCGCCGGATTGTAATGTCCCTGAACTCGGTTTGCGGTGAACACACGCCAGACCATGCGACGGACCAACGTCTTTGACCACGAAGACTCGAAGACACGAGACGGCAGGGCAAGTCGAAGAAGAGGTGGCCAAGCCGTTTCGTGCTTTCGAGTCTT
>CAYWBK010000025.1:22230-25663 GCA_964455745.1 uncultured Armatimonadia bacterium
TTGACCACGAAGACTCGAAGACACGAAACGGCAGGGCAAGTCGAAGAAGAGGTGGTCGAGCCGTTTCGTGCTTTCGAGTCTTCGTGGTTAAACCATTCGCTGGCCTGTAGGGTCACTCACCGAGGTGGGCCATCCGGTCAAGGAGCGCTATCGACCATCTTCACGTCTTTGACCACGAAGACTCGAAGACACGAAACGGCAGGGCAAGTCGAAGAAGAGGTGGCCAAGCCGTTTCGTGCTTTCGAGTCTTCGTGGTTAAACCCTTCGCTGGCCTGTAGGGTCACTCACCGGGGTGGGCCATCCGGTCAAGGAGCGCTATCGACCATCTTCACGTCTTTGACCACGAAGACTCGAAGACACGAAACGGCAGGGCAAGTCGAAGAAGAGGTGGTCGAGCCGTTTCGTGCTTTCGAGTCTTCGTGGTTAAACCATTCGCTGGCCTGTATGGTCACTCACCGGGGTGAGCCATCCGGTCAAGGAGCGCTATCGACCATGCGAAACGCCGCCGCGATCCTTTGTCTGTCGCTGGCTTGCGCTCTGGCTTTCTGCGACCTCGACTCCGGCCTCGTCGCCTCGTACCAGTTCGACGAGAAGGCGTTCCCCGCCGTCAGGGACGGCACCGGCCACGGCTTCGACGGGACGGCCACCGGTGGGAAGCTCGCCCGCAACGGCTCCGGTCGGGCGCTGGAGCTTGATAAGCCGGGCGAATTCGTCGAGTGCGCAGCCGACAAGAGCCTGGGCCTCAAGGACGCCGTGTCCCTGGAGGTCTGGGCCTGCCCGGCTGCGGTGCCGGGCTCCGGGGAGCCGGGCATCGCCGGACAGGGCTACGAGAGCTTCGTCCTCACCTACTACACCGACGGGAACTGCTGGTGGTACATCGGCGGCGGGGGCAACAACTGCCACGCGCCGATGGCCGTCGGCGTCTGGCATCACCTCGTCGGCGCCTTCGACGGCACCACACTGAGACTGTACATCGACGGCGTGCTCGCGGCATCGCGGCCCAGCACCGTCAAAGCGATCCCCCAAGCAGCAGGCTTCCTTATCGGCAAGAACGGCGGCGACCCCGGGTTCTCGCAACACGCGACTTTCAACGGCCTTGTCGGCGAGGTGCGGCTGTATGACCGCGCGCTGTCCACCGAGGAGATCGCCGCGCGCTACCGCACCTCGAATCTCACCCACGCCGTCGACCTGAGCGTCTTGCCCTCCTATTACGACGGCACGATCAGTGTGCAGATGGGCTTGCGCGGCCTGGGCAAGACAGCCCCTGGCACGCGTCTGGAGTTGTCCCTGGTGCGGCTGCGGGACGGGAAGCGCGTCGTTCGGGAGCGCATCGGCGCGGTGGAGACGCAGGACCGCGTGGAGACCACCTTGCGGGTCGGCGATCTCGAGCCCGGTCCGTACAACCTGACCTGCAGCGCCATCGACCCGCGCGGACAGCCCCTCGGTGAGCCGACCGTGAAGTCCCTCGAGTGGCCGAAGAAACCCTCGTGGCCGACTGCGGACACGAATGTCCGGGTGCTGAACAACCTGGTTACCGAGCTGTTGAGCGTACAGCCGCCCGAGGACATCGAATCGGAGTACAGTTTCACGAACCCTCGCCGCGGCTGGGTCTACGTCCGTGCCGAGCCGACTTTCCCCCACGTCGGGGATGCCGCCGACTTGATGCCCGAGGTTCGGGTGCGGCTCGATGGCCATGAGGTCATCACGCAAACGGTGCTCAGCGTCGGCGAGGTCGGCGAGACGATGCGGTTCATCCCCGCCGGAGTCCATCGCCTGCGGCTGTCGGTTCGCGGGCGAGCGCGCTGCGGGCGGCTGATCGTGCGCGCGGTGCCGACGTTGGCGTACTGCCAGTACCGGGCGGACCCGCACGTCGCGCCCTTCGGGCCGTATGACATCTCCTTCCTGCGCAAGTACGTCTTGCCTCAGTGCAATACGATCATTGCGGGCAGCGACCCCTCGTACCGGCCGGTCATGGAGCAGTGGAAGCAGGCCGGTGGGCAGTGGATCGTCTGCGTCCCTGCACCGGGGATCGGGGGAGACGGGAAGCTGACCGCGGACGAAGTCGAAAAAGCCTGGAGGGGTGGCGTGGGGATGCAGGACCCCCTCGCCGACGGGATCATCGTGGATGAATTCGGGCCGGGCGAGCAGCCGCAGTATGCCGCCTACACCGAGGCCCTGCGCCGGATCGCGGCGGACCCGAAGCTGAAGGCGAAGTTGTTCATCCCCTACACCTACGGCGGAATGTGGGGTCCGCAGGCGAGCGGGGAGTTCATCCGCACCGTGCTGGGCAGGGGCTGGCCTTTCGCCGACGAGCGCTACCTGCCCGAGCAGCGCACCGAGTTCGCCGCCCGCGCGTCTTTCGACGCCATGCTGCGATCCGAAGCGCTGGCCTGGGAAAAGAACCTGCCCGGTTCGGTGAAGCACATGCTCGTCACGCTGGGGTATTTCTCCGCGCCCAATGAGTCGCTCGATGTGGACCCGGGAGTCGACTGGAAGGTCTGCATGGACATGCAGTTTCAGATGGTGGCGACCGATCCGGCGTTCTTCGGCGTGTACGGCGTGCAGTGGTATCTGTCCAGCTATGCCGATGAGGAGGTCGTGCGTTTCGCCGCGAAGCTGTTCCAGCACTACGGCATCGAGGGGCACACCGAGCGCTACCTCAAGCAGCCGTACCTTCTGCCGCACATCAGGAACGCGGACTTCGAGGACGGGCTGAACGGCTGGCAGGTGGCCGCCGCCACGGACGGAGGCGTGACGGCTTCGTCGATGAGCGGCTTCAGTTGGCTGGAGGGGCGCTACCCGCAGACGAGCCAGGGCGATACCTTCGCGCGGATGACGCGCAGCGCGGGGAAGCCGAACGTGATTTCGCAGAAGATCAAGGCGCTGCAGCCGGGGAAGCTGTACGCCTTGCGGATGTTCAGCGCGAACCTCAAGGACATGCACACCAAACAGCAGACGGGGGTGTCGATCGACCTCGCGGGGGTAGAGCCGGTGGCGGCCAAGGGTTTCGATTTCGTGGCGCCGAGCTGCTATGCGCACACGCTGGGCGATTTCGATGCCCAGCACCCGGCATGGTTCACATACCACTTCCGCGTCTTCAAGGCGAAGGGCGCCGAGGCGACGATCAGCATTTCGGACTGGCGGAAACCAAATGACCCCGGCGGCCCGGCGGGGCAGGAGACCGCCGTGAACTTCGTGGAGATACAACCGTACATGGCGGAGTGAATGTAGTGGGCGCCGCTGAGATAGACATTCCCGGCCCTGTCCGCGACCACGTCGCCTGTTTCCGCGACGGGCTGGGCCTCGCGTGGCTGCGGGACTTGCCGGCCATTGTTGCCGAGTGCCGGCAGCGGTGGTCGGTCGCGTTGCAGGCCCCGTGCACATACCCCTCGCTCAGCTATGTAGCCCCCGGCGTTCGCAGCGACGGCAGCCC
>CAYWBK010000026.1:0-25450 GCA_964455745.1 uncultured Armatimonadia bacterium
CAAACGACGAGTTTCGAGCCAGACACAAGCATAGGGAGCATCCGCATGAAGGTAGCAGCGTCGGTTACGAAGCGATGCGACAAGTGCAAGATTATCCGCAGACGCGGCGTCGTGCGCGTCATTTGCGTGAACCCCAGGCACAAGCAGCGGCAGGGCTGAACGCCGCACTCGTGCACTTGCGATGCCAGGCGCATACGATCTGCCCGGCTGACAGTCGTAGATTGATGAGGAGGCCACATCCGTGCCAAGAATAGCAGGCGTCGACTTGCCGCGGGACAAGCGGATCGAGATCGCTCTCACGTATGTTTACGGGATCGGTCGGACCACGGCGGCGCAGATCCTCGAAAAGACGGGCATCAACCCCTCCACGCGGATGCGCGACATCACCGAGGACGAGGCCGCACGTCTGCGCGAGGTCATCGAGCGCGACTATACGATCGAGGGTGACAAGCGCCGCGAGGTCCAAAGCAACATCCAGCGCCTGATCGAGATTGGGACTTACCGCGGCCAGCGGCATCGAAAAGGCCTGCCGGTGCGCGGCCAACGCACGAGAACCAACGCTCGCACGCGCAAGGGCAAGCGCAAGACGGTTGCCGGGAAGAAGCGCGCGGTCGGCAAGTAAGCCGGAGCGCTAAGGTGACAAGATCCTGGCGTCGGCGGGGAACCGGCGGCGCCAGGATGAGAGTAGTGAAGGGACGGCGACCCGCCGCAGATCTGGGCGGGATCCGGCTTTCGCCCGGAGGAGCTAGAATGAGGAAACAGCAGCGGCAGCAGCAGAGCGTTGCGCGCAGCAAGAAGATCAAGCGGCAGGTGCCGTTTGGGCGCGTACACATCAAGTCGAGCTTCAACAACACGATCATCAGCATCGCGGATCAGAACGGAGACGTTCTGACCTGGGCCAGCGCCGGAACGATCGGCTTCTCCGGCACCAAGAAGGGCACACCTTTCGCCGCGCAACTTGCGGCGGAAACCTGCGCCCGGAAGGCTCAGGAATATGGCATGAACCGCGTGGATGTTTTCGTGCGAGGACCGGGATCGGGCCGGGAGACGGCAATTCGGGCGCTGCAGGCGGCAGGCCTCGAGGTCGGGGCGATCAAGGACTGCACGCCGATTCCGCACAATGGTTGCCGACCGCCCAAGCGACGCCGCGTGTAGTATGCAGAGGTGGCCCGCGGCGGACGCGAGTCGTCGGGCGCAAGTATCTCGGAGGTGACCTACTGAATGGCACGTTACAAGGACGCTGTATGCCGGCTGTGCCGCCGCGCAACCATGAAGCTTTACCTCAAGGGCCAGCGCTGCTATACGCCGAAGTGCTCGGTTGAGAAGCGCCCATACCCGCCGGGTCAGACCGGTGAGGCGGGTACGCGCCGGCGGCGCCCTGGGGACTACGCGATGCAGCTTCGCGAGAAGCAGAAGCTGCGAGCGATCTACGGCATGCTGGAGAAGCCGTTCCGCAAGTACGTTCGGACAGCGGAGCGCATGCCCGGCGTGAGCGGCGACATCCTGCTGCAGCTTCTGGAGCGCCGCCTCGACAACGTGGTCTTCCGCTCGGGGTTCGCAGCCAGCCGGCCGGAAGCGCGACAACTCGTCGCCCACGGTCACCTCGTCGTGAACGGACGCCCGGTGGATGTTCCATCGTATCGGGTGAGAACGGGCGATGTTGTCAAGATCGCCGACGCGAGCAAGAGCATCGTGCCAGTCTTGCAGGCCGTTGCATCCGCCGGTGGGCGACCGTCGTCCACGTGGCTGACGGTGGACCTGGAAGCCAGGGCTGCGACGGTCAACACGCTGCCCCTGCGCTCCGAGATCAACGTCGACATTAACGAGACTCAGGTAATGGAGTTCTACTCGCGGTAGTGTGTGAGCAGCAAGACTTGGGCGACCGAATCTGGCGTCACGCCTACGCAAGGGAGCGCATTCAATGACCGAGGGGCTGAACCCAAAGATAACCGTACTGCAACCCAGCGACGACAAGTACGGCAAGTTCGTCGTAGAGCCGCTTGAGCGGGGTTTCGGGGAAACGCTCGGCAACGCTTTCCGCCGAGTTCTGCTGGCGCACATTCCCGGGGCCGCGATCACGTATGTACGGATCGATGGCGCGTTGCACGAGTTCTCCACACTGCCAGGCGTCGCCGAGGACAGCACCGAGATCATCCTCAATATCAAGGAGTTGGCGATCAAGGTCCACTCCAGCGATATCGAGGCCGATGAGGAACTGCGGCTGTGGGTCGACGTCACCGGGGAGGGCGAGGTGACGGGCAAGGACGTTCACTGCCCGCCGAACGTCGAAATCCTGAATCCGGACCTGCATCTCGCCACCATTACCGACGCTAACGGCAAGCTGCGGATGGACCTGTGGGTCGAACTGGGCAAAGGATACCTTCCGGCTGAGGGCCGCGAGCGCCAGCACCGGGGCATCGACGTCGTGCCGATTGACGCCGTGTTCTCGCCGGTAGCGCGGGCGGCCTACGCGGTCGAACCGACGCGCCTCGGCCACCGCACCGATCTCGACAGGCTTGTCCTGGAGATCTGGGGCGACGGGACGGTGCACCCGGAGCAGGCGCTGAAGACCGCCGCCAAGAACATCAGCCAGTACCTGGCGATCTTCCTGGGGCCTGCCGAGGAAGAGCCCGCAGTGGCCGAAGCCGAGACTGTCGAAGGCGAGGTCGCCAGTCCGAAGGACAGGGTGCTCGACCTCGCCATCGAGGACGTCGATTTCTCGGTCCGCACGTTCAACTGCCTGAAGAAGGAAGGCATCAACACCCTTCGCGACCTGACGCAAAGGACGGCGGAGGACCTGATCGCGATCCGCAACTTCGGCAGCCGGTCGCTGAAGGAAGTCATCGACAAGCTGAACCCAATGGGTCTCAAACTGAAGGAGCCGCCGGGCGGCGAGGACGATCTGGACGATTAGCGTACAGTTTGTTGCCTGGCCGGAAGTTCGGACGACGCTGCTCTCGTGACTGTGAAGGGGTATCTACATGCGCCATCGGATGGACCATCGCAAACTCAACCGGGCTTCGGACCAGCGCACGGCGCTGCTGCGCGCTCAGGCCGTGTCCTTGTTCACCCACAACCATCTCAAGACCACATTCCAGAAGGCCAAGGAGAGCGCCCGGTTCGTGGACGGCCTGATCACGATCGCGAAGCGTGGCGACCTCACGGCGCGCCGGCTTCTGCTGCGCGACATCCACGATCCGAAGCTGGTCTCGCACATTCTCGATGAGATCGCGCCGCGATACTCGGATCGCCAGGGCGGTTACACCCGCGTGACTCACGCCGGAGTGCGCCGAGGTGACAGCGCCGAGATGGCTATCCTGGAGCTGTCGGACTAGCGCTTCGCTCAGGCCCGCATTTCCCTTGCGCGCCTGGGTGGAATCCCATGAGACGAATCGCGCTTCTCGTGCAGTACGATGGGACCGATTATTTCGGCTTTCAGGTTCAGTCCGCTGTACGGACGATTCAGGGCGACCTGCAAGCAGCGTTGAGCAGGCTGACGGAAGCCCCGACACGCGTGACCGGGGCAAGCAGGACGGATGCCGGAGTGCACGCGATGGGGCAGGTCGTGGCCTTTGACACGCTCAGCCCGATCCCGGTGCGCAGGCTTCCCAACGCACTGAACGCGATTCTGCCAGGCTCTATCCGCGTGACCGGCGCCGAGGAGATGGCCGAGGACTTTCACCCGCGTCATCAGGCGATGCGGAAGCTGTATTCGTATCGCATTCTCAACCGGCAGGTCCCGTCGCCGTTCATCGAGCGGTATGCGTGGCGCGTTGGCGCGCCGCTCAGCGACAGCGACATGAGTGAGGGCGCACGGCATCTGACTGGGACGCACGATTTCGCGGCGTTCCGGGCTGCAGGCTCCTCGGCTGAGAGCAGTGTGAGGACGGTTGACCAACTTGATGTGCGGCGGGACGGCGACTTGGTAGAGATCTGGATTGGTGGAAGCGGGTTTCTGTATATGATGGTGCGTATCATCGTGGGGACGCTGGTTGAGGTGGGGCTGGGGCGCAGGGGACCGGAGGATGCGGAGCGCATCCTGCTGACGCGGGATCGCACTCAGGCGGGGCGGACCGCTCCCGCACGTGGGCTTTGCCTTGTAAGAGTTGACTACTGACCGCAGGGCCGCGGTTTCGACCGTCGTGTCGCGGTGGCTTGAGCTCGGAGGACAATCGTGGACAATCAGAAGACAAAGACGCTCAAACCGCAGGACATCGTGTCCCAGCAGTGGTGGATCGTGGACGCGACCGGCGTGCCGCTGGGGCGGTTGGCCGCCAAGGTCGCGGCCGTCATCCGGGGCAAGCACTTGCCGACCTTCACTCCGCATGTGGACTGCGGTGATTTCGTCATCGTCGTCAACGCCGACAAGATCGCCCTCAGCGGACGAAAGATGACGGACAAGATGTACTACAGCCACTCCGGGTACCCCGGCCATCTCAAGTCCGAGAATGCGGAGACGCTGCTGAGACGTCAGCCGACCCGTCTCGTCGAGAAGGCGGTCAAGGGGATGCTCCCGCATAGCACGCTGGGGCGCAAGCAGCTTGGGAAGCTGAAGATCTACGTTGGGGACGAGCATCCGCACGCGGCGCAGCAGCCACAAGCCCTCACCATATAGGGGCCGCCCGCCTGAAAACAGTCTGGGCCGTGACCGACCCGGCCCGCGCAAGAAAGCGCGCCGGGCGCATGGACCGTTTCCGGCCGCCAACGAGGAGGCATCGAGCCTTGGAGCAGCAGCACATTCCCTATGGAACTGGTCGCCGCAAGAATGCGATCGCGCGCGTGTGGATCAAGCCTGGCGCGGGCGAGATCACGATTAACGGCAAGCCGTACGGCGAGTACCTGCATCGCGCACAGCTCGAACAGGTCGTCGTGCAGCCGCTGCAGGTCACCGAGACCGTCGGGCAGTATGATGTGAAGGCTCTCGTCACCGGCGGCGGCATTGCGGGCCAAGCGGGCGCTGTTCGCCACGGCATCGCGAAAGCTCTCGTCGACTTGAACGAGGACAATCGTGGTCTTCTAGGCCCGAACGGCCTCTTGACCCGCGACCCGCGCGTCAAGGAGCGCAAGCACGCCGGGCGGCACCGCGCACGCCGGGGCAAGCAGTTCTCGAAGCGATAGAGCCTCCGCCGAGGGTACGGGCCGCTCGCCGTCCCGTGCCGGGCGATTCTCGGTACATGCTTCCACACGGCCGCCGGGCAAGCCTCGGCGGCCGTTTCCGTGCCAGCATCCTATCGCAGCCTGTGTGGAACTCGCGCGGCCCGCGACGGTCTAACCATCGCAGGCCCAGGCAGGTACGAGTCGACGCGGTCGGGAACAAGCAGTACAGGGGGACGGCGTAGCGTGCAGCTTCGCTGTGCGATGGGCTCGCCAAACACAGACGGGTTAGTGACCGCCCTCCAGTTCCAACGCATATTGGCGGGCCGCAACGCCCTTCTTCTCGTGTCAAGCTGGAGCCGATCGGGCAGGGAGGACGGTCCGCGGCAGGAATGCCGCGGTCATTGGGCGACGAACGGTTAGTTTCGATGCGTACCCACGGAGGTCGCGATGCAGGCATCACGGGTTATTTCCGCTCTTTTCTTGATGGGCGTCATTGCGGTGAGTTGCTCGGCGGCCAACTATCCTGCGCGCCGAGATGCGCTGGTTGCAGACTGCGTCATGTATGGCGACAAGGCGCTCGCGGCCGCTTCGCAGGGAACGACACCGGGAGTGTCCGCCGCCTGCTTCGACGGGGAGAAGCGGCCGAATCTCGCGGAAACCGGCATCGGTTTCGCTGCGGCGTGCTTCGAAGCCGGCAGGGACATCCCGATGGGGCAGCAAGCGCTGAGCCTTGTCCTGTCCAAACAGGACCTCGGCCCCAAGTCGCTCACACATGGCTGCTTCCCTTGGTACGACGAGAAGAACTGTCAGCCGACCCTCGACGCCACCTACTATATTGCGCCACTGCTGGCGTATATCGCTGCGGCGCGGGCGGATGCGGTGCCGGCGGACATGCGCGGTCGGATTCAGGCTGCGCTGCAGGCGACGCTCAAGGCCGTGCGGGCGGAACTCCCCGAGCCGAGCGACGACGACCGCAAGTTGCTGCGGGCTGCCAGCATGGCGAGTGTCGGGCACGCTCTTGGCGACGCTGGAGCTGTCAACAAAGCTGTGGCGGCCGTCCAGGCCTGGAGTCAGGCAATCAAGCGGCGCGGCCTTTCCGACGGGCACTCGCCGACTTTCGACGCGGTGCGGATCGGCGCCTTGCAGTGGGTGTGGTGGGGCGCGGACGAGACCGGAAAGAAGACCGTCAGCCAGGCGCTCGATCTCGCCTACCGCGATTTCGCGCAGCGCGTCTTTGCGAACAGCGCGGCCATGGCCGGGGCGATGCAGCGAGCCTACCGGGTCGATTACCTGCGCGGCGGGGGGGTGAGTCGGTATCTGATCGACGCCGGACTCGAGGGGCCCCAGTCGACGGATGTTGAGCCCTTCGCGATGTTCCTCATTGCTCCGGGGTATGTACCGACAGAGGAAGTGGCGGCGCTCGCGAAGCCGACGGATGCCGCGCGGACGATCATCACATGCGGCGGCGCGGTGGAGCGCACCGAGACCTACATGACACCCAGCTTCAGTCTCGGCACCTGCTCCGGTGAGGTAGGTCCTACGACGATCCCGATCTTCGCGACATACGCAACGCCGGGCGGCGCGCTCACGTCTTACTTCTATGTCGTCGGCGCGCCGGCGCGAGTTGCCTCGGTGCAGCACGGGAACGTGGCTTTGGTCTCGTTCGATTTCGACGGCATGGGCACGCCTGACCGCCGCATCGCATACATCGACGGGGTGATCGGCGAACGGCGCAACATTCAGGAGGTGTACTTTGCCGGCGGGACCTGGGCCAACGACTTGCCCAGCGCGATCAACGAGTACTCTCCTATCGCCATCAAGACCAATCAGGGGTATGTCGGGTTGATTCTCCTGCCGACGGGCCCTGCCGGACAAAGGGGCGAGACGACGCGACCCAAGCCGGGCGTGATCCAGTGGTACGGCAAAGGCGATCGGGCCCAGCTCATCGTGCGCACCTATGCCAGACAGGCCGACTACGTGCTGCTTAAGCCCGAGAACAACGTCCGGGCCGGATTGGTCATCGAGATCGCCGCCGCCGGCGATTACCCCGATCTCGCGAGTTTTGTCGCGCATCTGCGCAAGGCACGCGTGAAGGAAACGGTGAACCCCTCGGTCACGCGTCGGAAGGAGAAGGAAGAGACCATCCCGATGTTGGACGACAAGACGCCCAAATCGCGGCTGGAGTTCCATTTCGACTACTATATACACCACGCGCTGGAGTACACGGGCGAGAAGACCACACTGAAGCTGGCGGAGGAGATGAACGTCGGCCGTGTGGAGTCGCGGATGGTGGATGGCAAGTCGGTGTGGGACGACTCGCTATGGGATTCCCCCGGCCTGAAGCTGCCGGTGCCCGGGTTCGTCGCTCCGCCGGAGCCGGTGCAGCCTGCGCCGAAGCCCGCCGGGGGGAAGCCTGCCAAGCCCAAGTGAGTGGACGATAAAGGTGGAACGGTCGATTCTGAAGCGCGCGACTTCTGTCAGTGCACTTTGCGCCGCGCATTGAGCAGGCCGATGACGCAGTCGGTTATCATGTCCCCGGCTTCGGGCACGAGCTTGCTCGAGCGCGCCAGCCACGTCTCATATCCGCCGCCCTCGAACGCGTGCCGCGTCGGAACGTAGCCGTGCCAGCCATTGGCGAGTTCGATGATGAACGTGTGCGCCGCAGGCGAGGCCTCGCGGATGCGGATTGCGAACTCGCTGAACATCTCCCCCGGCAGCCCCACGAGAGCCGTATCTCCGATCCACATCACCTGGACTTCGAAGTCCACCTGCGGCGATGCTCCGGTTTCCTCCATCAGCTCCACAAGTTCGAAGGCGTACAGCTTCTCCAGTTCGGTGTGCTGCTCGTGATGCTCGAGGATGTCGTGCGCCTCGGCGATGCGTTCCGGCGTGGCAGTGCGCACCGGGATTCTGAGCACTCGGCTGTCGACCGCGAGGCGAGGGTTGCTTTTGCGGGGGGCTTCTTCCAGCAGTCGGCATGAGGCCGAGCCGATGATGCTGCCCAGCCGCCGAGCCCAGTACAAGCCATACTCCATCACGCTCTTGTCCCGCACGTTGATCTGGCAGATGTCGCCGCAGGGAGCGTTTGCGTACAGGGCCAGGCTGTCGGGGTAGATGCCCTCGACTGCCCGGCGCGCATACCCGCAGTAGTCGGCGGAGATCGCGTTCTCGGAGCCGACGCAGATCGGGTGCGAACCGAAGTTCAGCATCGAGCCGGCAAGGGTGTTCGCGCCGCGCCATGCGCCCATGACACACAGCGTCTCGTCCACGGGACCGGCCTCGCGCACGAGGTTCGGGTCGTCCTTCGCCGGGTGCATGACCTGCGTGCCGTCGTTCAGCTCCCACCGGCGGTTGAAGGCGATGCCCGGCAGTTGACCGTGGGCGAAAGAGAGGTCTGCCTCGCCGAGATTGCGCTGCGCGAGAAGCGCCGCGCCCGCGAACTGCCGGCGGATCACGTCGAGTACAGACATATCGGGGTGCGCCCAGAAGATGTTCAGCGTCTGCGGGCCGGTGTGGGTGTGCGTGGTGTGGACCATGACGTGGGTGTCCGGGATGCCGGTGGCCTCGCGAATGAGGGCCCGCGCCTCGGCGACGTCGGCCACGCCAAGCAATGCCACGTCGGCGCTCGCGACGGCGACCTGCATGTTCCCGTCGTCGAGGACCATCGCGGTGATAGTACACGGATCGAGGATCTTCTCGGCGACTCGACGGTGGAACTGGCCCGGTATCTCGGACCCGAGCGGCGGCGTGATGTCAACTCTCGCGAAACCGGCTCTCATGCGGACCATCTCCTCAAGCCGGGGCAATTCCACGCCCTGCACCGTTCTGCCTGCCTGATGCAGGGGTTTGCGCCGAAGCGGGCGAATCATGCGTTGCTCCCCTGCGAGAGCAGCCCGAGTCTTGGCGCAGGGGAATGCCGACCCCATTGGCGAAATGGCGTGCCCACCGGGAGGCGATACGCATGAGACTTATCCGCATTGCCGTCGTCGCAATCCTCGTTGCGCTCTGCGCCCAGACCCTCGGGCTCGCGGCAGGCTTCACACGCTCCGGGCAACAGGTCACGGGGAGCCACTTCCGCTTTACCGTTCTGTCCCCGACGCTCGTCCGCCTCGAACACTCCGCCAGCAACGCCTTCGTGGATGAGCGGACAGTGCTGATCCAGAACCGGAACTGGCCGGCGTGTAAGTTCAGCGTCAGTGAGAGCAACGGCGCGCTGGTGATCGATACGGGGAAGATGCAGGTGCGCTATCGACCGGACGGCGGGTTCGGGCCGGACAACCTTGCCATCGCTTGGACTGCAGGTGGGGCCAAGCAGCGGTGGCAGCCGGGCCAGCGCGACGCGGGCAACCTCGGCGGCACTCGCGGCGCGCTCGACGGCATCGGGGCCGGGAACCTGCCCCCGCTCGACCCAGGACTGCTGAGCCGCAGCGGCTACACGCTTTTGGAGGACAACAAGGCGATCTGGCGCGGATGGGACGGCTGGCTCGCCGAGCGCCCGGACAAGGGAGCGCAGGACTGGTACTTCTTCGTCTACGGGCACGACTACCGGCACTTCCTGCAAGAGTACGTGGATCTGGCAGGCAAGATCCCCATGCTGCCGGAGTACGCGCTGGGGGCCTGGTATTCGCGCTACTGGCCGTACAAGGACACGGAAGAGAAAGGGATCGTCAATCGATTCCGGGCCGATCACATTCCGCTCGATGTGCTGGTCATCGACGTCGACTGGCACCTCTACGGGTGGGAGAGCTATGACTGGAACACGACGCTGTTCCCCGACCCGCAGGGGTTCCTCGACTGGGTGCACGCCCAGGGCGTCAAGGTTACCCTGAATAACCATCCGGGGGCGGCGCTGCCGGTCGAGGACACCCACCACGCCGAGGCGTCGCGCATCGCCGGCGAGGACCCGACGAAGG
Organism: uncultured Armatimonadia bacterium; assembly: GCA_964455745.1. GTDB lineage: Bacteria > Armatimonadota > Zipacnadia > Zipacnadales > CAYWBK01 > CAYWBK01. The sequence goes on from CAYWBK010000026.1 coordinate 10,011, forward strand.
CGTGGAATTGGGACCTGGGCAAGAAGGCGCACGCCACGGCGTTTCAGGAAGCGGTTCACTGGCCGCTGGAGAAGATGGGGGTGGACTTTTGGTGGATCGATGGCTGCGCAGGGACGCAGTTCGACAATATCAACAGCGACCAGTGGTGCGCGCAAGTCTACTATGACGGCACGCAGCGGCGCACCGGCAAGCGGTCGCTGGTGTTCTCGCGATACGGGGGCCTCGGGCAGCACCGCTCGCCGGGCGGGTTCTCGGGCGACGTGCACTCCGAGTGGGACGTGCTCAACTACGAGGTACGATACACTGCCCGCGCGGGGAATGTGCTGTTCCCGTATTGGTCCCACGACATCGGCGGCTTCCTGGGCGATAAGATCGACCCCGAGCTGTACGTTCGGTGGTGCCAGTTCGGGGCGCTGAGCCCCGTCTTGCGCCTGCACAGCAACCACGGCGTCCGCGAGCCGTGGAACTACGGAACGTGGAACGAGCAGATCGTGGGCGACTACTTCCGCCTGCGAGAGCGGCTGTATCCGTATCTGAATACGCTTACCCGCACGGTGCACGACACCGGCACGCCGATGTGCCGCCCCTTGTACCTGCAGTGGCCGGAAGCCCCCGAAGCCTATACATACGACTACGAGTACATGCTAGGCAGCGAGATGCTGGTGGCTCCGGTAGCGGTGTCAGGACACGGCGGTCCCGCGAGCAAAGACATCTGGTTCCCGCCGGGGGTCTGGGTCGACTATTGGACCGGGGAGACGTACCGAGGGCCGCAGACGATCGTCTACTCAGCTCCGCTTCAGCGCGCTCCGATGTTCGTGCGCGCCGGGGGGATCATCCCGATGCAGCCGGAGATGCCCTACATTGGTCAGAAGCCTGCTGACCCGTTGACGCTCGACATGTACGCCGGTGCCGATGGCGCGTTCAGTCTCTATGAGGACGACGGAACGTCCCTGGACTACGGCAAGGGCAGTTACACGACGACGCCAATCCGGCTGAGATTCGCCGGGGGCGATGCGGAGGTGTCGGTCGGCGGCGCGAAGGGCGCCTACGCCGGGCAGCCGACGCAGCGGTCGCTGGTGGCGCGATTGAACTGCATCGCGATGCCGGAGAGGGTGCTTGTCGACGGTGTGCCGCTCAAGCAGACACCGGGGCTACCGAAAGAAGCGCCTCCCGTCGGGACGTGGGCCTTCGACCACGTCAGGTCCCGCGCGGTGATCTCTTTGCCGTCGCGGCCAGTGCAATACGCGACAACTGTGACCTTCGTCGGGGTGGGCGATGCGGATGTGCAGCAACTGCGCGGCGAGGCTCAGCAGCTTCAGCGCCTTGTCGCCACCGCGACCCATGAGGTGCGGTTTGTCGACATCATGGCGCGTCTCAAGCACCGCAGCACTACCAGCCGTGCGGTCGTGGATGCCCTGGCCGGGGCCGAGCGTCAGACAGAGGCGGCGGCTTCAGCCACGCGCGGGGCGCGAGCCACCACCGGGGCCGTCCGTCGAAGCCTGGATGCTGCGCGAGGAGCGGTGCGCGCGGCCTTCTCGGTGGCAGGGGGAGGGATTGCCAATCCGGTTCTGCGGAGTTCGGTGCTGAGGGCTCTACTGGGCCTCTCGTCCTCCGCCACGCTCGATTCCGGCGCGCCGGGCACGATGCAGGTAACGGCAGTCCTGGGCGTCAACGAATGGGCGCGTGGGTGCAGGGCCGAGGCCACGCCGATCATGCCCGCGGAGTGGCCCTTGCGCGGCAACGCGGGCAGCGACTTCGGGGCCTTCGCCCAGACCGGGCACGGGCAGATGACGTATTCGCTGACCGCTCCGGGAGCCATGCAGACCCCGCCGCTGGGTCTGCTGACGTTCGGGGCGAATGTGCGCCTGACCCTGGGAGGGGTCGCGCTCGACGTTCCCGTGATGACGGGCCTCGACTGCTCGTTCGTGCAGCAGTGGCACGTCATCGGGCCGTTCAAGTACGGTGATGGCGTGGGCATCGACGCGCCTTACCCACCGGAGAGTGAGATCGACTTTACGAAGACATACGACGGTCTGGCCGGTCCCGTGAAGTGGCAAGCGACGTCGTGGCATCTGCCGGGCACCGATGCCGCATCGACAGCGGCATACGTCAACCTGATACAAATGATCCCGCTGGAGGGAAAGGGAGCCGCGTATGCCGTGGCGTACATCGTCAGCGACGCGGACAAGGAAGCAGTGCTTTCGGTCGGCTCGGATGACGGCTGTATTGTGTGGCTCAACGGTGAGCGCGTTCTTAGATCACCCGCGCCTCGTCCGGCAACCCCTGGTGAAGACAAGGTAAACGTCAACCTGCGCAAGGGCGCCAATACGGTCCTGTTCAAGGTCGCGCAGGAGGGTGGCGAGTGGGGGCTGTACCTGCAGGTGCTCGGGCGAGACATGATGCCGCTGCCGGGGCTGACAACGACGCTGGCGAGACCGTGAACCCAGACGCGAGGAGATCGGGATGAACTCGAAGGAGCGCGTTGCGAAGGCCTTGCGGCACGAGGAGCCGGATCGCGTGCCGACGATGGAGTTCTGCCACGACTACACGATCGTCGAGGACATCCTCGGGCGCGAGACGCACTGGCGCGGGCACTTTAGGGAGATCAGGGCTTATTGGGAGGGGCGGCGTGACGAGGTGGTCGAGAGCCAGAAGCGGGACATGGTGCAGTTCGTCCGCGAGCTGGGCCTCGACGGCGTCCAGGTCGGCCTGGTGCCGCCGAAGGGCTTCCAGCCGGAGGCGTTGCAACCGGTGGACGCCGAGACCTGGCGCGACTGGCAGGGGAATCTGTACCGCTACAGCACGTTCACGCATGACATCGGGCTGTGGAAGCGTGGCGCGCTCGACCCGCAGCCGGCGCCGGACTTATGGGAGCCGCCGGCGGAGATCGACGAGTCCGAGTGGGAACTGATCGACTACGTGCTCGCGGAGTTGGGCGGCACGCACTACGTTTTCAGCCGACCGGGGCGCAAGCTGGCGTGCGGGTACCCGTCGGCGCTCGACTGGCAGCCGGCGATCCTGCGGATGGCCGACGAGCCGGATGCTTGCCGCGCCGAACGGATACGCGGGGCTGAGGCACAGGGGCCGACCTTCGACATCCACTTCGAGCGTGGGTGCGACAACCTGGCAATCGGCGAGGACTTCGGACACAACCACGGCCCGTTCGTGTCGCCCGCGATGTTCGCGCGCATCTACGTGCCCGGTATCGAGATCACCTGCGCGCACATCCACCGGCACGGTGTGCCCGTGCTTTGGCACGCGTGTGGCGACAATCGCCTCATCGTGGACCAGATGATCGCGAGAGGCATCGACTGTTACCAGGCGATCCAGCCGGAGGAGGACATCGTGGGGTTGCGGGAAACCTGGGGGCACAGGCTGGCGTTGTGGGGCGGCGTGTCCACGCACTCGCTGGTCATGGGGACGGCGGAGGAGTGCCGCGAGCAGGTGCGCCGCGCGGTCCGGGGATGTGCGCCCGGCGGCGGATACGTGATGGGCGCCTCGCACTCGATCTGCGTGAGCACGAAGGCCGAGAACTACCTCGCGGCGCTGGACGAACTGCAGAAGGTGGGGGAGTATCCGATCCGGGAAACGTGACGTACTTCCCGTCGTTCCTTGCCGTCCTTCGCCGTTTTCCGCGTTTTGCGTTCAGCGTTGCCTCTCAGAACGCCCGGAACTTCGCCCAGCGCTGGCGCTTGAGTTCGTCCGGTGACAGTGGCAGCAACTGCTCGACTTGCTCGATGACAGCCTGCTTGACAGCCTTGACTGCGGCGGGGATGTCGTTGTGCGCGCCTCCCGGCGGCTCGGGGATGATCGTGTCGGCGATGCCCAGAGCGACCGCATCCTTGGCGGTCAGTTTCAGGGCCGCAGCGGCCTCGATCTTGCGCTCGGGGCTGCGCCAGAGGATCGCCGCGCACGATTCCGGGGCGATGACAGAGTAGTAGGCGTTCTCCATCATCAGGATGCGATTCCCAACCCCGATACCGATCGCGCCGCCGCTGCCGCCTTCGCCGATAACCACCGAGATGATGGGCACCCCCAGAGCGAACATGTCGCGCTGGTTCGCCGCAATGGCCTCGGAGATGCCGCGCCCCTCGGACTCCTCAAGGCAGTCGGCGCCGGGCGTGTCGATCAGCGTGATGATCGGGCGGCCCATCCGGGCGGCAAGCTGCATCACCCGCATTGCCTTGCGATAGCCATCGGGCCTCGCCGCGCCGAAGTTGCGCTCGCGCCTTTCGGCCACCGTGCGTCCCTTCTGGTGGCCGATAACGGCGACGGGCGTCCCCTCGAGGAAGCCGATCCCCGCGACGATGGCTCCGTCATCCCCGTACCGGCGGTCGCCGTGAAGCTCGGTGAAGTCGTCGATCATCCCATCGATGTGGTCGAGGGAATAAGGCCGGTTCTCGTGCCGAGCGAGCTGCACGTGATCCCAGGCTGATAGTTCGTGAGTGATTTCGACGGTCAAAGCGATCTCCTTGGATAAACCTGAGTCCGCGGTCACTGAACGGCCCTAACACCTTGGGGGACTGCGTCCCCCAAACCCCCGCGTTCCCGAACGTCAACGGCCTTTGGGGATGCGGGGGGCTGGGGGACGCAGTCCCCCAGGACGTAAAGGCCGTTACTCCTGATGGTATTCCGGCCTCTCAAAAGTTCACGGCCAGAGCACTAGCTCGCCATGAACCAGCGTAGCAGAGCGGCGAGGCGCTCTCGCATGGCCTTGCGCGGGACGATCATGTCCAGCATCCCGTGCTGGTATTGGAACTCAGCCGTCTGGACGCCGGGCTGGACGTTGATCTTCGTGACCTCGATGACGCGTGGGCCGGCGAAGCCCATCGCTGCCTCGGGTTCCGCGATGTTCACGTCTCCGAGCATCGCGAAGCTGGCGGTAACGCCGCCATAGGTCGGATCGGTCAGCACGGCGATGTAGGGCAGGCCGGCGTCGGCCAGCAGACCACAGGCGCCGGCTGTCTTGGGCATCTGCATGAGAGAGACGAGGCTCTCTTGCATCCGTGCCCCGCCGGTCGCACAGAACATGATGGCCGGGAGGCGGCGCTCGACGCACCGCTCCATGAGCCGCGTCACTTTCTCGCCGACGCCCCACCCCATGCTGCCGCCGATGAAGCTTAGGTCCATCAGCCCCAGACCGACCGGGATCTTCTCGATCGCGGCGCGTCCGGTGATGACGGCCTCGCCCATGCCGGTGCGCCGCCGAGCCTGCTCGACTTTCGGCATGTAGTCGGGGAAGTTCAGCGGGTCGCGCAGGTCGAGGTCCTGGTCCCACTCCTCGAAACTGCCGGGATCGGCAGTCATCTGCAGGCGCTGCCAGACCGTGAGCCGGAAATGGTGACTGCACTTCCCGCACACCCAAAGTTCAGATTCGAGGTCTTTCACGTACAGCAATTGGTGACACCCGGGACACTCTTCCCAGAGGTCGGCCGGGATATCTCCTGTGGTCGCCGCCATTTAGCTCTCCTTGAGGTGGGTGTCCGGTCGGCCTGCGCTTGCAGAGGGCCGCACCACACGGTACTCCCACGTCCCCCAGTTCTTCGATGCCCCCGTCTCACCTGCGATACACGACACAGCCCGTGAGGAGATAACAATACCAAGTCGGCATAGGGCGCGTCAATGCGCAACGAACGGCGAGGGTGCGTCTTCCAATTGTAGGTAGTATTACTACGCCGGTTGCGCCGCCCTGCTCGGCAATGAGATGCGATGCGGAGAAATGGACGGCGATTGACCACAGAGACACAGAGGACACAGAGAACGGCAACGTCCCTTAACGCCTATCATGGGGCCGGCCGTTTCCCAGTCGTTCTCTGTGCCCTCTGTGTCTCTGTGGTTCAACGCCTTTCATCTTGACGGTCAGCCTCTGACAAGATGCCGCGCGCTTTTGTCAAAGCGGCATAGTAATGGTAGGTAATCGGCGGGAGTCGGGCCGTATTCAACGGCCAAACGACAGGCCGTCGGGGCTATGTCGTTACGGGACTATCCGCCATGCCGTAATCCTCCAAATCCTATCAATTCTGTTCTCTTGCCGTTCCCTGACGCCACGCTTGCGGCAGTCCTACCTACAATCAGCGGGCGGACCCGAACGGCGACCTCCCCCCCCGGCCCCTCCACTCGTGAAGAGGGGAGAACGGCGCAAGGCTTCCTACCCCGCGGAAGCGGCAACGCCCCCTCCACGCCTGGCTCGTAACTCACGGTGTTTGCGGGCCGCTCGCACTTTATGCTAACATGACGCTCACTCGGCCGAAAGGCTCCGCGGGTGCAGAGGGCAACGGCCCCTAACCCCGCCCCTTCCCTCGTAGGGAAGGGAGAGGGACTACGACGGACGGCATATCTCCGCAGCGAAAGGGATGACGATGCAACTGGCTGAGATCCGCAAACAGATCGACGAGACCGATGACGGAATCATCGAGTTGCTGCGTCGCCGCGCGCAGTTGGCGATTGAAGTCGGGCATATCAAGCGCGGGAAAGGCGCCCCGATTTACGACCCGGCGCGCGAGGCGGCGCTTTTCCGTCGGCTGACCGATCGGCCCCTGTCGCCGCTGTCGGCGGAGACGATCCGGGCGATCTACGCGGAGATCGTGTCCGCCTGCCGGGGTCTTGAGGCTGTCCCGAAGGTCGCCTACCTGGGGCCGGAGCACACGTTCACGCACCAGGCCGCGCTGCGCCAGTTCGGGGCCAAATGTGATTACATCCCCTGCCGAAGCTTCAATGAGGTCTTCGATGTGGTGGAGCGCAAGGGGGCCAATTTCGGGGTAGTTGCGATTGAGAATTCGATGAGTGGTGTGATACCCGAGACGCTTGACCGCTTCGCCGGCACCGAGCTGCAAATCTGCGCGGACCTATACTTGCCTGTTCGCCACTTCCTGTTGTCGAAGGTCAACCTGGACGAGATCGAGACCCTGCATTCCAAGCCCGAGCCTTTCGCTCAGTGCCGAATATGGCTGCGCGAACATCTGCCCAACGCTCAGATCGTTCACGAACCCAGCACCACCGCTGCGGCGCAGGCGGCGGCGGAGCGTCCGAATGCTGCCGCCATCGCCTCCGAAGCCGCGGCCCGGGCCTACGGCTTGAAGATCATCGCGGACAACATCCAGGATACCGTCAGCAACCGCACGCGGTTTTTCGTCATCGGCTCCGATCCTGCAGCGCCCACAGGGCGCGACAAGACCAGCGCCCTTTTCGCCACCCGGCACAAGTCCGGAGCCCTGCACGACGCCCTGATGCCCTTCCACACGCACGGCATCAACTTGACGCTGATCCAGTCGCGCCCTATGCACGGGCGTCTGTGGGAGTACGTGTTCTTTGTTGACTTTGAAGGGCATGTCTCGGACGAGCACGTCGCCGCGGCGATTGTCGATTTGCGCGAGGCTTGTTCGCTTGTAAAGGTGCTCGGGTCGTATCCTGCGGCGGAGTGAGAAAGGCGTCGGCCCGTCTCGGCGGGCCTTCGCTTATCCGCCGGGGCTGCGGGGTTCCCGTCTGAGTTGTGCGGCGCCCGGCTCAGACACCCCTCAGCTTGAGAGAGCGGTTACTGCCCCTCCCCCCCCTGGCCGGCCATCGGCTGGGCGCCCCGAATCTCCCGCAGCTTCTCCGCGACCTTTTTCGCCTGGTCGGATGAGAGGAAGTTCTGTATCTGTTCGACTCGCTCCTTCAGACTGGGCTGCCGGGCGATGAACTGGCCGACGCGGAAGTAGCGGGCCATCTGTTTCGAGTCCGTCTGCACGTCACCCGCGCTTTGCAGGTACTCGTCGACCTCCTCACGAGTGAGCTCCGCTTGCGGGTCGAGCGCGATCGATACCTTAAGCAGCGCCGCGTTTAGGAGGGCGGGCTTGCCGGTGACGATGACGGCTGCGCGGTCGGCGGTGAAGTCGATCAGGTCCAGCCAGCCACGCAAGAGCATTGACAGGATCGTTACCGGCAGCAGGGCCACCTTCCACAACACGTTCGCGCTGCGCAGCCAGTTGATCGCCAGTTCCATCTGCAGGTGGCCTGCCTGAATGTGCCCCAGTTCGTGCGCGATGAGAGCCGCGACCTCACTGTCGCTCAGGGCGCTGCGCATTGCCGAGCTCAGAAGGATGGTCCCCTTGCCACCCGGCAGCCCGTAGAGATAGGGCAGCTTGTCTTCGAGCAGGTACATGTCCGGGCAATTCTCCATTCCCAGCATACGGGAAGAGTCGGTGAGGAGCTTGTAAAGCTCGGGGTAGTTGTTGCCCATCACTTTGCCCCGCGCTCCCACCGCCTTTATCTGCGCCCTGCGCGCTCTGGTTGAGATGAAGTTGACGAAAAGCACCGCCGCGATGGGGTACACAGCGACATACACCCACTGCCAGTAGTGCGTAACGCTGTCGGCCTTCTTGACGAAGAAGAACCCCATCGCGGCGATCCACAGGAAGACGATCGACATCCCCCCGTATGCTTGCAGGTAGGTGGACTTCTCCTTAGGGTACTGGTAGTCGGCAAGCTCTATGCGGGCCTGCTTCCTCTTCGGCGTCTTGGGGGCATGAGCGCGTCGCGCCACTATCCCTCACCGCCTTCCGTGTTCGTGATGATAATTCTGATGCGACTCACGTGTTGTTCGTCACTTTCTTCAACCACCAGGCTGACTCCTCCTACCTCAGCTCGCTCCCCTTCTTCCGGGATGCGCCCGAGCGTCCCCGTCACCAGCCCACCGACCGTGGAGTACTCGTCCTCGGGGAGGCTCGTGCCCAGGGCATCGTTGACGTCGCCGATCCGGGCCTTGGCGTCGACGAGCGCCTCGACCGCGCTCACGGGCAGAATGTCCTCGTCCTCGCGATCGTGCTCGTCGGCGATCTCACCGACCAGCTCCTCGAGGATGTCCTCAACTGAGACCACGCCTTCGGTGCCGCCGAATTCGTCTACCACGATTGCGATGTGGACGGTGCGCTCGCGCAGCTCGCGGAACAGATCGTCGAGGCGGATCGTTTCGGGGACGAAGAACGGTTCGCGCACGATGTCCTTGAGAGTAACGGCAGCCCGGTCGCTGCGCAGATGGTACAGCAGATCGTTCACATACGCGATACCCGTGATGCTGTCGAGCGAGCCGGAGTACGTGGGTATCCGCGAGAATCCGCTTTCCAAAGCGACGGCCACCACCTCATCGAGGTTCGCTGTTTCGGGCACCGCCACCACGTCCACCCGGGGCGTCATGATCTCATGGGCGGTGGTCTCGCCCAGTTCGATGACGCTGTCGAGCATCGCGCCCTCCTCGCGCTCCACGACGCCCTCCTCCTCGCCTACGTCGGCCGCCGCCTGGATCTCGCTGGGGGTGATGTAGTGCCGCCGCCGCTCGACCTTCAGCCCCCCTGCGCCGAGCGCGGCCCGGCTCATCGCATTGAGCAGGCGCACAGCCGGCCCCAGCGCCCGGGTGAGCAGCCAGGTGGGCTTGGCGACGGCGAGCGATACTCTGGCGGCGAACAGCGTCCCGTAAGTCTTCGGGGTGAGTTCCGCGAAGACCAGGATGACCCCGACGACCGCCGCATGCCAAAGCTCGTGCTGCCAGCCGGGTTCCCCCGCGGCAAGGTGCCTCACGAGGAGAGTGGTCGCCGTCGCAGCGCCGAGCACGCCGGCGTTGACACCGAGGATGACGACGCTGAGGTAGTCCCCCGTCTCCAAGAGCCTCTGGAGGACGATCGCGCGCCGGTCGCCCTGGTCGGCCAGGCGGCGCGTGCTGATCTCGGGAGTCGCCACCAGTGCGGCTTCCGCGAGCGATAGCAGGAATACCGCCGCGATGCAGATGCCGATGCCGATTAGAGCCAATGTGGCAATAGGGTCCATCAGATCACTGTCCCCGGACGGGACCGGACAGGGCCGGCCGTTCGCCTTGCACGCCTATCCTTGCGGATGCGATTCCCTGACGCGAACCGTCTCGACCCGGTTGCCTTCCATGACTTCGACGGCCAGGGTCAGGTTCCCCGACACGACCTGCTCACCGACTGTAGGGATGTGTCCCGCGAGATCGACCAGCCAACCGGCGAGGCTGTCGTAGTCCTCCGCCGGAAGGTCCTGGGCAACGTGGTTTTGCAGGGCGAAAAGGCTGGCGCGACCGTCGCAGAGCCACTCGTCCTCGGCGACGAGCTGCACCTCCGGCGCTTGCACCTCGTCGTACTCGTCGCGGATCTCGCCGACGATCTCCTCCAGGAGGTCCTCCACGGTCACCAGGCCTGCCGTGCCTCCGAACTCGTCCCGCACGATCGCCACCATACGGTGGCGGCGCTGCAGTTCTCGCAGCAGGTCACTTGCGGGAAGGCTTTCCGGGACGTGGTGGGCCGCCCTTGCGACCAGCCTCACCGGCTTGTCGAGTTCTCCGCGCCGCGCATACGGAAGCAAGTCCTTGAGATGAAGCACGCCGATGATGTTATCGACGGAGCCCTCGTAGACCGGCAAGCGCGAGTGTTTGTGGGCGAGACCCGTGTCCAGTGCTTCCCCGAGCGTTTGGTTGGCCTGGACGCAAATCATGTCTGTGCGAGGGGTCATCACCTGGGCGGCCGTCTGGTCGCCGAAGTCGAGCGCGCCGTGGAGCATGCGCCGCTGAGCGGGCTCCAGCGCCCCCTCGGCCTCGCTTTGCTCAATCATCGCCTTGATCTCGTCTTCGGTGACTGTGGGGAGAATTCCGCTGCGCCGGACGCCCATCACCAGAAGCAGCCCCCGGACGATAGCCGAGAGAATCACGACGAGCGGCGCGAGAAGCACCCCGAAGAGCGCGAGGGGACGGGCCGCGGCTAGCGCAACGGTCTCCGGACGACGGGTGGCGAGCTGGATGGGCGTGATCTCGCAGAAGATCAGGACCACGACCGTCATAACCACGAAAGCGACAATCGGCCCGCTGCTGGGGCCGATGTAGCGAATCGACAACAAGGTGGCGATACGTTCAGCGAGGTAGTGGCTGCCGGTAATCAAAACCAGGACGGTGGCAAGGACGTAGGAACGGCGTCGGTGCAGTTTGAGGAGCAGGTGTCCTCCGCTGCGGTGGGTTTCGGCGAGGTGCTTGGCGCGGGCTCGACCCACGGCGAGGAATGCAACCTCACTCGCAGAGAAGAAGGCGGATAGGGCCAGGAGTGCGATCAGGAGTAAGGCGTCGCCTTCGGTCACCGTCGTCAACTCAGGACACCGTCCCGCCGGAGTTGTCGGAGCCAGGACTGCAAGTGTCTGATTCGCGTTCGCCAGACGGGCATCCGACGAGACCGATTATAACACGGGAACAGGGCTTCGGCAATTGCGAGGCGCGGCGGAACCACCTGCTCCCCACAAAAGTCACAAAGTATTGTCTTGTGCGCGGAATCCGTCTACCATAAGGGAGCTCGCGAGCCCTGAGGTACGCCAATCACCGCTTTCCGTCGCAGCCCCTATCGCACTCCTGGTCGCAGCATCGCATCCTGACGAGCTATCGCATACCCTCGTGACTTCGGGACGGACGCGGGCGTCCTTGCGCGCTGATGCTCATAATGAAGACACTCGACCGCTACATCAGCCGAGAACTGGTGGGGCCGTTCGCCGTCGGCCTTCTCGCATTTGTCGTTTTGATCACCGGACACATCCTGTTCACGGTCATCCAGGTGGTCGTCGAGCACGGTGTGGCGCTCACGAACGTAGCCCGATTCGTGTTCCTGCAGGTGCCGGGCGCGGCGGTTTTGGCCCTGCCCGTTTCCAGTCTGCTCGCGAGTTCGCTGGCGCTGAACCGGCTGTCGTCGGAGCAGGAGCTGACGGCCATGCGGTGCGCCGGCATTCCACTGTCGCGCATCGTACGGCCGGCGATGGCTCTCGGACTGGTCGCTTCTGCGGCGTCTTTGTGCCTCAACGAGACCGCGGTGCCGTGGGCGGAGCGGGAGTCTCAGGCACTAATGCGGCGGATGATTGTCAGAGAGCGCAGCCTCGCTTTCAAGCCTAACCAGTTCGTCGATACAGGGCAGGGCGTGGCGTTCTACGTGGGGCAGGTGGACCGAGAGACCGACACGCTGCACTATGTCCGCGTCTTTCTGGTGCAACCTAAGGACCCGCCGGTCCTGGTGCAGGCCGCGGAGGCGCGGTTCACGCGTACAGGGGTGGAACTGGGGCGATGCCAGGCCTACTTCGCCGACTCCTTCGGCCGTTTCACCGGCGGCCCGGCGCGGTCCATCACTATCGACCTGTCGAGGCCGGAAGCGCGCGAGTTGAACAGCGGCGTCACGATTCGCGGAATGACAATGCTTGAGCTTCTTCAGCAGTACCGGCACTCGGAGGCGGCGGCGAGGGGCGCCGGCAGCGCATTCTCTCTGGAACTGAACTGGAGACTGGCGCTTGCGCTCTCGTGCTTTGTATTCGCAGCGCTGGCCGGGCCGGTCACCTTGCGGTTCGGGCGAGGACAAAATCTCGTCGGCGTGCTGGCGACAATCGTGTCCGTGTTCGTCTACTATGTGCTGATGCTGTGGCTCAAGACACTCGGCGGGGCAGGGAAGCTGCCGGTGCCGGTCGCCGCGTGGTCTTTGGACGTGGGCCTTCTGACAGCGGCGCTCTTGGGCATCTGGCGCTTCAGATAGCGGGGTCTGCATAGGCCTATAGGAGCACCCTCCACGCTAGTAGTACAACGGTAGGGTGGTGCCTGTCCGGTCCAGCCGTCTGGCCCTTCGGGCCATACACCGGCGCGTCGGCGCCGAAGTGCGGTTGTACTACTATGCTACGCCCGGCAATGCGACCAAGCCGCAGCTTTGTGCTAAAATATCGTCTATAATGTCTGATATGTGTCGTTGTGGCGGATCATTAGCGACAATCGCGCTCCGGCGACTGCTCCTACGGACGACGCGTCGACTTCCACAGCCGCCTCAGCGGTTGATTGCGGGTGTAATGATCGGGCGACCCCCACGCATAGTCTGCATCACGTTGGTTACGATGGCCCTTCTTACGGGGCCGTCGGCGACCACCCGCGTGTGGGCTCAAGCGCCTATCCCCCTGCCCGGTGAATCGCCTGACCAGAAGCTTCCGACGATCCAGTCGCCCACTGCTTCGCCCCCCAGCGGTCAGGCCAAACCCCCGTCCGGCGGGCCGGGTCCGCAGGCGCCTTCGACCCCCGCCGCTCCGCCTGCCAAAAAGGTGGAGGAAGGAAAACTGAAGATCTCGGCCGACAAGTTTCTCTACCACGACGGCGCCATGTCGGCACGGGGGCATGTCCGCGTCGAGGTCACGGACATGACGGTCCAGTCGGATTCCGTTGATGTGGACGCCGACCAGGTCTGGGCGCGGTTCCGCGGCCATGTGACCATCGATACCGCTAACGAACAGACCACCGGCACCGAGCTAACCGTGAACCTCGACACCGAGGGATGGGAACTGCGCGATGGCAAGTCTGTGGTGAAGCCCGCCTTCTTCAAGCAGGGGCCGACGGAGGATGTCTTTGCCACCGCGAAGCAAATCGACAGCCTGCCCGACAAAGGAGAGATAGTCGCTCGGGGGGGCCAGGTGACCACCTGCGACCTGCCGGACCCGCATTACGCGCTCGATTCGAATGAGATTGACCTGCGCTCCGACAACAAGATCACCTTCCACAAGCCGACCCTGGAGCTTCTTGGGCACCGCGTGGCGGAGCTTCCGTTCAACCTGACGCTCTCGATGGACGAGACCAAGACTCACCTGCTGCCGGAGGTGGGCACGAACGATGTCGAGGGGTATTACGCGAAGTTCGCTTTCCTGTACCTGGCGGGTGATTCATCCAGCGGCGTGGTGAAGTTGAACCTGACCCAGAAGCGTGGCGTGGGCCTCGGCTTCGATCACTTGCTCGAGCAGCCGAATCAGACCCTGCGCGCGAGCCTGATGTTTGAGCCGCAGAGCAAGAGCGTCACCGCCGACATCACGGACCGGATGCAGTGGAGCCAGATTTTTAGCTCGCAGTTCGACACCTCAGTCCAGCAAAATTCCGGCTACGGGGGGCTTTCGAGCACCTCGATCTCCTCGGACCTGACCTTCAAGCGCTCCGATCTGACCTCGAATACGGAACTGGGCTTCCAGCAGGGGATCACCCAGGGCAGCTTCAGCACCGGGTCGCAATTCCAGACCCATTTCAGCCACGACGAGCGCGACGGCGATACTCAATGGCGGGTGCAATCTGCGCTGCAGCGATTCAGCACCGGCGGAGACACGCCCGCCGACGAGACCCTTCAGAGCAGCTTCGACTTGACGACCCGCACTCAGCGTTTCGATACTCAGATACTCATGCAGAGCTACTCGGTGCTCAGCAGCCCCTCGGCAGGCTCCAGCAGTTCCGGCATCGAGCGCTCTCCCGAGATCACTCTCACCACAGACAGCAAGCGCATGAACGACTGGGGCCCCTTCGGAATACTGCCGATGCGCACGCAGTTCTTCCTCGGGTCGTACAAGCAACCGGGCAGCCAGGCCATCCAGCGGGTTGGCTTCGACGCCGAGCTCGGGCGCTCGAGTTACGGCTTCGGCAGCCAGACGGGCCTCAACATGAGCGGCGATTTCAGGCAGATGTTCTACAGTGACGGCGCGGCCCAGTACGTGGCCGCCGCGACCGTACAGCAGCGCAACGACATCACACAGTCCTGGCAGTCCGCCATCCGCTGGGACTTCTCCAAGCCCAATGGCTTTGCGCCCATTCAACTCGATACCACCAGCTACACGAGCAACTTGACCGTGCAGGTCGTGCAGTACATGCCGGACCGCCGGCGCATCGAGCTAAGCAGCGGCTATGACTTCCTCGGCAACCGCTATCAGGACATTAATGTCCACGGCCAGTTCATGACCGGCGAGCGCTCGGAACTGGACATCCAAGGCGGGTACAGCCTGGACCTCGCGCAGTGGCTCCCGGTGGTGGCCAAGTGGACCAAGGTCGTGCCGGACACTCGGTACCTGTGCTTGAGCGCCCAGTACGCCCCCATCTACGGGAGGCTTGCGCAGGGCAGCCTGGAGATGGACTATGTTCTCACCCCTAAGTGGCGATTCAACATGCTGACCAGTTACAATGGCCTTACCAAGCAGTTGGACTATGCCGACCTGCGTCTCGTCCGCGACTTGCACTGCCTGGTGGCAGTGGCGTCGTACAGCAAGGCGACCCACGAGTTCCGCATCGACATAGGGCTGAAGGCCTTCCCGTCATACGCCGGACCGTTCGGAGTCGGGAGTTCAGGCGCGAAGTTCGAAGGCGCCTCCGGGCAGTATTTCTGATGCCCTGGCCGGGTGTAGCCGGAACCCGGAAATAGGTTGACCACGAAGACCACAAGGGCACTAGCATTACTACGTCGCTTTGACAACCGGCAGGCGAAGCGCTCGGAATCTTGTCAGAGGCTGACCGTCAAGATGAAGGGCGAACGGCGTTGAACCACGGAGACACGGAGGGCACAGAGAACGGCTGGGAAACGGCCCGCCTGCCCCACGGTAGGCGTTAAGGGACGTTGCCGTTCTCTGTGTCTCTGTGGTCAATCGCCGTCCCT
>CAYWBK010000027.1:0-24909 GCA_964455745.1 uncultured Armatimonadia bacterium
TCGCCGTTCGCCTCAGTACCGCTCCGCGTATGCGGGCTGACTCAGCGGATCGGCCCAGTCCACGGCCCTCGGGTCGGGGACGATGCTGCGCGTGTCCACGTATTTCTGGTACAGCGTCGGGTCGAGGTCGCCGGCTCCCGGCGGCACGAGATTGCCCAGGCCATCGGTGATGCGCGTCACCACCTCGAAGACTTCGCTGCCTAGCGAAGTGCCGCTGAGGCCGGGCGCGTTTTGGTGTGTGAAGTGCTCGACGAGCGGAGCCATGGTGGTAATCAGGTGCCGGCCGTCCGGCAGCCGCTTGGCGCACCACGGATCGAGAACCTTGTTGATCGTCTGGCCGGAGGCCAACGTGAAATAGGCCATGCGATAAGCAGTATTGGGGTTGACGTAATCGTTTTGATTGAAATACCACACCGGGTCATCGGGGCTTGGCGTGGTCGGCGCTACGCGCGCCCAACTGTTCCCCGAGTTGTCACTTGGGTCCACGTTCATCGCGAAATCGAACACTCCCGCGCCGCTGGTTGCGGCGGTGAGCGGCGCCGGGGTCAACGCGTTCAGCCGCCCGAGGTAGTGCGACGCGGCAACAGTCACGTACTGGCGAGTGCCCACGGTGGAGTACTCCGCGTGCCGGATGTTGCTGAAGATCAGCGGGTTCATAACCCACGACGCGGTGGCGTTGTCATAGATCGTGTATAGCCAGCACCAATACTGCCAGGTCGCGCTGGCGTCTCGCGACGGTGTGCCAACCCCGTTTGTGCCGTAGGTGTTATGCCAGATGTTCAGGCTGCGCACCGGGTTGAGAATGCGGCTGTAGTTGTCGAGGATGACCAGTTGATTCAGGTTCGAAGCCGTGCACAGGTACCCGATGCAGTTCTGCGAGTCGCGCGGGTCGAAGATCGGCTGCGCGCTCGTGTACTCGATGCGCGCGATCTGGCTGGGGTTCGAGCCCAGCCGGGCCTGCGTCGGGGACAGGACGCGAATGCGGTGTTTTTGGACGATCATCGGATTGGTCGCGGACATCGGGACCCTGACTGTCGCGATGTCGATGACGCGCGCGTTGCCGGCGTCGGCGATGACTGTATGCCAGGTGACCTCGGGGATGCCGTCCGGGCCGACAGCGCCCGTCGTGTTGTTGTAGAAGTCCTCCCAGGTGGTCACGTACCGCCACACGTCGGCCGGCCGGGACAGATGCGCCTTGGTCGGATTGGGACCGTTGGCGGAGCCGTAGTCCGGACTGGTCCAGTAATCGACGGGGATGATCGTGCCGTTCTTGACACCCACGTCCAGCGGCCAGACGATGTTGCCGAGCTGGTCGATCTCGACCACGCGATTGTTGCCGGTGTCGCACACGAGATAGTGGTTGCCCGTGCCCAGCGGGATGATGGTGTCGAGGCCGAGTTTGGTCGC
This sequence comes from uncultured Armatimonadia bacterium, assembly GCA_964455745.1. Lineage (GTDB taxonomy): Bacteria > Armatimonadota > Zipacnadia > Zipacnadales > CAYWBK01 > CAYWBK01. Next base: position 1,408 of record CAYWBK010000027.1, read on the forward strand.
CTTCGCCGGGCGGTTGAATGCTTCCGGCGTCAGCGTCCCGGCGGTCCCGGTAGCCTGCGGGTCTTGGTCGGCGCGGGGGCTGCGGGTCCCCAGGCATACCCACCACGGCTGCCCCTGGCGCACCTCCATCACGCGTGTGTTGTCGCAGACGAGTGTCGTGCGAGACCCGAGCGCGCTGACGAAGCCGAACTTGCCGGCCGAAGGCCCAAGCTGATCGGGATTGGCGGCGAGCACGCACCGCAACCCGACGAACACGTTGTCGCCGCTGACGGTTGGGGACGAACTGACCACCGGCACCAGGGTCGAGGGGTAAGTGCTCGACTCAGGCACCACGGGAGCGACGCGATTGCCGGAACCCGCGCCTGTTGCCGGGTTCACGTCGATGCTCAGCATCGTTTCGTTCCTAGCCAGCGGCCACGGCCAGGCGTTCGCATCAAGCGGGGAGATGATGGTGGCCCCACCGCCGCGGTAGCCTTCCGTCCCCACGAACAGACTGCTCGCCGCGACTGCCGGAGAGGAGATCGCCGGCCCGAAATAGACCGGCACCTGCTGGCGCTCCGCAGGCACGTTGCGCCCGGCGTCCGGGACCGACTCCCAGCCGCCCAGGTCCTCGTTCCAGCCCGTGTACTGAACGATGACCTCTTGCCCCGGCGGCAGTGCATGGGCCCCCGCGCCATCGGTGACGGTCGCCGCGCGCAAGTCGACCCAGCCGTCCGGCACGCAGTTGGCCCCGCCGAAGCTCACGGAGGTCTCAGGGAACGCGACCCCGGCGACCGGCGTGCCGTCAGGCGTCGTGATACTGACCGTGGCGTTCTGCACGGGGTTGCGCTTCAGTTTGATGAAGCCGGGAACGTAAGCAAATGTTGCAATGGCCGGCACGACGTGCGGCTCGTTCGTGACGGTGGTGAAGACGCCGGTGCCGGCGCCTGTCTCCAGACCATAGGTGACCAGGATTGCCTTCCCCGCCACCTGCCCCGAGTTCGCGGCCCCGAAGGTGATGAACCGCCCTCGGTAGTCGGCCTTGTCGTCGGGCTGCGGGGTGATCGCGCCGGAGCCGTTGGCGAGGGTGACGCTCACGCTGCCGGGTTGGATCGAGCAGCCGTCATTGACGCCCGCCGGCCCCAGTTGAACGGTCAGGGTGGGCTGCGTCTTTAGACCGTATACCTCGCCATGAACGTCCGAGCCACGGTTCATGGCCAGGGCCGCATAGGCGGTTCCGCTGGAAGCCGCCGGGGAACTCGCGCGGCTGTAGTCGGTGCCGCCCGCCGGATTGAACACCCATCGCGGCCGTCCGCTGCTGGCGTCGATCCCGTCGACCGCGCCGCCGGTGGCACCGACCGCGTAAACGTTCGAGACGACGACCGGTCCGTCGACGGCCTTATGCGTCGCGGCCGATAGCGTGGTGCTGTGAGCGTACTGCCAGCGCATCGGACCGGGGAGAGACGCTGTGGAGGTCGTTGTGCCGGCGGTCAGCGTGATCGGCACGCCGGTCTGCCGCACCAACGGGTCTGAGTATAACGAGGTAGGCCCGCCCCACGGCGCGTCCAGCAGCGCCCGAACGGCCTGGATGTTCTGGAAGAGGGTGTACGAGTTTCCGTCCGTGCCTGCCACAGAGGCAGTCTGACTCCCGGTACCGAAAGCCACTCCGTCCGCACGGGTCGCGGTGCCCCAGGTTTGTGAACCGCGGACGCAGTAGTAATTGCTGTTGAGTGTGTAGTAGCAGCCGTTCGGCCCAGCGCTGTTGTACGGCGTCGGCACGAGGGCGTAGTCGCTCCCCCCTGTGCTTGCGCTCACCTGGAACGACGCCCCGCCCGAATCGACTATCGAGACAGGCGTGCCGAACATCACAACCGCCTCGGCCGCCACCCCGTTGGGGCCCTCAGCCGCGCTGGTCACAGCCGGCGCCGGCGTAGGCTCCGGCGGAAGCTCCGAAGCCGGATTGGACACCCAGTTGGGATCGTGGAAGCACGGCAGCAGTCGGCGGTCGGGCGGTTTGTAGTTCGCCGGGAGAATCGCTGTTCCCCCAGCCCCGCCGGCATCGACCGCACCGTTCTGGTCGAGGTCCGGGTCGGGGTAGACATAGCGGTAGCCCTGGTTGGGCAGATTCAACCCCGCCGCAAACGCGCCGATCGCATGGTTGGGCACCTGCCCGCCTGTCCGCGCATCGAAGACATGCACCCGTCCGTAAGTCCCGTTCGGGCCACTGGCAAGCCCCTGGCAATACTCGGACGCGAGCACGAATACATACCCGTTCGAGACGACCGGCGTCGAAAGATCGACCACCGCGGAGCTCGGGTTGATGCCGCTGGCGTCTGCGGAGTAGCTCGTGGCGTTGTACTGCCAAAGCAGAGTGCCGCCGGCGATGGACGTGATCGCGTTGCTCCCCTGCGCCGCGTAGCAGGTCACCTGGCCGGAAGTTGCAGTCCCGCTCGCCGGCACCGTGCTCACCAGCACGCACCGGACCGGCACATCGGCGCCACCCGCTCCCAGCGGCATGTTGACGGTCGCCACAGTCGGCGAGGACCACCGCGGCGTTCCCGGAAGCGCCAGCCGCCACATCAGGTTATACGGCTGCCCGTTCGTCCCGATGCTCGTGGGGACGGCGCGCAGGCATATAAGCTGCGGGGCTACGCCATTCTGCGAGGTCAACGACACCGCGTACACGTAGTCGCCATCCACCACCGGCGATGACACGACCCAGCCGATCTCGTTCTGGCCGACGCCGGTGCCGTTCGGTTCCGTCGGGCCGGGGTATTGCCACAGGATGTCGAGCGGTCCCGTCGCGGTGGCGCGGGCCGAGAATGCCCGGCCGCTTGGCACGGCGCGCGCCTGCGACCAGCCGCCCGCCCACGCCATGGCGTTGTAGGCGAGCTCCAAGTCCGGCAACTGCGTCGAAGCATCCGGGTCCGAGGCCCCGGCAAGCGTCCATTGCTGGATGTCATAGCCGCAGTCGTTCGAGGTGACGAGCATCCCGCCGTCGCCTATCGAGGCCACACACACACTCGGGGCGAGGGGATTGGGCGCGCCGGTCCCGTTGTCATAGCACACGAGCGGCTGCAGGTCATGCGCCCCCAGAATGTTGGTGATCGCCCCGGAGGTGCGGTCGATGGCGCTGCGCAGATTGGTGGTGGCGCCCAGCGCGCTCACGCCTGCGGCGTTCATAGGCAACGGAGTGTTGAAGATCGGGTGCGTGTTGTCCACCGGCAAGAGGTTCAACGCGTTGGCGGCGGGACTTGTGAACTGGAACGCCACCTGGTTCACATTCTGCCCCGGAACTCGCCCAACCGGCGGCTCGAAGTTCGTGACGCTTGTTCCGGCTGCATTCCCCGCGGCGTCGATCAGGTGGTTATCGACCCAGATCAACGCCCCGCGCAGCGCGGCCCGTCTGAGACCGTCGGCAAGAGCGGGGTCGGTCGTTGACAGACTCAACGCGCTCCAGCAAATGTAGATCACATCGAACTGATCCAGGCGTTTGGCATTGGCGTCGTTGAGTTCGACCTCCCAGTAAGCCGGCAGATGCTTGGGCAACGGCGATCCGATGTTGATGCCTGCGCCGGGACCGGCGGTCCAGTAGTTGGCCGCCGCATTCGGCCCATGGTTCGGATCGGTCCAGCGGTTGTACGCCACCTGGTCTAACGGGCCGGCCAACGGATTGATGAAATCCCAGCCTTGCGGCTTGGCGCTCGCCCGGATAAGCGAGAGGAAGATGTAGGCGTTCGGGTTGATCCCGCCCCCCGAAGGGAGAAGCACGCACGCGCGAATCGGCCGCTGGGGATGTGAGTAATCCAGCGTCATCCGTTGAGCGAAGGCCTGCCCGCATAGGCTCAAGATGATGGCGGGAACGAGCAGAATCGGCAGGAACTTCAAACGGGCCTGCATGGCCGTCTACCTCCACGGGACCACAGAACGATGAGGTTTGCTCACGTTGACGCGTCTGCCCGCTGTGGCGAGTTCACTCGCCAAGGCGAGTCTACTCGCCATAGTAGATGAGGTCGGGGCTCACCGGCAGGCAAGGAGCCTTGGGTAAGTTCGCCCAGTTCGTGGCGCGCAGCGTGGTCGCGTAGCGCGTGTTGGACGAGGACAAGACCGTGGGCGCCTGATCGCGCGCGGCGGAGAGCGTCTCATCATAATAGTAGCTGATTGTCCCCCAACCCAGAGCTGGGCCGTTGCCACCGCTGCCGTTGAAGAAGACCGGATACGCCCACTTGTCCGTCCAGTCGCGCACGGAATCCGGCGGCGCGGTGAAGTTCTCCGTAATGGCGCCCACGACCGATATGGCGTAGTTGTAGCGCCGTGAGGCTGCGACGTTCATGGCCTCGCCGCCGCTGATGATCCCGTCGCCGTTGGTGTCGGAACTCGTCGTCGTCGGGTCGAAATACGCGCCGGGGATGACGAACCAACACCCGGTCTGCGCGTACACGATCGCGCGGACCTTGGCGTAGATAGTGCCTGCCGGGCACGAGGTGGCCGACGAGCCCGTCCCGATCGAATCATACTCCTGGACTTTGAAGCACTTCAGCCAGTAGTCGGCAGCGCCCATCGACATCCGCGGATCGGAGTATACGAGCGACAGCACATTCACATCGCCCGGTGAGGTGGAGATCATGGACGAGCCCGACTGAATCGGGATGTTCCAGGTGTTGGCCAGATACTGGCTCGCGCTCGGCCACTGCGGTGAAAGCCATGGCGCGGACCACGCGTTAGGCACCGCCCCGCTGGTCGGAAGCAGCGCCCCATACGGCGCGAAAATGAAGTTGTAAATGTTGCCGCTGGCATCCGTGCCGAACGGATACGGCGCCATCGCCTGATAGGCCCAGGTGGTAGGGTCCGTGGCGCTGCCCGATTTGTTGATCTGCCCCACATTCATTGAAATGGCCGCAGGTCCGGGGTCCGCTCCCATCTGCCGGGCGACCACCTGGATCGTGCTGCCTGCCGGCACCGACTTGCCGAAGGCGAAGCGCGTGTAGATCTGCCCCTGCGAGCCGGGGCTGAGGACCCAGTGCTGGTCTGAGGGTGAGGGGTTGGTCGTGTCGTCAGCGGCCGCCGAGGCCATCCCGGCGGTGATCTGCGGCACGATCTGGGTCGGATTCAGGCATACGCAGTCGTTGGCGAGGAGCGCCACCTTCGGCGTATCTTCGTCCGTCACCCCGCCTGCCGGGTCGTAGTTGCCGTCATCTTGCGCCTTGCGCGTCCAGCGGTCCTGAGGTGAGAGGAGCTGCCCGTCGATGTAGATCGTCGCTCCCGACACCACGGTCGTGCTGAACCCGTCATCGCGCCATGTGGCGAACGGTGTGGTCAGCTTGCGCCGCGAGGGAAGCTCGCCTTTGACGCGGATGTTGCCCTCGGCGTAGATTACGCCGTTTTGCGGGTAGTCCACCACCATGACGTTGCGGCCCGAATCGTCGCCGAAATTCCCCGAGGGTGGATTGGGGTCGCCGACCTGCCAGCGCTTGTCGTGCCGCGTGATCTTGATCCCCGGCTGCCCGGCCTGATGATGCGGCCACCAGAGCGTGCCGGTAGCGTCGGGGGAGGTGGGCGTAGCGGCGGTGTCGGCGGTATAAGTGCCGTACCCCAGCGTCGCGACCTCGGTGGGGAAGAACTCGATCTCCACCGCGCGCGGAGCGTAGGTCGTATAAGTTGCATTCCAGCCGCTGTCGCCGGCGCGCGGATCGCGGGGCGACAGATTGCGCATCCAGTCGTCCATCAGCGCGGTCAGGTCATGGGTGGACGCGCCGGTGTTCGGATCGTAGGTCGCGAACTGCACATCCGCGGTATTGTCCACGTAAATTCCGGCGCCGTAACCGTAGCTCCCGGAGTTCACATAGGTGTTGGTCGTGGGGTTGAGGGTCGGGCGGCCGGAGTCTCGCGTGAGCGCGTGGTACCGGTCTGCGCCGCTCACCGCGTTCCCGGTGAAGATGTCCGGGGCGTTGAGCTGCTTCGCGAATCGCGAATTCCCCTGCGCGTCCAAGCCGTTGACGCCGTCGTGGACAACTCCGTTGACCGTGTCGAAACCGGAGGAGAGGGTTGACGGAGTGATGCGGCTCGGCGTGCCGTCGTTGACCGTGACCGCCCCGCTGTACGGAAGTCGCTCGCTGATTCCGCCGGAGACCTCGAGGGTGTCGCTGCGGGGATACCCGCTGGTCATGTCCGTGTCCGAGACCGCCGGAGCCGTGGTCAGAGAGATCTGCAGGCTGCTGTAGTCAGCCGTGGGCGTCGCCGAGGTCGAGAGGGTGTCGCCCTCCATCGTGATCGGTATGTTCGACTTGATCGGGCCGTGGAAGCCGCTGACGATGAAGTCGCCCCGCTGGCTGATTGGCACTGCCGAAGGGGCCGATGTGCGGTCGACGCTCAAGAGACGCTGACCTGTGATCGGATCCACCCAGTTGACCATACTGATCCACGGCGCGATGCCCAACACCGCCGCCCGCCCGGAATGCACCTTATCGGTGACGAACATGAGGTTCTCGGTCAGTCCGATCGGCTTGTACGCCGTCAGTTTGCGCCAGACTGTCGGCCCCTCGTCGAGGTGCCCCTCGGACTCGATCTTGATGTACTTGGCATTCGTATCGACGGTCGTCGGCACAGTGCCTCCGGTAGGGACGACCGGAAGCGGACTGTAGCTGACCCGCAGAAGGACGTGGCCCCGGCCCATGTACTCGTTGTCGAGCAGCGTGGGCGTGGTGTTGCCCCGCGAAACCACATCCGGGTACCGCGTGAAGCCGTAGCGCACGAAATCCCCGGGCGCTGCGGGGGTCCCCAGGCGCTGCGGACACAGGCCGTGGTCGATCTCATCCTGGGTGTAATAGTCGTCGTCCGTGCCCTGTGCGAGGTCCGGACCCCAGAAGCCCACATCATAGCCGGTGACATTCCCGTTGGCGTCCACGTACTCGGCCGGTGGGACGGCCCAGGTCGAGGGATCGCTCACGTTCTCGGTACCGACCGCGGGCTTGAACGGCGGCCGCCAGTCCGCGCCGAGGGCGCTTTGCTGAAGCATCGTGTCGGCAAGCCGCACGCCGGCATCGGCGAGGGCCTGCGCCGCCGCGGTGTCGGTGCTGCGCGTCGTCTGCCCCTGGTTGTACACGACCACCGAGACGAACAGGATGCCGACGAGCAGGATCGCCATCATCAGCAAGACGGCCACGAGCAGCGTCTGGCCTCTGTGTCTGCCCTGTTGCGGTAGCGTGAGACTGATTGCACTTCGCATGGACATCGACGCCTCGCCTCTTCTACCTTCGCCTGTGCGCATGATCGCCTGAATATGCCGCAACCCCTCGGTCGCGCCCAACGAACGGTCGGAACCCGACAAACAATCGGAACCCGACAAACAATCGGAACCCGACAAACGATCGGAACCCGACAAACAATCGGGTACGGCTACCGCCCCATGTTCTGCACGGATATCTGGTCTCGCAACTCGATCTTCGCCGGATGCTCGTTGGTGGGGATCACTTGCGCGTCCGGGTTGGTCGTATCCGGCTCGAAGTCGGTGTACTGCTGCAACTGCAATGTCACGTTGACGATGTCGCGCGTCCAATAGTCGGCGCGAATGGTGTCATCGACGTTCGAGGTCGGGTCGAAATTGGTGCGTGCGTAGTATTGGATGTCGATCCAGAAGCCGCTGAGAACGCCCGCCGCGCCGTACTGGTCCGGGCTGGGCGGCTGGTAGCGGGCGAAGCGCACTTCGGCGCTGCGGTTGTTCGGGTCCATGACGACCGCGAACTGTGTGACCCCCATCTCCGCCTGATCGGTGTCGGTCGTCGGCGTGTACTCGATAGTCTGCGAGATGCCGTTGGTGCCGGCATAGACCGCGGTGACCCACACTCGGACCGAACTCGGCACGATCTTGGCCGGGTTGCCGCCGCCCGCTTCCGGGTTGATGCGGTAAGCGACGGGCATCCGGGCATCTCCGGTCATGGTCGGTGTGGGCGGGTTGATCGCGAAGATGTCCGTCGCCGTCGTTGGCGAGGCGGACACATCGGTATTCGTCATGGCGACCGAGTAGATGCCCAGGCCGGGGTCCGTACCGACCGAGTTCACCGTGGCCCTGCGATTCTCGTACTGCCCGACGCGCACCGTGCCGGCGGTCGAGTCCCACGTCACGGGCATCACGCGGCCGGTGGTGTAGCTGTCCAGGTAGCACGTCAGCGCGTTGCCCGCGCTGGCCAGACTGCGGTACACGATGATACGCGGGTCGAGGGCGCTCTCGAGCAACGCGGTCGCGGGCAGGGGGGCGATACCGTTGCCGAATTGCCCCAGCCAGTTCCCGTACTTGGCGGTGTAAAGATACCCGTCGTCATTCGGGGTCAGATACTCGCCCACCACCCGCTGGGGGGTGAACTGAATGCCGGGGAACAGGTAGTGCAGATCGGCGGGCGACACCGAAGGATCGGTCGGGTAGTAATACCCCGGCCAGGTCTGCACGGGGTCCTGCGCGTAAACGGTCATCGAGGGCACGATGTCGCAGTTGTCCTTCGGAGTCATCGCGTTGCTGCTCTGAACGGTGAAGGTCCAAACGTTCGTGGTAGGATTCTGGACGTAGGTGCCGTCTTGCCGGTAGAGCACGAACGGGTTGGTGACGCTGTGCTCCTGCGCCGAGTTGAGCAATTGTACGCAGAACCGTGTCGCCAGGATCTGATTGTTCGACGCCCCGGTCATCCGGGGGCGCAGCGGCTGAAGTAGAACGCCGTTCTGGTCGCGGGCAGGCGGGACGAAGACGACCTGCGAGTAGTCCGGGATGTTGCCGGTCGACAAGACGATGACCGGCGTGGGGTACACGTACATCGCCTGCGAAAGCTCGCGATGGATCTGTTCGATCGCCAGGCGGGCGGCATCCTGCATGCGAACCTGAGAGCGGCCGCGTGTGGCCATGTCCATGCCGATCATCATCGGTGCAAACAGCAAGCCGAAGAGGATGACCAGCACGGCCAGGACTACGAGGACTTCGACTAGAGTGAACCCCCGTCGACGGGGGAGGCCAACTCTCACGCATACCACCTTCTTGGGTGCTTGCCGGACCCCACCAAGGGGCGTCGCACCGGCGTCACATCCGCTCCACTATCCTTGAGCGGCCGGGCCGCTCGCCCCCCTGCTCCCGCCGCCATAGCCTGGCTAATTCTGTTCCTTGATCCGCCACGCCGCGGCGGGCGGCATGGTATGACCCGTATCCCGCATTACCGCTTCAGGTATGCAGACCACAGACCCGTCCCAAAACAGCACGTTGTACTGGCCGTCCCCGCCGCGCGTGTACGTGTCCGCGTGGTAGTCGCACCAGGTGACCACGGTCTGGTCGTCGGGCTGCCAGTTCAGGTCCGGGGTCGTCGGTGGCTGCGGGTAACTCTGGCCCGTGCCCGCCGGCGCGCAAGCCGTCAACTGGCGGTAATAGTCGGGATCGCTCGAGAGCACGCCCCGCGTCGACAGGTACTTGTACTGGTTGAACGTCCCGTAGGCGGTGCTGTCGGTCTCGACCGTGGTGTCGCGCCCGTCGTAGCTGTGCAGATAGAGCGGATCGCTCGCGAACACCATAACCGCGCGCGGACAGTGCAGGGCATTGCGGTCGGTGAGGTAATCGCCCGTAAGCAGCCCTGCGAGACCCGTCCCGATCGGCGTCGCGGTGTCGAGAGAGCCCGAGGCGGAAGCCGGATCGAGGTAATAGGGCGGAACCCCGTGCTCGTCAAGATAATACAGCTTCAGCCCCTGCCCGATTCGCTGCAGGCGGCTCGTGCAGGCCATGATCTGGTTGCCCTCGCGAAGGCTCTTGAATACGGGGAAGATGAGGGCCATGAGAATGACCATGATCGCGATGACGGTCAGCAGTTCCAGCAGCGTGAACCCCTGATTGCTCGCCCGGTAGCGGGGACGCGAACCGCCGACTTGGTGTCGAACCGTCACTTGGCTGGGCCGTGTCATGCTAGTCATTGTCGCTTCCGCCGCCGTATGCTATCCCGTGTGAGTCGCCGTGTCCCTCAAAATTGTCGCGTGGGGCAGGCGTCTCGCCTGCCAAGGCCGTTCGCCCGCTACCGGATGGTCGCCGGGTAGGCCGGCACCAAACAGCTATCAACGTCCACATATCGAAGCTTACCCCGCTGCGCCCGCCACCAACCTCGCACCTTGACCGAGACCCCTCGCACGGCGATGATGTCTTTCACGTTGGGGTTGTTCAGCGCAATTTGGAACGTCCCGTCGGCGACAACGTGCAACTCGCCGGTGACTCGCTGCGGCAGAACCGGCGGCGTCGCGTTCGGGTCGCCGCCCCATGTGTAGTCCACGCTGACCGTCTGCCCCACCGAACTGGAGGGGAAGTTCAAGGTCGTTGTCGTATTGGCGCCGGTCGGCCACGCGATGTCATACCAGCGGTAGTTCACCGAAGTCTTATCCGCATAGGCGTTGGCGATCAACTTCGGGATGAACGTCGACGGCGCACTGGTGACCTGCAGGGAGTGCTGGTCGAGTGTGCGGTAATAGAACCGGCAAACATGGCCCAGACAGCCGCTCCCGGTGGGGATCGTCACGATGCCGTTCACGTAATCGAGCGTCAGCGTGCCGTCCGCATCCGAATATGACTGGCCGTCCGTAAGATCGATGGCGAGAATGTGCACCGGCTTGTCCAACGGATTGCCGCCGAAGTCCTCGTCGAGCAGCGGATTCTCGGAATCGACGCCGCCCACCGAGAGGGTGACCGTGTAGGGCGGCCCCTGGTTGGTCGCAGGGGCCTGCCGATCCTCCGACACCATCAACTCGCGCCGGCCGCCCACGGGGACATTGCCGGGCCATCCCGTTCGCAAGGAGTAGTCCACGCAAAGCTCCCGCCCCTGGTCCGCGGGGTTGAACAGCAGCGTCGCGCCGTAGTTGGACTCGACGTAGAAACTCCCCGCCGCCGGCTGCGGGTTGCCGGAGGCATAGCCGATGCCCGGGTCCGAGCCGGTCGCATCCCCGAATGTGAACGGCACGACGAGCCAGGCGCGACACTGGTCTACCATCAGCCCGCCGAACGTGATTCCCGAGGTAAGCGTCGTCGCCGTGACAGGGCTGCCGTGCTGCAAACGCTCGCCGCTCACATAGTAGATGTGGCTGTCCGAGCCCTCGAAGGCATAGCTGAGGACCGCCCAGGGCGTGGTCGTCACGGCGACAAGTGGCTGGTTGGGCATGACTGACGCCTGCGATGGCAGGGCGATCACGCCGGTTGTGGGGTCGATGTAGAACGTGCCCGCGGCTGTGTTCGCGCCGGGGGCGGGCGCCTCGTTCGTGCGGATCAGGGGCACAAGCTGGTATACCGACACATCGGCGCTCTCGGACCCGCCGCCTGAGCCCGAGTTGGGGTCCGTGCGCGCGAGGCCCATCATCAGCGGCACCGCGACCGTCAGGTCGGTCGAGCCGCCTGGATTGTTGTAGGGCGCCGGGACGTAGAATCGCTCGCCCACGACCTGGATGATGTCATCTCGAGAGTTCGCCGGATTGAGCGTGGGATCGACCTCGTCCGGGTCAGTGGGCTGGGAGTCAGGCAGGATGGGCCCCAAGGACGCGCCGGCATATCCGTAAATGGAGTCAGGCACTCGGTCGGCATTGGCCCGAAGCATCGCCAGCGTGCCCTCCGCCAGTCGCGACATGGAAGTGCGGTCGGCATCGGCTTGCACGAGCTGGAACAGTGACGGGAAGCCCTTCGCGACGGCGTAGATGCCGACCAGCAGCACCATCATGGCGACGAGAAGCTCGACGAGGGTCATGCCCGCACGGGGCATGGGCACGGTCATGCCGGCGTGTGGCGTGACCATGGTCATGCCCGCACGGGGCATGGGCAAGGTCATGCCGCCACGCGGCGCAGCCGTCCGGCCGGCGCGCGCTCTGGCTGGTCCTCCCGGGGCCGAGAGGGCCCTTATGCCGTTCCCTGTCGCCTTGCTCAGGATTGACATCGTCGTCCTCCACGTCACTTCCGGTGCGCCGTCCTCAGGCCGTTATCCCCTCACCAAAGCGGGGCTGCGGCGTGTAAGACCCTCCAGGCAGCCCCGGTGCTGCTTCATCGCGCTGCTTCGGCGGTCTAGTGCACCTGATCGGTCCACGCCGGGACGCCCGAGGTGGCGCCTATGCCTGCCATGTCGGTCAGCTTCGGGGTGGATGTGTCGCCGCCGAGGCGGATGACGGGGTCGATCTCATCGCCGGACTTATAGAAAGCCCGGTGAGATGCGCAGTGGGTGATGATCGTATTGTCCGGCGCGCGCCGGTTCTCGAGACGCGGGTAGTAGCGCCACCCCATGCCCTGGCTTTGCAGCCAGGAGGGAAGAGGGGCAGGCGTGGGTGAGTTCAGGAGATTGTCGTGGCCCAGCGTCCAGACGCCGGTCGTCGTATTGAGGTAGCAGTCGTCAAACCCGGCTAGAAGAGGGGTAGACGCGGCCGTGCTCTGATACCCGCCCCAGTTGTACAGCCGTTGCCTGGGCTTGGACTGGTCGGCCGAGCCGGGCGAGGTGCCGTCGATCAGCAGAAAGTCCCACTTGCCGGCCTGCGGAGCCTCGACGATTCCGTTGTACGAGGAATAGTGATTGGCGGTCGCTGCCTGCTGGACGCCATCGATGCTCCGGTCATCGGGGCAGATGAAGGTGTCGTGGCTGTTGATGTAGTCGGGGTATAGCGCGCAGACGCCTCCCATGTAGGTCTGGGTGGCGGTGTTATAGAACGGTGGCGGCGGGTACATCCGGTAGTCTTGCAGGTAGACCTTGAGTTCTGTTGCGATCTGGTGCAGGTTGGAGATGCACTTGGTCTGCCGCGCCTTCTCGCGCGCGGACTGGAACGCAGGGAACAATATGGCCATGAGAACCACAATCAGGCTGATCACAACAAGCATTTCGACCAACGTGAAGCCCTGCAGACGGCGTGACTGAGGCATACACCAACCCCCTCACGGGTGGGAAGTTAGCAGAGGAAAGCGGGGTAGGAAAACCTTCCTTCCCCCGCTGGTAACTTGGTTACTATTAGCGGTCGCACTAAATGTGTCTACCCGTTCGACAACGCCACTAAACATGCAAACGCCGATGTATCAGCATGTTCCGGGTCTAGGTCCACATCTTACACCGAATACCGGGCAATGACCCACGGCGTGATGGCATCACCGAACAACAGCATCAAAATTCCCGCCGCGGCCATCATCGGCCCGAAAGGGATGTAGTCGCGCCGGCCGCGAATGCCCAGGACAAGCAGAGGCACCGATACGAGCGTCCCGATGACCACCGAAAGCAGAAAGTACGCCCCAAACGCGTAGCCAGGCCCCAGAAACGTCCCCAACGCGGCCGCAAGTTTCACATCGCCGTAGCCCAAAGCCGGCTTTCGGAACACCAATTGCGACCCCCACCCGACTGCGGCGAAGAGCCCGTATCCTACCAACAGACCAACGATGGATCGCGGCAGGTGAACCGTATACTCGGCGACTCCGTACTGCTCGTGGAAGCCGATGGCCGCCCCCACGCCTTTCTCCCAAAGATGCGCCAGGTCCAGGACGATGCCGACCACGGCGATGAGAACAGTGGTCTCATCAGGTAGGATCATCCAGTCGATGTCGATGCACATCGCCACAAGCAAAGCGGCGCAGGCCACGAACACGCCCAGACTGCGCAACTCGCCAGCGCCTTGAAGGTACAGGTGGAAGCTGCCGACCGCGCACAAACCGGCTGCAATTTCCACCAGCATGTAGCGAGGTGAGAAACGCCGGCCGCAATGCCGGCATCGGCCTCGAAGCAACAGATAGCTGAACACGGGGAAAAGATCGACCACCGTCAGCCGCACGCCGCAACTCATGCAGTGAGAGGGGGGGCTGACGACTGATTCGCGGCGTGGCCACCGATAGGCGACGACATTCAGGAAGCTGCCGATGACAGCTCCCATGAGAAAAACCAGCGCCCATAAGGGCCATGTGGCAAGCGAGACTCCCAAATTCGCGCCCGATCAGGCCAGACAGGCCGCCCCGCAGAATATAACCGATGAATATTTCGTGCGCACACGAATAGCACAACGCGGAGTGTCTTCGTCAAGGGAGAAGGCACTCCGCGTTGGCTCGGAAACCGCCACATAGGGCAGGCGTATCTTCTTGTCTTTCTGTGGTCGCGCGGTTCACCGCGCGTATCGCGCCATGAATGGCGCAACCACATGATGATAGAGAAGAGTGGTGAAGTCGGGGGCAAGAATCGCCATTATTTCCATTGTCCTAAAGTGCCGGAACCCGGCGGACGGCCGCCCCGAAAATCCTCGCGTGGCGTCCCGTCGACGCGGGTCTCGCTTGCCCCGCCGTTGCCGTCAACTCTTCCCCTCCCGGCACGGGAGGGGTGGCCCGCCGCAGGCGGGACGGGGTGGGATCCGTGTCCCCGCGCGCCCGTCCGCAGGTCGCTACTTCGACAACTCGCCGATGATACCGATCAGCGGCAGGAACATCGCGATGACGATGAAGCCGACGACGCCGCCGAGGAACACGATCAGGACCGGTTCGAGGGCCGCGGTCAGCGATTCGAGCGCCGCCTCCACCTCCGCCTCGTAGAAGTCCGCGACCTTGCCGAGCATCGAGTCGAGCTGTCCCGTCTCCTCGCCGATGCTGATCATCTGCACGACCATGGGCGGGAACATCTTCGAGGCCGCCAGCGGGTCGGAGATCGTGTCACCCTCCCGGATGCTCGTGCGCGAGGCGAGGATGGCGTCGGAGATGATGTCATTGTCCACCGTGCCCGCAACGGTCTCCAGGGCGGAGAGGATCGGGACACCGGAGGACAGCAGGGTCGAAAGCGTCCGCGCGAACCGGGCCACGCAGATCTTGTGCGTAAGGCTGCCGAAAACGGGTAGCTTCAGCTTGATCCGATCGGTCATCCGCTTGCCTGCTCGCGTCGTGCGTATGCGGTTATAGGCGAACGTTAGCCCAAACAAGATGATGAGGCAGATCCACCACTTGCTGGTCATAAAGTGCGAGGCCCGCATGAGCATCAGCGTGGGCAGGGGGAATTTGTCTTCGGTCATGCCCAGTTCGGTGAACAAGGCCATGAACTTCGGGAGGATGAAGGTGACGAGGAAGACAACGATGCCGACGGCCACGATCATGACCATGACCGGGTAGGTCATGGAGGCCTTGACCTTGCGCCGAAGCTCGGTGTCCTTCTCAAGGAACGTCGCGAGACGGTCGAGGGTTTCGTCGAGAACGCCGCCGACCTCGCCGGCGCGGACGAGACCCGTCGCCAGGTTGGTGAACACTCGCGGGTACTTGGCCATCGACCGCGAGAGTGTCGCGCCGCCCTCGATCTCGCCGGAGATGTCGCGGATGATCTCCTTCAGGCGCGCCGAGGACGTCTGTTGCTCCAGAACATCGAGGCAGCGCACGAGGGAGACGCCGGCGTTAATCATGGTGGCGAACTGCCGGCAGAACATGGATAGGTCCTTGAGGTTGACCTTGCCGCCGAACAGCCTGAAGCCGCGCTTCTTCTTCGCAACCGTATCGGCCTTCTTCTCCTCGATGGTGCTGACGAAGAGGCCTTTGGAGCGCAGTTGGTTGATGAGTGTTTCCTTGTTTGGTGCGTCGGTGCTGGCCGTTACTTCCTTTCCCGCCTTGTCACGAGCCGTGTACTCAAAGGTCGGCATGTGTCCCCTTCACTCCCTTCATAAGGCCGTTCCCCACGTCACCGCTGATTCGACGCGGCTGTCTCTCGTCCCCGCCGGGTGCGGCGCTATCCTTGCCAAGAAACAGCCGACCCCCGCGAATGTTCCAGCCCCGCCCGACCCGTTCCGATGCTACCCGTCCCCATGGATCAGCTTCGTAAGCTCGTCCACGTTGTGGGCCCGGCGCATGGCGGTGTCGATATCAATCATGTCAGCCTTGTACAGGTCGCGCAGGGCTTGGTCCATCGACTGCATCCCCGCCTCCGAGCCGGTCTGGATGATCGAGTGCATCTGGTGTGCTTTGTTTTCGCGGATGAGGTTGCGGATGGCCGAGGTCGCCACCATGACCTCGATCGCCGCAACGCGGCCCGGCTGCCCCACGCGCGGGAGAAGCTGTTGCGAGAAGATCGCGACCAGATTGTTGGAGAGCTGGACGCGAATCTGCTCCTGCTCCTCGGCCGGGAAGACGTCGATCATGCGGTCGACGGATTCGGCGGCGTTGTTCGTGTGCAAAGTGGCCATGACAAGGTGGCCGGTCTCAGCGCAGGTGATGGCCAGCTTGATCGTGGCGAGGTCGCGCATCTCACCGACCAACAGGACGTCGGGGTCCTCGCGGAGTGCGGATCGCAGCGCGGCGTTGAAACTGTGTGTGTCCTGGCCCAACTCGCGCTGATTGATGATCGACTTGCGGTGGGTGTGCAGGTACTCGATCGGGTCCTCGATGGTAATGATGTGCTCGGCCCGCTCGGTGTTGATCTGGTTGATGATGGAGGCGAGCGTGGTGGATTTTCCCGAACCGGTCGGGCCGGTGACGAGGAACAGTCCGCGCGGCCGGCGCGCGAGGGTCTCGGTGACCGCAGGCAGCCCCAGGTCCTTGACGCTCGGGATCTTCTGCGGGATGAGACGGAACGCTGCAGCCACCGTGGCTCGGTCGCGGAAGGCGTTGACCCGGAAACGGGCGATGCGCCGCATCTGGTAGGAGCAGTCCAGCTCGAGATCGGTCTCGAAGCGCTGGATCTGGTCATCCGTGAGGATGTCGTAGATCATGCGCTGCAGGATCGGCGGGGAGAACGCCTCGTAGCGAGTGGCTTTCAGTTCGCCGTCGACGCGCATGATCGGCGGAAGCCCGACAGCGAGGTGCAAGTCGGACGCGTTGTTCTCGACAACGATCTCGAGAAGCTCCTCAATATGGACATCATTGATCGGCTTGCGGGTCACGGCCGGCCTTTGAGCCGGGCGTCCGGGCATAGTCTGCTGCGTGGCGGTGGGGTTTTGTTCGGGCATCACTTCGCTCCTCTTGAAGGAAAACGCAGAACGCAAAACGCAGAAAATGAAGAACGGCAAAACGGAAAACGGCGACGCCCAACCAAGACCGGCTTCGAGTCGTATGCCGTTGATTCAGCGTTCTGAGTTCAGCGTTCAGCGTTGCCGTTCCGCTACTGTCCCGCTGTGAAGACAACGCGCTGCAGGTCGTCGATCGTCGTGACGCCGGCGAGCGCCTTATCGAAGCCGTCGCGCTGCAGGGTGATCATGCCCGCTGCCAGCGCGGCTTCCTTCACCTGGCCGGCGGAGGCGCGCTTGACGATCAGCTCACCGATTTCCTGGCTCATGTTCATCAGTTCATAGACGCCGATGCGGCCCTTGTACCCGGTATGGCGGCAAGCGTCGCAGCCGCGCCCGTGGTAGAAGACCTGATCGCGGTTCTCCGGCAGATCAGGGTCGAACCCGAAGGCGAGGAGCAAGTCCTTGCGCGGCTTGTAGGGCTCCTTACAGGAGGTGCAGATCTTGCGGGCAAGGCGCTGCGACATTGAGGCGATGACCGAGGACGAGATCAGGAACGGTTCGACTCCCATGTCAATCAGACGCGTAACCGTTGACGGAGCGTCGTTGGTGTGCAGGGTTGAGAGGACAAGGTGGCCGGTAAGAGCAGCCTGAATGGCGATTTCCGAGGTTTCCAGGTCGCGGATTTCACCGACCAGGATGATATCGGGGTCCTGGCGCAGGAAGTACTTCAGCGCGATGGCGAAGGTCAGCCCGGCTTTGCGGTTCACGTGTACCTGTGAGATGCCGTCGAGCTGGTACTCGACCGGGTCCTCGATGGTGATGATGTTCGTCTCGACCGAGTTGATGCGGTTGAGAATCGCATACTGGGTCGTCGTCTTGCCGGACCCGGTGGGACCCGTGGACAGGATCATGCCGTTGGGCTGCACGATAAGCTTCTCGACCATCGCCTGCATGTGCGGTGTCAGGCCGAGGCTGTCCAAGCCGACCATGATCGAGGCTTTGTCCAGGATTCGGAAAACGGCTTTTTCGCCATTCGTAGTCGGGATGACCGAGGCTCGCAGGTCGTAGTCCAGGCCGGAGTGCCGCACGTGAATGCGACCGTCCTGCGGCACGCGCCGCTCGGCAATATTCATCTCGGACATGAGCTTGAAGCGCGAGAGGAGCGGGGCGTGGACGTACTTGGGAAGTCGGAGAACCTCATGCAGAATTCCGTCGATTCGGTAGCGCACTCGCACGCCCTCGCGAGAGGGCTCGATATGAATGTCTGATGCGCGCTCGGCGACTGCGCGCTGAATGATGAGTTTCGCCATCCGGATGATAGGCGCTTCCTCGGCGATGTCGGCGACCCGGTCCATCTCGACGAGGGTCTCCGCCGCCACCTGCGCCTCTCCGGCGCCCAACGACCCCTGCGCGGCGACAGACTTGCTGAGGGCCTCGAAGTCACCGAAGCCCGCTGCTGCATTCTTGAGATCGGCCTCGGAGGCCCCGCCCACGGCCGCGCCCCCCCCCATGCTGGCGGGCATCGCAGCGCTGGTTTTCACGCCGCCCTGGGTGCCCTTGTAATACCGCTCGATCATGCTGGCGATGACGTCGGGATCGGCCAGCATCGGCTCGATGGGCACCTGCAGGTTCATCTTGAGGTCGTCGATAGCGATGACATCCTCAGGCTCGGCCATCGCCACTTTGATCGTGCCGTCTCCGCGCCCGACCGCGAAAGACTTGTACCTCTCGGCCACGTCCTTGTGCAGCAATGTCGCCACGTTCACATCAATGGGGGTGTGCTCGAGGTCGACGTACGGCATCCGTAGCTGCTGGGAAAGCGTCTCGTACAGGGCGGGTTTCTGCAGGTGACCGAGATCGACGAGAATCTCGCCGATCAGTTGCGTTGTCTGCTTCTGGGTCGCCAGTGCTTGATTGAGTTGGGCTTCGTTGATGAGGCCTTTCTCGATCAGCATTTGGCCGATCAGTTTCCGGCCACCTGGTCTCCGCATCATGGCTGGACACCTCTTCAGCAGCGAATTACCGTCTATATCTGTGCCGGTGCGCTGGCAACGTATGCAAAGGGTTGTTGGCGAGCGATTGCGCCTGCAACGAGATGCAGGCACGATAGCCGGCAAGTGCATCGCGGACCCGCGTGCTCGAATACGCGGCCCCGCACACTTGCCCACAGGTACGATTGGCGATTATATGGCCGCGGCCACACGCAAGTCAAGAAACGCTGCCTGCGGGTGTGCCCGGCTCATAGGGCCTTATTTCGCCTCATCGGCCTGCATCCCCTCCCGAACGTTCAACACCGACAGCAAAGTTTGGCGCATGATGTCAACCGGGGCATCGCGGTCCGTCCAGATCTCGAACGCGATCGCCCCCTGGTGCACGAGCATCCCCGTCCCATCGACCGTCTGTGCGCCCCGGGCTTGCGCCGCGCGCAGAAGTGTCGTTTGCCGCGGGTTGTACGTCAGGTCGCAGACGACCTGATCCGCGTGCAGCCACTGCGCGGGGACGACCGGCTCGACATCCACCTTCGGGTGCATGCCCACCGACGTTGAATCGATGACGATGTCGGCCTCGGCGACCCGCGCTTCAGCGTCGGGCGACGCGAGATCTACGGCTTCGATCCGGGGATATGTCGCGCGGTCGCGAATCAGGTCGGCGACCGCGACCGCTCGTTCTATCGACCGGTTGATGACGCTGATGCAGTCCGCACTCTCCCCCGCCATCGCGTAAGCCACGGCACGGGCCGATCCCCCCGCCCCGATGAGCGCCACCTTTTTCCCGGTCGCGCTGTACCCGGCCTCGCGAAGACTGCGCACGAAACCCGGGCCGTCCGTATTGTACCCAAGGAGGCGGCCGTCCACGCAATGAAGCGTATTCACCGCCGCGAGGGCCGCGGAGGCGTCGTCCAGTTCATCGACGGCCTCGGCCGCGGCGGCCTTGTGCGGGATCGTCACGTTCAGGCCGCGAATGCCCAGCGCCCGCATCCCCGAGATCGCCGCGCCAACCGCATCCGGAGCCACCTCAAACGGCACGTACACCCAGTCCAGGTCAAGCGCTGCGAACGCGGCATTGTGCATCGGTGGCGACAGGGAATGCTTGACCGGCCAGCCGATGACCCCCGCGACCGTGGTGCGCCCGGTCAGCCCGTGGCTCATCAGATCATCTTCCTCCGGCGCATCTCCCACAGGGCGCAGCGCTCGAACACACGGGTCACTTTCGTCAACGGGAACTCCCTGGAACTGACCGGCTCGACGAGTATGGTG
Source organism: uncultured Armatimonadia bacterium (assembly GCA_964455745.1). GTDB lineage: Bacteria > Armatimonadota > Zipacnadia > Zipacnadales > CAYWBK01 > CAYWBK01. Next base: position 21,564 of record CAYWBK010000027.1, read on the forward strand.
TGGACGCCCGCCCGGCGTCCGGCCCAGACATCGGTCATCACCTGGTCGCCGATCATCACGGTCTGCTCGGTCGTGAACCCCGCTTGCCGCGTCGCCTCGTGAATGCCGCGCGGCGAAGGCTTGCGGCCCACGAGCCACTTGGCGACGCAGCCGATCCCGAAACGCGCCGCAATTGCCCGGGCCCGCCCGCCGTGTACTGTATTAGAAACAATGCACACGTGAAAGCGTTCCGTGGCGCGCTTGATCCACTCAGCTTTTGCATCCGGAACGTCGTGGCTTTTCCAGGCGGCGATGGTGTTGTCGAGGTCGAGGAGAATCGCGCGAAAGCCGCGATCCCATAGCGCGTCGAGATCGATATCCTCGAGCTTCTCCACGAACTGATCGGGGCAGAGGTGATCCTGCAGTAAGGACATGTGTTCACGAAGTGCCGGGGCGCACCGCACCGGCGCGTGGGCCTACTTCCGTTTCCCGGACGCCTTGAGGTGCTCCTCGTAAGTCTTGGTGAAGATGTGGCCGCCGTCGCCTTTGGCAACATAGTACAGGTACGGCGTTCGCGCAGGACGCAAAGCAGCCTCGAGGCTGGCGAGGCCCGGATTGGCGATCGGGCCGGGCGGCAAGCCTTTGTGAAGGTAAGTGTTGTAGGGCGACTGCACCTTGAGATCGTCGTAGGTCAGGCGGCTCTTGTGCTCCGGCAGCGCGTATTGCACCGTCGCATCGCACTGCAGCTTCATGCCCGTGCGCAGCCGGTTCATCAACACTCCGGCGATGATCGGCCGCTCCTCATCCAGCCTCGCCTCGCGTTCCACCAGCGATGCGAGGGTCACAATCTGCTGCAACGTGAGGCCACTTCGCTTCACCTCATCCAGATTCCTGCTGAGAAACTCGGTATCGAACTCTCGAGCCATCTGGGTCACGGCGTCCTCGAGCGGCAGGCCGAAATTGAAGACATAAGTCGCCGGGAACAGGTAGCCCTCCAGTGTGTCGACGGCCGGCGGTCGGAACGAAACCTTGCCTTTCACGGCATACGGACGTGCCGCGGCGATGAAGTCCGCCGCCTTGCAGAAGTGCAGCCGCTCGAGGTGCTCGGCGATCTGTCGAATCGTCCAGCCCTCGGGGATTGTCAGCCTGATCGCGCTGATCTTCCCCTCAGCCAGAGCCGTCGCGATCTCCGGGACGGTCATCGCCGGGGAGAAGCGGTACATGCCCGAGTGCAGGCGGCTCGATACCCCGGACAAGCGGCAGTAGATCGCGAAGGCGCGGGCGCTGCGGATCAGTCCGGCATCGTGCAGATCGCGCCCGATCTCGCCGGCGGTGGCCTTCTCCTCGACCTTGAAGTTCTCGCCGCCGCGTCCAGCGGTGTCGGGCTGCACGGGCCGCAGACTCGCGGCATACCAAGCGCGCCCGGCGAACACCGCCGCTACGGGAAGCGCGATGATGAGGGCGGCAATGACCAGAGCCTGATTGCGATGGGGGTGTCTTCTGCGTGCCATGTGGTCGATATGAGGGCGATTCGCCGGGTCAGAGCGCCGCGTCGGCTTCTATCGATCGTGCTTTCGCGGCCTTTGCGTCAAGGTAGTTTTGGAGGATGAGCGCGGCTGCAACCTTGTCGACGCGAATTTTGCGCCCGGCGCGGGAGACGTCGCCCTCCAGAAGCGACCGCTGCGCCTGGGCGGTCGTCATGCGTTCATCCCAGACAACGACTGGCAGCTTCGTCTGGTTCCGCAAGGTCTGGACGAAGCGCGCGGCTTCCTCCGCCGCCGGGCCGCACTCGCCTTTGAGGTTGACGGGCATCCCGACGACGATCGTCCCACAATCCTCGGCATCGGCAATCCGCGCGATCTGGCGGGCATCGCCGACGATCTCGCCGCCCCGCGTCACAACCTCCAGCGGAGAGGCAATGAACTCGCTGCCATCGCTGACCGCAAGTCCGATCCGTTTCTGCCCGAAATCAACACCGAGGATGCGCATGAACACTACCTGACGAGCCAGCGGGAATGCCGCGCGAGGTGCTGAGGCGTCTTCCGCAGCTCAGAAACTTAGTTGCAGTTGCCCGCCCTCACCGGGGAACAGAATATCGCGCACCGCGATGCGCACCTGGCCGGACATCCGTGCGGCCTCCTCAGCGTCTTGGACGGAGGTCCAGGAGCCAGGGTACCGGGTGGCTACCGCATACCCCTCCAGACGTGCGCAGGCCGTGGCGAGTACCGCCAACTGCGGGTACGCGGGAAGCAGCAGCTCGAGCAAAGACTGCAGTTGGTGCGTGCGCGGCGGGTCCTCGCCCTCCGCAACGATGAGCGCCTTCAGGTACTTTTCGGCACACTGCTGCGCATTCGTCGCAGCCGGATTTGTAGACCGCTCGAGGTCCCCGGACAGAAGGGTGTTAAGTGCATTCCAGTCTTGCTCTGCATGGTCGACCCAGTCGTGGACGAGTTCACCGAACATAGAGAGCTTTCCCCCGGTCCATGATGCGCTTGATGAACGGGTCCCCGATGCTGAGGCGATGCTCGACATCGGCTGGGCTTTTCACGATCAGGTCCAGGGCCAGCCCCCTGGGTCGGCAAGCCAGGCTGGCCTCCGCCGCCAACTGCGCTGGGCGCACGTCACTTTTCGTCTCACGCCGCTCGCTGAGTTCGACGTACCCCTTCCCCCGCTGACCGTAGGCATCTCCGCCGCAGTCGGGGCATCCCACCTGGCGGGCGCTATCGCCGTCACCATCCACCCATCCGGTGCCGCCGCATGTGTGACACGGCTTCGAGTACCACCCGTTCGGCGAGATCCACAGATCGCCGATGCGCATGAACTGCCCCTCTGCCAACCACTCGAACACCCACTTCGTCACGACGAGGATGTCGACATCGCTGTCCTCGTTCGGTTCTCCCCACGCATACGACCCGAACAGGATCACCTTGTCCGGGTCGAGCTTTTCGACGATGATCCGGACCATGCGGTCCAATAAAGCCCCTGTCACTGCCGGTCGCTCAACGGCCACCATGTGCGATCACCGCCTTCTTCCCGCACCTCATAGCCCAGCGATAGACCCCCGGCACGACCACCATGAGGATACTCCTCCGTCGGCCCAACGGCAAGGCCGGCTCTCCCGCCTGGGTCCGCCCGCTGATTGTAGGTAGGACTGCCGCAAGCATGGCGTCAGGGAACGGAGCAGGACACAGGATGGATGGGACTTGGGGGATAGTTCTGTAGAAGCATAACCTCCGCGGCTTGTCGTTTGGCCGTTGAATACGGCCCGACTACCGCCGATTACCTGCCATTACTACGCCGCTTTGACAACCAGCAGACGAAGCGCTCGGAATGTTGTCGGAGGCTGACTGTATCCCAAGATGAAGCG
>CAYWBK010000028.1:0-12524 GCA_964455745.1 uncultured Armatimonadia bacterium
CGGGACCAACTCAAACGAAACATCAACTGTCAATGTGCGGAAAATGAGACAGAGAACACAGTGAACGGCAACGTTCCTTAACGCCCATCGTGGGGCAGGCAGGGCGTATCCCAGCCGTTCTCTGTGCCCTCTCTGTGTCTCCGTGGTTCAACGCCGTTCGCCTTTCATCTTGACGGTCAGCCTCTGATAAGATTCCGAGCGTCTCGCCCGCCGGTTGCCAAAGCGGCGTAGTAATGTTAGGGGTCGCGCGGATGGCCGGGGGAAGAACCCAGAAAACCGCCGCGACTCCTAAGAGTGGCGGCGGTCAACATGCGTACAAGTGACTCACCCCCCTCCCACGAGGAGATGACATCTGGTGAGTCCGGGCAGTTGTGTCCTGGCTTCCGGATCGTCCTACTCTCCGCGCCTTCCCATCCCGCGCGTGGCGGGACAGTGGCCTGGCACCTTCGGTCGGTGCTATCGCGCCCGATGTCGGACGCGTCTGTGCGGATTTCGTCCCCGGTTACAGTTGCGGGGCAGCGACGGCGTTTCACCGTCTTCCTGCGCTTCGGCTCTTGCGAGCTTCGCGCTCTGCCCGGACTATAGGCGCCGCGCAAACGGCGCCACGGGTATTCGGTTGTAGGATGATGTATACCACAGACGAGCAGCAGATGCAAGAGGAACGCAAAACGCTGAACGCTGAACGCAGAATCAACGGCAAATACGGCAAACGGCGAAAAACGGCAAGAGACGGCAAACGACGATGGCGCCGTCTTTGCCGTCCCTGCCATACTTGCCGTTGATTCTGCGTTCTGCGTTCTGCACTTACGTTCTGGCCGACAACTCTGAAGGACTGTGCGTCGGCTGCGGGGAAAGCTTGCGCCCGATCAACCCGCACTCCTTGCGAGGGAGAACCCCATGGACCCCAGGATGGAACTCTATCGACAGGCCGCTCAACGCGGTGCGCAGTGGCTGATGGCCCAGCAGAACTCCGATGGCTCCTTCATCCGCCCCGATATCCAGGCAGATGTGTATCACAAAGGCGCTTTTGCGCTCGGGATCAGCGGCCACGTCGCCGAGGCGATGAGGCTACTGAACTGGATCAAAGCCAACGACTTGGCCGAGGGCGGGCGTTTGCGGCACTTCGATGCCGGTCTGGCGCTCTACAAGACGAGTTGGATCTGCCAGGGCGCCCACCGGCTCGCGCGCTTTGACATCTCCCTTGCAGTGATCGAGTATATCCTCAGTTGCCAGGCGCCTTGCGGCGGGTTCTTCCAGGTGGTCGAAGGCAGTGACTACGTCGAACCCGTCTGCAGCTCCTGGGCAGGCATGTCATGCGTGTATGCCGGACGGCTCGAGGCCGCGAGGCTGGCGGCGAACTGCCTGCTGTCGACGATCGAGCAGCAACCTTCCAATGAGCGGTTCTACTACTGGATGTCGCCGGACGGGAAGCTCGCCACAGAGGACGCGCCCATCTCCGGCAACGCCCCGTTCATCGACGCCACGAAACCGCAGCAGGCGTACTACTGCTCCGGCATCATCGGTTTGTTCCTCGCCCGGCTCTACCAGGCCACGGGCGATCAGGCATACCTGGAGGGCGCGAAGCAGGTCTTCGACTTCAGCCTGCGATGCGCCGAGGATGCTTACGCCTACCCGCCCTCGGGCAAGTCGGCGGTCGGCGCGGCGGTGCTGCACACCATTACCGGCGACCCACGAGCCAAGTCCGCCGCCCTCACCTTCGCCGAGTACCTGCTGCAGGAGCAAAGCCCGGAGGGCTGGTGGAAGAACCCGCACGCCGACGACGCGATCGTCCGGCTCGATCATACCGCGGAGTTCGTGGTGTGGCTGAACGAGATCGTCGCGGCGCTGGGCGGCGCGGAAGACGGCGGCTGAGACAAGCCGAGGGGGCAGGGGTTTGCGCCGGCGCCGTACGGTGTCCGGCGACAAGCAATCAGCGCTACATAGACCGCGATTGACCACCGAGACACAGGGAGCACAGTGAACGGCAACACCCTTCAGACATCATCCGACAGGCGGGCCGTTCTCCAGTCGTTCTCTGTGCACTCTGTGTCTCCGTGGTCGAATGCCGTATGTCATTCACCGTAGTGTCCGGCCAGCCCTTGACCGAGTTTCGCGCGCTGCGCCTGTCGCTTGTCAAAGTGGCGTAATAATGTCAGGGAGGCTCACATGAAAGGCATCGTATTCCTCGGCAACCGTCGCTGCGAAGTCCGCGAATCTCCCGTCCCGGAGCCTGGCTACGGAGAGGTTCTCCTGCGCATCGAGGCCACCGGAATCTGTGGTTCCGATCTGCATCTTTTCCGCGCAGACTACCTCGACGACCAAATCCGGGGGCATGAACCGTGCGGCGTCATCGAGGCTGTCGGACCGGGAGTCATGCGGGCGAAGCCTGGCGACCGCGTGTCGGCGCACCACCACCAGGGCTGCGGGGTCTGCGAGCAGTGCGCGCGGGGTGAGACCGTCGCCTGTCGGCACGACCAGGTCGTCGGCGTGTCGGTCCCCGGGTCCTTCGCCGAGTTCTGCGTCGTCAAAGAGCGTAACTGCATCCCTCTCCCCGACTCAGTCAGCTTCATTGACGGAGCCTTCATGGCGTGCGTCGGCGGGACCGCCTATGCCGCGCTCCGCCGGCTCGCCGTGACCGCCCACCAGAGCCTCGCGGTGTATGGGCTGGGGCCGGTGGGGCTAAGCTGCGCGTTGGTCGGCAAGGCGATGGGCCTGCGCGTGATCGGCATCGACATCTTCCCCGAACGAATGGCAGCCGCAGAAGCCTGCGCCTTGGATGCGATCGTCGATTCCGCGCACGAAGACCCCGTACCGGCTGTTCAAGCCTTCGGCCAGGGCGCGCAGGGCTTCTGGGGCGATGGCGTGGACTTCGTCATCGAGACTTCCGGGGCCACTGCCGCGCGCGAATGCGTCATCCCAAGCCTCCACCGCGAGGGCAGGGCAGCGATCGTGGGCGTGGGCAGCACTGACAAGGTCATCAATCCCAGTGACATCCACGGGCGCGCCTGCACCCTCATCGGCTCGGTCGTCTTCCCGCTCGGCTGGAGTTGGGACCTCGCCCGCTTCCTCGCCCAAAGCGGCATGAGCTTCGAGCCGGCAGTCACCCACCGCTTCTCCCTAAACCAGGCCGAACAAGCCTTCGCCCTGGCCGACTCAGGAAGATGTGGAAAGGTTGTATTCGTGCCCGGGGAGTAGCGCCTCCCTCACCCCGTGGCCCAAGCCGTTGCCGTTGCCAGTATCCAGTATCCAGTATCCAGTATCCAGTATCCAGCCCCCAGGAGCTTGCCCATGACTTCCCGCGACCGCTTCCGCCTTGCGCTATCTCACCAGGAACCCGACCGCGTGCCGATCTGCGATACGGTGTGGCCGACCACCGAGGCCCGATGGCGCCGCGAAGGCCTGCCCGAGGATCAGTCAGCGTTCAGCTACTTCGGCTACGAGTGGATCGGACAAGGCGCGGATGTCTCGTTCCAACTCCCCGAGGAGACCCTCGAGGAGACCGACGCGTACCGCATTTTTCGCGGGAACTACGGGGCTACGACCCGCGTGTTCAAGGGGCGCGAGTCCGTGCCGGAGCTGATCGACTACGCGATCACTTCGCGCGAGAAATGGGAGGAGCACAAGCCGCTGCTGGCCTGGAACGAGCGCCGAGTGGACTGGGAAGGCGGCTTGGCCGGGAATCGGTCGCTACGGGAGCAGGGGTACTTCGTCACCTCGCATACGGGCTTCGGGTACGATGTGATGCAGCGGTTCGTCGGCGCGCCGCGGGTGCTGATGGCGATGCACGACGACCCGTCGTGGGTCAAGGACATGATGGACACTCTCGCGGAATGCGTCATCAGGGCCGTCGCGGAGCTGATCGCGTATGGCTTCCGGTTCGACGGGGCCTTCATCTGGAACGATATGGGCTATAAGAACGGCCCCTTCTTCTCGCCCGACGCCTACATGGAGTTCGAGTTCCCCGGCCAGAAGCGCATGTGCGACTTCTTCCACTCACACGATATGCCCGTCATCCTGCACACCGACGGCGACATCCGCAAGCTCATCCCCCACCTCATCGAAGCCGGGATCGACTGCCTGCAGCCCATCGAGGCCAAGGCGGGGATGGACCTGGTCGAGTTGAAGCACGATTTCGGCGAGAAGATGGCTTTCATGGGCGGCATCAATGTGATGGCGATGGCCGACCCCGACCCGACGGTCATCGAGCATGAAATCAGCCGGAAGCTGCCTATCGCCAAACAGGGCGGCGGGTACATCTACCACTCGGACCACTCCGTGCCCGATAACGTGAGCTTCGAGCAGTACAAGCATGTGATGGAACTGGTGGCTGAGTACGGGGCGTACTGAACTGCAAGCTGCCGTCCATGGGAGGATGCCGCAATGGTCTTCGACCTCATCGCCAACAGTTTCTGGGCCACGCTTCTGCTGTTCTCTGCGCTGATCTATGCGATCTTCGCACAGGCGGTGACCGGGGCCAAGCTGTACCGAGACCACGCCCGCCAATACCAGGTGATCGCGTCCCTCGAGTCGAGCCCGGTACTGCGAGAGATCGTGGCGGGACGAGGTCATGGGCGCTGGCTGCGCAAGGGGCTCGTGCCGTCGGGAGCCCTGGCACTCACTCTGTGGATGATCGGCACCATCGGTCACATGGCCCCGGAAGCCGTTGCCCCCACGTGGCTCGCGATTCGGGACAGTGCCTTCTGCGCCATCGTGTCCCTGATGCTGGCGGGCCTTGCGGCCCAGATCCGCACGATCTCGGCTTTCCGCGCCATGAAACTCTCTCCGCCGACCGGCCAGATCCACCTGGACGCCACCTATGGCCGATCTGTGCTACAGACGCAGTGCCTGGTAGAGGCGATGATACTGGCTGCGGTGGCGCTCTTCGCTCCGTCGCCAGTCACCATCGGGTTCGCCCTCGGGCCGCTGCTCCTCGCGTTGGGGCCCGCGCGAGCGGCACGCGCCCAGCGGCGCTCCGCCGACAAGGCGCAGGTTCCTGGGCCTGGGCCGGGCACAATCGATGCGCCATGATCCCGCTCGGAGCGTGATGCGAACATGAAGCTGTCCCTCGCCCTGCTGGCCTGTGCACTTAGCGCGATGCTGACCCTGCCCGCTCTCTCCGCCCCCGCCCCGATCTCCGCCGGGCATTGGTCGGCAGACCTCGGCGACACCGGGCCTGCCCGCATCGCCTACAAGGGCGAGAGCATCGCCGTCAGCGGGAGCCTCGCGGGGTACCTGCCGAACTGGAAGGGCGCCCGGTTCGCGATGGACGGCGCACAAGTCGCCGCCGACGCGACGAGCGCCACATGGCAAAAGGCCGTCCCCGGCAACCAGGAGGCGACGCTGAAGCTCGAGCTGACACCGCAGAAGGCGCGGTTCTCGCTCGCCACGACCCTGATCGCCGCCGGACCGTCGGAGTTCGCCATCCAGGTGCAGCCCGAAGCCGTGCGGACAGCGCCGGATCACGCCTGGGTGTGGGTGAACGGCGATCTGCACGACATCGCTCTCGGCGACCCGTTCCCGCAGTTGCAGGGCATCGAGGAGGCCCGCTTCGAGCGGCCCGACCGGACGGTCATCGTGCGCTGCAGCGGCTTCGCAATGCAGGATCGCCGGGCCGACGGAAGCGGCCTGTTCTTCGTGCAGGTGCTGTCTGCGGACGGCTCCGCCCCCCGCAAGACGCAAAGCTTCATCGAATTCGAGGTCATCGAAGCTCCGGCGGCGGACATCCCGGCGCGCACGGCGCTGCTCTCCCAGCGCGTCGAGGCACTCGAAGCCGTGCCGATGGTGAACGCGGGCTTCGAGTCCGACAAGCCGCTCGAGGGCTGGAGTGAGAACCCCAACGCGGTGCGCGACACGGAGACCCGACACTCCGGTAACGCCTCGGCCCGCGTCACAATCAAACCCGAGGGCGGTGTTCAGCAGAACGTCTACCTGGTCCAGAATGTGCCGGTGCGCGAGGGGCATGCCTACCGCGCCGAAGCCTGGATCAAGACGCAGGGCATCGAGGCGGCCACACTGAACGGCATGTCCCCCACCGGGGCGACGGTCATCATCGAGTTCGCGGACAAGCAAGGCAAGTGGCTGGCCGCGGGCAGCTACGCCGCCGGGGTCTACGGGAACAGTGACTGGCGGCGCATCCGCACCGAGCCGGCGCGAGCGCCCGAGGGGGCCGGCTTCGCGGTCATCTTCCTCTCGATGCGCTGCACGGGAACCGGGTGGTTCGACGACGTGAGCCTGACCGAGGTGCGCGACGATCCGGTGCTGTTCGGCCCGCTTCCCGGTGCGGCCGTTGCGAGCAACGTCCCCTCCTTCCAGTGGTACTATGCCTGGAAGACCACCTGCGCGCTCGACCTGTCCCGCGATGAGAGCTTCCCGGCGGGGAATACGATGTCGCTCTCCGGCCTGGAAGAGTCGACAGCCCAAGTCGAGAAGCCTCTCGCGCCAGGCAAGTGGTTCTGGCGCGTGAGAGTGCCGGAGCATCACGTGGTCTCGCAGACCTGGGCCTTCACCCAGACGGTCCCGCTCGACCGCGACTGCACCCCGCCGAAGATCGTCGAAAACCACGGGTGCCTACGCTCGCGGACGGAAACCGTGCGGGTCCAGTATTCGGACAACGTTGGCGTAGCGAAGGTAGTCCTAACAGTCGATGGCCGGGATGTGTCATCCCTTGCAAAGATCGGCAAGACCGAGGCGACCTACGTGCCGAAGGAGGGGTGGTCCGAGGGCCTCCACAAGATCGTCGTGCAGGCCGCCGACGCAGCCGGCAACCAGTCCTCGCGAACGCTGTTCTACACTTGCTGCAAGCCGATGCCCAGGACGGTCTGGAAGCAGTATGGGGGTGTCGAGACCGATGGGAAGATGCGGTTCCTGTTCGGAATGTACGGCTGCCGCATCGAGGACATGCCGCGGATTGCCGCCGGTGGCTTCGACTTCGTGCATTCTTATCAGTGGGATGGCGACGGGACGAACGAAGAGGCGCTGCAGTATCTCGATGCCGCCCGGAAGAATGGCTTGCAGGCTTTCATCGGCCTGTGCCGGCCCCGGCTGATGCGCGGGGATGAGGAGTTCGTGGCCGAGCGCGTCGGGGCGTTGATGAGCCATCCCGGCTTATTCGCGTGGTATCTATACGATGAGCCCGACAGCGACTTTCAGTACGTTTCACCGCAGTGGCTGGCGCGATACCGCCGGCTCATCAACGCGCTCGACCCGTATCACCCGGTAGTCGTCACCTGCGCCGGCGACCCCGCCGTGCCCCTGTACAAAGACGCGTTCGACGTGCACTGGACGCAGGTCTACGGCTCGACCGAAGGGGTCGCCTCGCGCATGGACCTGCACCGCAAAGGGCTTCGCCCCGGCACACCGCTGTCGGCGATCCTGCACTGCTACGACGCCGCGCAAAGCAGCCTCGAGGAGCTTGGCAAGACCCCCGACCCCGCGAAGTTCCAGCCGGACGCCGCCGTGATGCGCGCGAACGCGTTCATGGCGCTGGTCCACAACACGAGTTGCATCGAGTACTGGTGGTGGGGCCAGGGCACGAGCGGCTCATGCGGCTACACCGTAGCCAAGGTCCCCTGGGCCTGGGCTGCGCTGCAGAAAACCATCGCGGACATCAAGCAGCTACGGCCGGTCCTGACCGCGCCGGGGCCGATCGACACCTGGGTGCAGAAGACGCCGGAGGGCACGGAAGTCCATCTGTGGGAGAAGCGCTTCGCCGACCGGACGGTCATCATCGCGGTAAACCGGGATGGAAAACCGTGCAGCCTTGTCACTGCGCCCAAGGCCCTGCCTGCGCACTTCACCGCCAATGTACTGTTCGAGGCACGCAGCGTGTCCGTGAACGACGGACAACTCCGGGACACCTTCGATCCGCTGGGGGTGCATGTGTACGAGGTGAGGGAGGGGCGCTGAGGCTGGCAAGAAGCGGTCATACCGCGCTCGCGCAGGCGGCTTTGCTAGGGCTGCCTGCCGAGCGCACGACGTAACGGTGCGTGTCGCCCGCCGGTGACGTCCAAGTCCAGTGTTGTTCGCTTCATCCCCGGCTTCATCTCGCCTGGGCGGGAACGGGCCGGGGGTGAGCGGCCGTTCCCATCCAGCCGTAACCACGATGTAAACTCCCGCTAAAGTTTCCCCAACATCGCCCGATCTACTCGCTGAATCCCCCTCAGACAACGCGCTAACGGGTCACTCGCAGGCTCCCGCTTCAGGCGGGTGCACGGCTGCGCCGGTCTCCGGACGCCGCGCGCACCGTCGTCCCTGCCTGCACGCCGAGGGATCGGGCGTCCGCTGCCGCCGTCGTGACCTACAAGCGCCTCCGCTCAGGAGAACCCGCGCCAGGCTGCGCCACCGTTGCCAGGGCGCGTCGATTCGCACACAAGCCAGACATCCGCCAACATTGGCGAAGGCTGGAAAACGCACCGAGGAGGCCTATCCCCAAATGCAAGCGCGCCACAGATGTGTAGCCGTAGTCGTTTTGTTGTTGCTGTTATCATTCAGCGTCGCACAGGCCGCCACCCTCCATGTAGGCGGTGGCGGAATGCCGCTGTATGACACAATCCAGGCCGCCATCAACGCATCCAGCGGCGGCGACATCGTCGTGGTCGCGCCAGGCACTTACCACGAGGTCATCGACTTCGGCGGCCTGGCGATCACCGTTACCGGCTCCGACCCGGCCCATCCGGAGTTGGCGGTCATCGACGGGCAGGGCCTCGGCGCTCCCGTCGTCAGCTTCAAGACGAACGAGGGTAACAGTTCGGTACTGACGGGCTTCACGATCAAGAACGGGTCGGCAAGCGGGGTGCTCTGTGACGGCGCCTCGCCGACCATCGCGAGGAATGTCATCACCGCCAATGCCGCTGCCTCAAGCGGCGGTTACGCCGGAATCGGCGGCGGCATCTTGTGCGCCGGTTCGGCCAACCCCGTCATCCACGACAACACGATCAGCAGCAACACTGCGGCGGCGGGCCTCGCCTGTGGCGGCGGCATCGGCTGCACAGGTGGCGCCGCACCGCAGATCCAGCGCAACACGATCGGCGGCAATCACGCCAACACCAGCGGCGGCGGCATCGGAGCCGCGGGCAATTCGCAGCCGATCATCGCCTCCAACACGATCACGCACAACTCCGCACAGACCGGCGGCGGCATCTTCTGCGGGAGCGCCGCAGCCGCGGCGATCACCCTCAACACGATCAGCGGCAATGAAGCCGTCGGCAGCGGCGGCGGAATCGTCGTCGGCCAGGCCGGCGGAACCATCGCCAGCAACCGCATCAGCGCCAATCACGCGGGGACCGCCGGCGGCGGTGTATACTGTGCCGCCAACGCCGCCCCCACCATCAGCAATGACCTCCTCTACGGCAACTCGGCCGCCTCCGGCGGCGGCATCGCGTGCGGCAGCTCGTCCGCGCCGTCTATCGCGAGCGACACAATCAGCGGCAACAGCGCAACGGACGGGGGAGGCATCCAGTCCGACGGCGCGACCGCCACTGTCACCGATTGTATCATCGCGTTCTCAGGCTCGGGCGGCGGCGTGAGCGTGGCCTCCGGCGCAGCTCCGACTATCACATTCTCCGACGTCTATGGCAACTTGCCTGCGAACTACGCGGGCATGGGCGACCAAACAGGGAACAACTCCGACATCAGCGCCGATCCGCTGTTCGTCAGCCCTGGCAACGGCGACTTCCATCTCAAGTCGCTGCGCGGCCACTGGACGTCTGCCGGCTGGGTCGCCGATGCTGTGCACAGCCCTTGCATCGACGCCGGTGACGGATCGGCCTTCACGAACGAGCCCGCGCCCAACGGTGGGCGCATCAACCTCGGCAGCGACGGCAACACTCGCGAGGCGTCACTATCCAACATAGCGCCCCTCGATGTGACTGCCGCAAACATCGACCCGCTGTTCCCGACCGTTCTGGACGATCTTTACGCCACCGTGACGCTTGCGGACGATCCCTCTGCCGACCACGCGGCCATCGAATGCCAGTGGACGAAGAGCACCGATGGCGTCAACTGGGACGCCTGGGGCCACGATGGTCAGACGCTCGATCACTCCAACTTGACCATGGGAAACCTGTGGAAGGCCCGAGCGCGCGTCACCGCGGGGATGCTGCACAGTGACTGGGTCGAGAGCGACTATGTCCTGATCTGGGATGCCGAGCCCGACGCCCCGGAGACCGTGACGATCACCCCGGCGAATCCGACGGTCAGTGATGATCTGACCGCTACCGCGACCGGGGCCACGGACCCGGAGGGCGGGGACGTGACCTACCAGTACCAGTGGGCCAAGAGCGCCGATGGGATCGCCTGGGGCGACTGGGGCAATGACGGCCAGACGCTTGCCAAGGCGAACCTGACGAAGGGCGATCATTGGAAAGCGCGAGCCAGGGCCTGGGATACGATGGTGCCCGGGTCCTGGACCGAAAGCGCTGAAGTCGTCGTGGGCGACAGCGCGCCAAGCGCCCCCACGGACGTGACCGTCACTCCCGCCAATCCGACCGTATCCGATGATCTGACCGCCTCCGCTTCGGGCAGCACCGACCTCGACGCCGGCGACGTGGTGTCCTATGAGTACCAGTGGGCCAAGAGCGCCGATGGCGCCACCTGGGGCGACTGGGGCAACGACGGCGCAACGCTCGCCAAGGCAAACTTGACTAAGGGCGACCAGTGGAAGGCGCGGGCAAGAGCCACCGACGGGACGCTGCAAAGCGACTGGGTCGAGAGCGCGCCGGTGGTCGTTGCCGGGTCGGCGCCGACTGTCCCCACCTCGGTCACGATTGCGCCTGCAAACCCGAAGGTCAGCGATGACCTGATCGCGACGGCTTCCGGGAGCACCGATCCTGACGCCGGCGACACCATAACCTACCAGTACCAGTGGGCCAAGAGCGATGACGGGGCAACCTGGGGAGACTGGGGCAACGACGGCGCAACGCTCGCCAAGGCCAACCTCACCCGAGGCGATCACTGGAAGGCGCGAGCGCGCGCGACCGATGGCGCCCTGCAAAGCGGCTGGGCCGAGAGCGACGAGGTTGTCGTTGGCGACAGCGCTCCGAGCGCCCCAAACGGCGTCACCATCGCCCCGGCAAGTCCGACCGTCGCCACCGACCTGACGGCGACCGCCACGGGCAGCGCTGACCCTGATGCGGGCGATACCGTCACCTACGAGTACCAGTGGGCCAAGAGCGCGGACGGCACAACCTGGGACGCCTGGGGAAATGACGGTCAGACCCTGGCCAAGGCCAACCTCACTCGCGGCGATCATTGGAAGGCTCGCGCGCGCGCAACCGACGGCACGCTGCAAAGCGACTGGGTTGAAAGCGATCCGGTGGTCATCGGCGATGCTGCGCCGACGGCTCCGACCTCGCTTGTCATTACCCCGGCGGCCCCGACCGAGGCCGACGACCTCACGGCTGCTGCCGATGGCGGCGCCGATGCGGACGCGGGCGATACGGTCGGCTATGAGTACCAGTGGGCCAAGAGCGCAGACGGAACCACCTGGGGCGACTGGGGCAATGACGGAGCCACACTGCCTAAAGCGAACCTCAGGCACGGCGACCACTGGAAAGCGCGAGGCCGCTCGACAGACGGCACGCTGCAAAGCGACTGGGTCGAGAGCAACCCGGTGGTCGTCGCCGACAGGCCGCCGACAGACCCCACAACCGTCACCATCGCCCCGGCGAACCCGACTGTGGTGGCCGACCTCACCGCCACGGCGTCCGGGAGCGCCGATCCCGACAACGGCGACACCGTGACATATCAGTACCAGTGGGCGAAGAGCGCCGACGGAGCGACATGGGGCGACTGGGGCAATGATGGCGCGACGCTCGCCAAGACGAACCTCGCCAAGGGCGACCACTGGAAGGTCCGCGCACGGGCGACCGATACGGCCATGACCAGCAATTGGGTCGAGAGCGGCCCGGTGGTCATCGCGAACTCACCCCCGAGCGCTCCCACCCTCGTATCGATCACCCCATCCAACCCGACCATCGCCAACGATCTCGTTGCGACGGCCACCGGCGTCACCGATCCCGATGGCGACCCGATCTATTTCCAGTTCCAGTGGGCCAGGAGCGCCGATGGGACCAACTGGGATGCGTGGAACATCAATACTCAGGTGCTCTCGCACACGAACCTGACACACGGCGATCACTGGAAAGTACGCGCCCGCGCCTACGACGGGGACGATTATAGCGACTGGAGCGAGAGCGCGCCGGTTGTCGTCAGCGGCGGCGCCCCCACCGCGCCGACAAGCGTCGTCATCGCGCCGGCCAGCCCGACCATCACCACCGATCTCACCGCAACCGCATCGGGAAGCGCCGATCCCGACGGCGATACGGTCAGCTACCAGTACCAGTGGGCCAAGAGCGCCGACGGCATAACCTGGGGCGCATGGGGTAACGACGGCGCAACCCTCGCCAAGGCCAACCTCGCCACCGGCGACCACTGGAAGGCTCATGCCCGCGCGACCGACGGGACCGCGCAGAGCGATTGGGTCGAAAGCGCGCCGGTTATCATCGGCAACTCCGCCCCCACCGCGC